>SVFG01000033.1 GCA_015056975.1 Lachnospiraceae bacterium | reverse complement strand
CAATGCTTATGGCAAAAAGGTTGCTAACCTCCTTTGAGGAAGGAGAAATCGGTGAGATATATCTTGCCTACACTTCCTTTAAGAATACGGTAAGCCATGTGCCTACGTTGTTAAAGCTGTTACCCGTAGAGTATGATGCAGAGAATCCGGCAGATAGTTCAAATCAGGATGCGATTATGAACTTTGAACCGGAGGATGTAGAGGCTCTCGATATGATTGTCCCCAAATACATTGCAAGCCTGATTTATGGAGCGATGGTTGAGGCGGTTGCCAGTGAAAACGGAGCACGTATGCAGGCAATGGATAATGCAACCAGCAATGCGGAGGAAATGATCAGCGATTTGGCGCTTAAATATAACAGAGCACGTCAGGGCTCTATTACACAGGAGTTAACTGAAATTATAGCAGGTGCGGAAGCACTAGGCTAGATAAGATAAGGACAGTTCTAAGACTGCAAAATACGCAGCCTAAGAACTGTATCGGCGCGAGGCGCGCCCCTTATCTGGAAGAATTGCCATGGCAATTCTTCCAAATGTTAAAGTTATGAAATATATGTCCGCAGCTGCGGGCGGAAAGAGGTAGAAATGGCAGGAGAGAATAAAGGTAAGATTACCCAGGTCATCGGTGCGGTTTTGGATGTGCGCTTTGACGAAGGTAAGCTTCCTGAGATTAATGAAGCAATCCGCATCCCTACCCGTGAGGGAGGCGAGCTGACTGTTGAAGTTTCCCAGCATCTGGGTGATGATACGGTAAGATGTATCGCCATGGGACCTACTGATGGACTCATCAGAGGCATGGAAGCGATTGCTACAGGTGCGCCGATTTCGGTTCCGGTAGGTGAGAATACCTTGGGAAGAATTTTCAACGTATTAGGTCAGCCTATCGATAATCAGCCTGCTCCCGAGGGAGTGAGCTATGAACCCATCCACAGACAGGCACCTGCATTTGAAGAACAGTCTACAGAGACTGAATTATTGGAAACCGGTATCAAGGTTGTTGATCTTCTCTGCCCTTATCAGAAGGGTGGTAAGATTGGTCTGTTTGGCGGTGCGGGTGTAGGAAAAACCGTTTTGATTCAGGAGTTGATTCGAAACATTGCTACCGAGCACGGCGGATATTCCGTATTTACCGGTGTAGGTGAGCGTACCCGTGAGGGTAACGACCTTTACCATGAGATGAAGGAGTCCGGCGTTATCGACAAGACTACCATGGTATTCGGTCAGATGAACGAGCCCCCCGGAGCAAGAATGCGTGTAGGCTTAACAGGACTTACAATGGCAGAGTATTTCCGTGATAAGGGTGGTAAGGACGTACTTCTGTTTATCGACAATATTTTCCGATTTACACAGGCAGGTAGTGAGGTTTCCGCGCTTTTGGGACGTATGCCCTCCGCGGTAGGTTATCAGCCTACTCTGCAGACAGAGATGGGCGCTTTGCAGGAGCGTATCACTTCTACAAAGAACGGCTCCATTACCTCCGTTCAGGCAGTTTATGTGCCTGCGGACGATTTGACTGACCCTGCGCCCGCAACAACCTTTGCTCACTTGGATGCGACCACGGTATTGTCCCGTTCCATCGTAGAGCTTGGTATTTATCCCGCGGTTGATCCTTTGGAGTCCACCTCCCGTATCCTTGACCCCAGAATTCTGGGTGAGGAGCACTATAATGTTGCACGTGGAGTACAGGAAATCCTTCAGAGATACAAGGAACTTCAGGATATTATTGCAATCTTAGGTATGGATGAGCTTTCCGAGGAAGATAAGCTTGTAGTATCCCGTGCACGTAAGGTGCAGAGATTCCTTTCACAGCCCTTCTTCGTAGCAGGACAGTTTACCGGTCTGGAAGGTAAGTATGTACCTATTAATGAGACCATCAGAGGCTTTAAAGAGATTCTGGAAGGCAAGCATGACGATATTCCTGAAAGCTACTTCCTGAATGCCGGAAGCATCGATGATGTTTTGGCAAAGGTGAAATAGGGAGGCGGCTATGGCAGATAACAATAGCTTTCAGTTGCGTATCATTACGCCTGACAGAGTGTTCTATGAGGGCGAAGTGGATATGGTAGAATTCAATACCATCGAAGGCCAGGTAGGTATTCTGCCGGGACATATTCCCCTGACAGTAATTGTCAAGCCGGGTATTTTGCACATCAGCGAAGCACAGGGAGAGAAACAGGCAGCCCTGCATTCCGGATTTGCAGAGATTTTGCCGGATAAGATTACGATTCTGGCAGAGATTATCGAATGGCCGGAGGAGATTGATGAGCATCGTGCAGAGGCGGCTATGGAACGTGCGCAGGAGAGACTTCGTCAGAAAGAGGCGGGGACGGATATTGTACGTGCAGAGATAGCTTTGCAGAAGGCAATTACAAGAATTCAGGTTTTGCGATAAGTTAATAAGACTTAAAAATTCACAAAGAATACGCAGTGCGCATATGTTATACAAAATAACTATGAGGCACTGCGTATGGATTTTACACCAAGAAGACTTCATACCTTTCCAAGCAATGTTCCCATTCCCTTTTATATGACTTATCCCGGATATATGGGAGGCAGAAACGGACAGGAAGTATTACGCGATTTGGAATATTTACAACAGACGTATCCGGCACAGGTGAAACGGTATCAGCGCAAGGTGGCTGAAATATTGGACAAAATAGATTATGAAGGCAGTATGATATATGATGAATATCCTGATAAATATTGTCTGCAACGTCTGGCGAAGACAGTGACGGATATTTTGAAAAAAGAAGCTGAAGCAGAAAATAAAGATGCGGATTTGGCACCTGAGAAATGGAAGATGATGGAAGAAATGATTCAGGTGCTGATTTGCAATGAAGTATATAAGAGAAGACACGGCGGTAAAAGAGCAGGAATATGGATGAATTAAGAATTGTATTACAAAGAATATTAACTGAACAGCTGACACAGATTGTTTTAAGCAATACGAAAGATGTAGAAAGAGCATCCAAGGTGAAAGTAAGACCGGTCTGTATTAAGGACCGGCTGCTTTTTCAGGAGACAACCTACCGCGGAACTCAGGTGTTTCATGAAAATTTCACGGCGGAGGAAATGTGTTCTCGCATTTTAGTGTATATGCAGGAGCTTTTTAAGCAGGGAGAATTTAAGGCGGCTTCCGAAGAAGTAACGGTGCTTGTCAGCAAAAAAGGTAAAATTACTGTAAAAAGCCGAAGGAAGAATCCTGAAAATGCTGGTGGTGGGGAGCAGAGCAAAAAGGAGCTGCTGTCGCACAACCGCGGCAAGCAGTATATTTTGCGGGATGGACAACCCGTGGATTTTTTGGTGGGACTTGGCGTACAATCGCCGGACGGAAAAGTAACCAAGGCAAGATATGATAAATTCAAACAGATTAACCGCTATTTGGAGTTTATAGAAGATGTTTTGGAGCAATTGCCGAAGGAGCGAACCATACGCATTATCGACTTCGGATGCGGTAAATCCTATCTTACCTTTGCAATGTATTATTATTTGCATGAGTTGCAGCATAGAGATATTGAGGTGACAGGTCTTGATTTGAAGGCAGATGTAATTGAGCATTGTAACCGGTTGGCAAAGGAACTGTGTTATGAAAAGCTTCATTTTGAGAAGGGTGACATCAGTACCTACGAGGGTGCGAATGCAGTGGATATGGTGGTATCTTTACATGCCTGTGACACAGCTACGGATTATGCATTGGAAAAGGCTGTTAAGTGGGGAGCTAAGGTAATTATGGCAGATCCCTGCTGTCAGCACGAAGTAAATAAACAGATAAAATGCGATGCCCTGCAGCCGGTGTTGAAGTATGGACTGATAAAAGAACGTATGTCAGCGCTGATAACGGATGCAGTCAGGGCAAATCTTTTGGAAAGGTGCGGATATGAAACACAGATTCTGGAGTTCATTGATATGGAACATACGCCCAAGAATCTGTTGATTCGTGCAGTAAAAAGCAATAAAATAAAGGCGAAGCCATCTGCAGATAATGTAGATGACTTAATATCCTTTTTGCAGATAAATCCTTCATTAGAGAGGCTTTTATGAAAAAAACACTTATCAAATGCTTTGTATTAGTAATTGTATTTGTGATTTCCTTAGTGGTAATCGGTAAGATTATGAATAAGGGGCACAATAATATGACTATGGAAATGCAGCCTGCCAGTCTGCCTGTGATATATATGCAAAAAGCAGGAATCAGCTATAATCAGCTTCATGGCTATACCGTAGTGATGGATACTGCATTTCAGAGAGATACGGTTACCGTACTGGGAGAGAATCGCGATACGGAATTTGTTGTGGATACTTACGACAGGAATGTAACCGGAATATGGGTGGAAGTCAGAAATACGGATGGAAGCAGATTAATAGAAAATACTCAAGTAACAGATTATCAGGTGATACAGAATAAGATATCAGTCCGTATTTCTTTGAAAGATCTGATTGAGAGGGACAAGGAATACGCGCTGGTCATTGGACTTGTATTGGATGAAGAGCGGGAAGTGCGATATTATACAAGGGCGATTTGGAGTGATTCTCTCCATGCAGTAGAAAAACTTGCATTTGTAAAGGATTTTCACGAAAGGCTTTTCGATAAGGAGCAGGCGAAGCAAATAACCAAGTACTTGGAAACAAATGCTGCGCTTGAGGATAACAGTTCCTTTCATAAAGTGAATATACACAGCAGCTTCAAGCAGATTACCTGGGGAGATTTGCCGGTTAAAGAAGAAATGAAACCGGCGATTGCATTAAAGGAGATTGCAAACCAGACTGCCGGAATTGTGATGGATTACATGGTTTCTACCACAAATGGTAAAAAGACGGTTTATTATTTGGTAAAAGAGTACTATCGTGTCAGATACACTCCTGACAGAATGTACCTGCTTGATTATGAGCGAACCATGACGCAGCTGCCGGATGCAGAAGAGATGTACGCAAATGACAAGTTATTATTGGGCATAACCGATTCGGCTATTCCGATGGTAGAAAGTGCGGACGGTAATGTGGTGGTATTTGTGGTCGCAAACAACTTGTACAGTTATAATGTCACAACAAACAGACTTACCGCCGTATTTGGATTTTATGATAGCAATAATAAGGATGCAAGAGCGGTATATGATGCGCATGCCATTAAAGTTTTGGATGTAAAAGAAGGCGGAAGTATCACCTTTGCGGTGTATGGTTATATGAATCGGGGAAGACACGAGGGTGAAGTGGGAATTCAGGTGTATTCTTATGACCAAGCGTTAAACACCATTGAAGAAGCGGTTTACATCCCATATGATAAAGCATATAGTGTGCTGAAGCCGCAGATGGAACAGTTATTGTACTATAACAGTCAAAACAAGCTTTATCTGTCTTTGGACAGTAAGGTTTATTCTATTGATTTGACAGAGAAAACGTGGCAGCAGATGGTGGATATTTCCGAGGACAGTCAGATTCGTGTGTCGGATAAACACAAAATGATTGTATGGCAGAATGATAATCAATTGAAGCTTATGAATCTGAGTAATGATATCGGAAAAGATATCAGCGTGAAAGCAGGCGAAAAGCTTAGCGTTCTTGGATTTATGGGTGAAGATGTTATCTATGGTGTAATTCGAGAAGCGGACATCAGGGAGGAAACAACAGGGCAGATGTTTATGCCTATGTATAAGGTGTGCATAGCAAATGCATCCGGTGAGCTTTTAAAAGAATATATGCAGCCTGATATATATGTGACCTCCTGTACAGTGATAGATAATCAGATAACTCTTACAAGAGTCAGAAGACAAGAAGATGGAAATTATACAGAGACTGAGCCGGATCATATCATGAACAATTTGCAGGAAGAGGTGGGTAAAAACAAAATTGTTACTGCAACAATTGATGTTTATGAACGATATGTTCAGATACAGACCAGAAATGTAATTGATGGTAAGTCCATTAAATTGATGACACCTAAAGAAGTAGTATTTGAAGGCGGAAGAGAACTGATTTTGGAAGACGATTCGGATAAAGCACTTTATTATGTGTATGGACCGTACGGCGTACAGGGAATATTTTTTTCTCCTGCTGCGGCGGTGCAGGAAGCATATGATACCGCGGGTGTGGTAGTGGAAGCAGGTGGAGAAACTATTTGGATGAGGGGGAACCGCGTTAGCAAGAATCAGATAATGGCTATCAGAGCAGAGGAAGTAACCGAAAACAAATCAAGTGTTGCGGTATGTTTGGATACCATAATGGCCATGGAAGGAATAATGAGCAATGCTCAGTATATGCTGGAGCAAGGGAAAGGTGTATCGGATATTTTGCGGGAAAGCATGGAAAATGCCAGAATACTGGATTTGACAGGATGTTCATTGGATGCTGTTTTGTATTTTGTAAACAGGGATATACCGGTGCTCGCGTTGTTGCAGAACGGAGAAGCGGTATTGGTAACCGGTTTTAATGAATACAATGTGGTGATTATGGAGCCTGCCAAAGGAAGTCTGTACAAAAAAGGCATAAATGACTCTACAGAATGGTTTTTGGAAAACGGAAATTGTTTTATCACTTATGTGCAAAAAGAGTAATGCAATTCTTGCCTTTTGGTGCATTCTGGGATATAATAAAGCCAGATGTATAATTCTATCATAATATACGTAGGAGGAATAAAAAATGGGTAAGTTTGTTGTTCGTAATACTAACACCGGTATCAAGTTCGATTTGAAGGCAGGTAATGGAGAAGTTATTGCTACTTCTGAGGTTTACAGCTCTGAAGCTTCCTGCAAAAAAGGTATTGCAAGCGTTCAGAAGAATGCACCTGTGGCTGCAGTTGAGAATCAGACTGTAGAGGGTTATTCCGTAGAGAAGAATCCCAAGTTTGAGGTATATACTGACAAGGTAGGAGAGTTCCGTTTCCGTTTGAAAGCTACCAATGGTCAGGTGATTGCAGTAAGTGAAGGATATAAGGCAGTTGCAAGTTGCTTAAACGGTATTGATTCTGTAAAGAAGAATGCTGCTGATGCTGCGATTGTAAAGGAGTAATTATTCATGGATATCAAGGAAAAGATTGAAGAAGTTGTTGAGAAAGTAAAATCTGACGAGAAGCTTCTTGATAAATTTAAGAAGGACCCCATCAAAACAGTAGAAGGCATCATTGGTATTGATTTGCCGGATGACGTGATGGATAAGGTAGTGGATGGTGTTAAGGCAAAGGTTTCTGTTGATAAGCTTTCCGGAGCACTTGGTTCTCTTAAAAAATTATTCTAAAAAGAAGCCCCTGTCTGTGGAGGAGATTCCATGGGCAGGGGTGTTTTGATGTATTTAATAGTTGCAATTACCCTACAGTCCCGAATTGTAAACAACAAAACGATTCAAATCTTCCCTGTTTAAAAAAATCCAGACACGTTCAGGCGTTTTTTTGTGCTTCGGGCAAGGAGGAGTGCGAGAATCATCTTGAGGATATCTAAGGGGATATAGGGAAGGGCACCGACTGATAAGGCGGTAGTAAAGCTTAAGGAAAGCTGGTAGGAGAGCCAGAGCGTGCCAAATAAATAGCAGACAATAGTTCCGAAGGTCATGCCAAAAAAACATATGATTAAGTTTTGTAAAGTGTAGGAGGTTCCCCATTTTTTGATAAATAATCCGCTGATACAGGCGATAAAGAGATAGCCGATAAGGTAACCGCCGGTAGGACCGAGCAGTTTGCCGGCTCCGCCTGTAAAACCTGAGAATACGGGAAGGCCAATCAAGCCCAAAAGTAGATATATTGTGACACTGCAGGTACCGAGTCCAAGACCTAACACATATACGGCAAAATAGATAACCATTGTACACAGAGAAAGTGGAACGGGACTGAAAGGTACAGGCACAGAAAAAGGGCCTAATAGGCAGATAAGAGCTGCCATTAGGCCTGTTAATGTCATTTTCACGGTTGTGGTACGTCCGCGCGTCACGCTAAATCACCATTTTTGTATTTTGCAACGATCTGTTGAATACGTTCGCTGGGATTTAACAGGTCGCTGATGGATGAATCGTGATTCAGGGTATCTATGATATATGCGATATACTTGCTCATGTCACAATTTACATACCATTCACGTTCCAACAATTCGGGAGTCTGATAAATCAAATTTGTAGTAAGGACACGGTTGATAGTGCCGTTTTCATAAGCCCTGTCAAATTTATCAAGACCGCCGGTAAATAATCCGAAGGTAGAGAATACAAATATCTTGTTGGCCTTGCGTTTTTTGAGCTCTGCAGCTACCTCCAATACACTTTCACCGGAGGAAATCATATCATCAATGATAATCATATCCTTGCCCTCTACGCTGGTACCCAAAAATTCGTGGGCAACGATAGGGTTGCGGCCGTCAATCACCTGAGTGTAGTCACGTCTCTTATAGAACATGCCCATATCCAAGCCTAAAACATTGGCAATATATATAGCACGCTTCATACCGCCTTCGTCAGGACTGATAACCATCATGTGGTCGGAATCTAATTGTAAATTTTTCTCGGTGCTGAGAAGTCCTTTGATAAACTGGTAAGCGGGCTGCACGGTTTCAAAACCGTTTAAGGGAATTGCATTTTGTACTCTGGGGTCATGTGCATCAAAGGTAATGATGTTATCTACACCCATGTGTACAAGCTCCTGTAAAGCCAATGCGCAGTCCAGGGATTCACGGGAAGTCCTCTTGTGCTGGCGTGATTCATACAGGTAAGGCATAATGACGGTGATACGTCTTGCCTTGCCGCCAACAGCAGCAATAATACGCTTTAAATCCTGATAATGGTCGTCGGGGGACATGTGATTTTCATGTCCGCAAAGGGAATAGGTCAGAGAGTAATTACATACATCTACTAACAGGTACAGATCGGTACCACGCACAGATTCCAAAATCATACCCTTTGCTTCACCGGAACCGAAGCGGGGAACCTTTGCGCCAAGCAGATAAGAGTCTCTTTGGTAACCGGAAAAAGCGAGGGATTCTTTGTGTTCACTCTCGCGTTCTGCTCTCCAGCGGACAAGATACTTATCGACTCTTTCTCCCAGTGACTTGCAGCCCTCCATGGAAATAATCCCCAAAGAACCTACAGGTATGGTTTCCAAATTGCGTTTTTCTTCACGATTGCCCATGAAAAATATCCTCGCTTTCTATATGTTAAAGGTATTTGCATTTCTTTTTTTGTACATGCGGATGTCCGGACCGGTCAGCTTACAGAGAGTGTAATTGCTGGTAATCCGTGAGAAAATTCTATCGGAATAGCGGTCACGTAACTCTTCCAGACTAAGATTGGTGGAGATGATGCTGGCCTTTCGTCTTAAATGGCGTTCATTCAGACAGGCAAATAGCTGGGAGGTGACAAAGGAATTAGTCACTTCCGTACCCAGGTCATCTATAATCACCAAGTCACAATTGTATAAGTCTTTGCAGAAATTGTAAAGAGTTTCTTTTGATTTTGTATCAAAAGAATATCTGGCAAGCGTTTCGAACAGTCCGGCAGAGCTGAAATAAATAACGGAATAGCCCTGACTCAAAAGCTCATTGGCGATACAGCCGGAAAGAAAACTCTTTCCCGTACCTACAGTACCATAAAGGAAAAGATTTTGGTAGTCCTTTGTGAAAGTATTTGTAAAATTTTTGCAGATATGTACGGCTTTTTCAAAGCGTGACAAATCCTCTCCGTTATAATATTCGTAGGAGAGAGTGGTAAAATTCTCTTTTGCAATCATTTCGCGTATGTTGGACTGCTCATAGAGAATGGCAGTCTCTTTTGTGATAAAGCAGGGACACTTCTCTTTCAGGCCCTCAGCGGTATATATATAACCGGTATCCTGACACCGGGGACAGGTGTAGACAGGCTCCAAGTAATCAGCCGAAAAACCGTGCTCACTTAGCAACAGCTGTTTGCGTTTAATGATTTTGTCAAGGGAAGCAGAAAAGTCCTGCAGAGCAGATTCATCACCCTCAAGCATAGCCTTGGTTTTGGCAAGAGCTATACTGCCTACGGAGGAATCAAGCTCACGGTACTCGGGAATCCGTTCATATACTAATTCTCTGCGCGTCTCAAATATCCTGCGGTTCTCGTCTCTTGTTATTTCATAGCCTCTGATAATGGCTTTGTGTTGTTCATTCGTTAATGCCACGGCAGATGCCCCTTCCTTGTCAGTTGCTTAATAGCTCTTTTTCGAGAGTGTCAAAATCATAGTTATTTTGTGTAAACTGATTAAAACGGTTGGCAGAAGCCGGGCGTGAAGTATTTTTGCGCTTCTGCTGATATAAATCGTCAATCTTTCTTATGTCAGCCTTGTGATGTACATTCTCGCGTTTCCAGCTGCTTAAGATACCTTCCGCATACTCAAAACGGTGCTTGTCCGTGGCGAGTACAGTTCGTTCACAGGCTTCAAAAATAATATCGGTGGAAAAACCGTAATCCTTGGTCCAGCGGGTAATGTATTCCATCTCCTTGTTAGTGGGAGAACCGCTTTTGCCAAGCTCATTCATAATGGCATATACATTCTTATCATATTTGCCGGCCAGCTTTTGTGCCTGCTTGGGAGTGGTGATTCCCTCTTCAGCCCAATTGACAGCAACCTTTTCTATGTATTTGAAATCCTTCTTGCCGCGGTCTACGCAGTACTGGATTAAGTAATCTATTAAGTCATCGGAGAATTGGAGTACATCTGTAAAGAATAGAATGGACTTCATTTCGGAAGGGGATAAAGGTTTTCCGATATAAGATTCTGCGATAAACAAAAGCTGGGCGGTGGATTCCCTATTCTTAAATTCACGGAGCTGATCCGGGGAGTAAAGAGGCTTTTCGTAAGTCACATTTGCAGTCTGCGTCGGAGAAGGCGCGGAAGATGCAAAAACGACAGGTTCTGCCTGCTGTACGGGAGCGGTAAAAGCAACATTGGCATTTAGGTCCATTAAGTGAATGCCCACCAGATTCTTGTCATCATCATAGTCCAAATCGAGAAGCTTATTCTTTTCCCAATATTTTAAGGCACGGATAACATCCTTCTCGGTATGATTAAACTTGTCCGCAATGTCGGACACACTAATAGCCTGATTGGCATTTAACATGCGAATCAGGTATAAATATATTTTTAACTGCGCATCGTTGGCGTCCTTCATGTACTCATCAATAAAACGATTGGACACAACGGTGGAGTCTACATAGTTGTCCTTATAAATTGTTAAGCGTGCCATAGTAACACAATCCTTTCACCCATCCATTGCTCTTTTGGAGCAAAACCAAGTATAGCATAAGCTTTCCCAAAATGGAATAGTCAATTTTCCCGAAAGTGCGATAAATACTGGGGTTTCGTTAAAATGTGGATAGTGTGGAAAATGTGGATAAGAATATCGGTATATAAGGTTTTTGCTGAAAGAATCACGAATAATTTATCCACATAAGATGTTAAAAATATCCACAGGAAACACGGGCATACAATTGTCGGTTTTCCTGTGGATATTGTGGACAACTAGATTCCGAGAAGATTTTCCCCGATTTTATGGACATCTCCTGCCCCCATAGTTATCAACATATCATCCTTTATGCAATTTTCCAAAAGAAAATTTTCAATCTCATCAAAAGAAGGAAAATAGTGGCATTCTTTTCCGAGCTTTATAATCTCCTGCTGCAGGGTGCGGGAACTGATACCAAGGGTATCGGTCTCGCGGGCGGCATAGATATCTGCAAGGACAACCTTGTCTGCGAGAGAGAGCGCTTTGGCAAACTCTGTCATAAATGCCTTGGTGCGGGTATAGGTATGAGGCTGAAACACACACCAGAGTGTTTTGTGTGGTGTACTGCCGGCGGCAGTCAGCGTAGCCTCGATTTCTGTGGGGTGATGTGCATAATCATCAATTACAGTCACACCGCCGATGGTGCCCTTATATTCAAATCTGCGGTCTGCACCGGAAAACTTGGAAAGGGCAGAGACAATGGCGTCGTCTGCAAGGTGCAGATAATCAGCCAGTGCAATGGCAGCCAATGCATTGCAGATATTGTGCATGCCGGGAACCCGAAGGGTGATTTTGCGGGGCTCTTTGTTCCTGCAATGAACAAGAAATGTGGAATTGCCCAGGGCATCGAAGCTGATGTCCGTGGGGTAATAATCAGGAGCTTTGCCCTCCGAGGTCGTATCGTTATTACAAAATGTAATTATTTTACAGTTCAAATCGGCGGTTAGTTCGGTATAATTATCTATGGCACCGTTCATAATCAGGCATCCGTCCTTAGGAAGCAGTCTTCCGAATTCATGGAAGGAATTGCGGATGTCATGAATATCTTTGAAAAAGTCGAGATGATCTTCTTCAATATTGAGAATCAGCCCCACCTTAGGGAAAAAGTCAAGGAAACTGTTGGTGTATTCGCAAGCCTCCGTTACAAAAAGTTCTTTTCCGCCGATGCGCAGATTGCCGCCGATGCTCTTTAGGATGCCACCCTCCAAAAGTGTGGGATCAGTGTCGGCTTCCAACAGAATTTCGCTGATCATGGAGGTGGTGGTAGTCTTGCCGTGAGTACCGCTTACGGCAATAGGGGTTTTATAATTTTTCATAATCTGTCCCATCAGTTCGGCCCTGGAAAGCATAGGGATGTGCAGTTTGTCGGCCGCGATGTACTCGGGATTATCTTTGCTGATAGCACTGGTAAGCACCATGCAGTCAATATCTCTTGTAATATTCTCGGAGCGTTGTCCATAGAATACGGTAATTCCCTTTTGCTCAAGGGCTTCCGTCAGCAGGCTTTTGGATCTGTCAGAGCCGGATACCGTAAACCCTGCATCTGCCAGTATTTCGGCAAGACAGCTCATGCTGATGCCGCCGATACCTACAAAATAGACGGATATAGGACAGTTAAAGTCTACTTGATACATGTTTCTACTTCCTTTGATTGATTGTTTATTGGTTACATCATTTACATTATATACAGATTATGGGAAAAAAACAAATGATAAATGAAAAGGGTAATTGAAAATGAATAAAAAATTGCCCGGGAATGGAAAATATGCAAAATATTGTTAAAAATCACTGAAAAAAGGCAAATTTTGTGATGGTTATTGTTCCCTTTTACAGAATAATATGTTATAATATATTTGTGATATAGTTTGCAAAAAAGGCTAGAATGAGGTGAAGACATGATTAAAAAAGAGATGATAGCCATGTTATTGGCAGGAGGACAGGGAAGCCGTTTGGGAGTATTGACCTCTAAGGTGGCTAAACCTGCTGTAGCGTTCGGAGGAAAGTATCGCATTATTGATTTTCCTCTCTCTAATTGTATTAATTCAGGTGTGGATACCGTGGGTGTTCTGACGCAGTATCAGCCTCTTCGTTTAAATACCCATATCGGAATCGGAATTCCCTGGGACTTAGACCGTAATATCGGAGGAGTTACGGTATTGCCGCCCTACGAAAAGAGCAGCAACAGTGAATGGTATACCGGTACCGCAAACGCAATCTATCAGAATCTGGAGTACATGGAAAGCTTTAATCCGGATTATGTGCTGATTCTTTCCGGAGATCACATATACAAGATGGATTATGAGCAGATGCTGGATTTCCACAAAGAGAACGGATCTGAGGTAACCATTGCTGTTATGCCTGTTCCCATGGAGGAGGCAAGCCGTTTCGGTATTATGATTACCGATGAGAATAAGCGCATTACGGAGTTTGAGGAAAAGCCTGAGCATCCCAGAAGCAATCTGGCAAGTATGGGTATTTATATTTTTAATTGGAAGACGCTTAAGGAGGCATTGATTGCCAAGGCAGAACAGCCGGCACTTGACTTCGGTAAGCACGTAATTCCCTATTGCCATGAAAACGGTGCACCGCTTTTCGCTTATGAATTTACCGGTTACTGGAAGGATGTAGGAACCTTAAGCTCTTATTGGGAAGCCAATATGGAGTTGATTGACATTGTTCCCGAATTTAATCTGTATGAGGAATATTGGAAGATTTATACCAAGAGTGAGATTCAGCCTCCTCAGTATTTTTCCGGTGACAGTGTGGTAGAGCGCAGTATTATCGGTGAAGGTACGGATATTTACGGTGAGGTCTACAATTCCGTTATCGGTTGCGGTGTCACCATCGGAAAGGGTACGGTAGTCAGAGACTCCATTATTATGAACCAGACCCGGATTGGTGATAACTGTGAGTTGAATAAGGCTATTGTGGCAGAAAATGTTCAGATTGGTAACAATGTTAAGCTTGGTGTGGGTGAGGAAGCAGAGAATGAGACAGCTCCTCACATCTATAATCAGGGTATTGTAACTGTTGGAGAAAAGACTGTAATTCCGGATGGCGTTTCTGTAGGAAAGAATACGGTTATATCCGGTATTACAAAGGCTGCGGATTATGAAAATTGCTATCTCGCAAGCGGCAAAACATTGATTAAGGAAGGTGAAGAACAGTGAGAGCAGTTGGAATCATTTTAGCAGGCGGAAACAATCATAGGATGAAGGAACTGTCCCAGAAGCGCGCCATATGTGCAATGCCGATTGCAGGCAGCTACAGGAGTATTGACTTTACACTGAGTAACATGACCAATTCCCATATTCAGAAGGTTGCGGTTTTTACCCAGTATAATGCCAGAAGCTTAAATGAGCATCTCAATTCCTCCAAGTGGTGGGATTTCGGACGTAAGCAGGGAGGTTTATATGTGTTCACTCCCGTGGTTACGGCGGATAACAGCAATTGGTACAGAGGTACGGCAGATGCCATTTATCAGAATCTGGACTTTTTAAAGAAGAGCCATGAGCCCTATGTGGTGATTGCATCCGGTGACGGTGTATATAAGCTGGATTACAATAAGGTGCTTGAGTATCATATTGAAAAGAAAGCAGATATCACTGTGGTGTGCAGGGATATGGAGGCAAATCAAAACGTGGAGCGCTTCGGTACTGTCCGTATGAATGAGGAGCATCGTATCGAAGAGTTTGAGGAGAAGCCCCTTCAGGCAAAAACCCAGACAATTTCCTGCGGTATCTATGTAATGCGCCGTCGTCAGTTGATTGAGATGATTGAGAAGTGTGCGGAAGAAGACCGTTATGATTTGGTTCGCGATGTATTGGTGCGCTACAAGGACGTAAAGAGAATCTTTGGTTATAAGATTAAGGACTATTGGAGAAATATTGCTTCCGTGGATGACTATTTCAATACCAATATGGAATTCTTAAAGCCTGAGGTACGTGATTATTTCTTCAAGCAGTATCCTGATGTGTACTCCAAGGTGGATGATTTACCGCCTGCAAAGTATAATGTGGGTGCCAATATTAAGAACAGCTTAATATCAAGTGGCTGTATTGTTAACGGTACAGTAGAGAATTCCGTGGTATTTAAGAAGAGCTACATTGGAAATAATTGTGTCATCAAAAATTCCATTATCCTGAATGATGTATACATTGGTGACAATACTTATATTGAGAATTGTATTGTAGAAAGCCGTGATACCATCAAAGCCAACTCCAGATTTGTGGGTGAGGGTGAAATCAAGATAGTAGTGGAACGTAACGAAAGGTATGTTATCTGACCAAGGACAAACTAGGCTAAGGGGGTAATACTATGCAGATTACGGATGTCAGAGTTCGCAAGATTACAAAGGAGGGCAAGATGAAAGCGGTGGTTTCCATCACTTTGGATGATGAATTTGTGGTTCATGATATCAAGGTGATTGAAGGCGAAAAAGGACTTTTCATTGCCATGCCCAGCAAGAAGGCTGCAGACGGTGAATACAGGGATATTGCCCATCCCATCAATTCTGCTACCAGAGACAGTATCCAGCAGATTATACTGGAGAAATATGAAGCAGTATTGGCCGAGCCGGAGGAAGAAGAATAACGGGATTTAAGAGGCCTGCAGGACGAAAGTTCTGCAGGTTTTTTATGGTGTAGGCGCGGATTGGGTGGGCTGCATGGCAGCAGGAGAAGGCAGGGATATTTTGTGATTCTGAGTTACAGATGGGTATTTTCTAAGCATTGTGGAGAACTTTCGGTAATTCTCGGGGCGGCGTGCACATGCGTCCGTGCAAGAGCACGCCTAAATCGCCCATCCGTGAGCGATTTTCCCTGTGTATCATTGCACAATGCTTGAAAATACAGCCATCTTCCACAAAGAACAAAAATATCCCTGCCATCTCCTTGCTGCCATGCTGCCCAACCCGTCCCCACAACACAAACAATCTCAAAATCCTGCAGGCCTCTTGAATTTTTGGATAAAAAATGAGAGAATAGGACACAGAATAAGGATGTGGGCTCATAAAGAGCGGGAAGAGGACGTATGTATATTATTGTAGGACTGGGGAATCCCGGAAAAGAGTATGTAAATACAAGGCATAATATTGGTTTTGATGTAATAGACAAACTGGCGGAAACAGAGAATATTTCGGTTATTGAGAAGAAGCACAAGGCGCTAATCGGCAAGGGGTATGTGGCAGGCGAAAAATGTGTGCTGGTAAAGCCTCAGACATATATGAATTTAAGCGGGGAAAGTGTCCGACAGATTTTAGATTATTATAAGGTGGATGAAACGGAGGGGCTGATTGTGATTTCGGATGATACCAGTTTGGAGGTAGGGGCACTTCGCATTCGCAAGAAGGGCAGTGCCGGAGGTCACAACGGTCTGAAAAATATTATCGCTCATCTGGGACATGATACCTTTCAGAGAGTGAAAATGGGTGTAGGTGAAAAGCCCAAGGGATATGACCTGGCTGATTATGTATTGGGGCACTTCAGTTCAGGCGAGAGAAAAATTATGGATGACGCCGCAAAACGTGCGTTGGAGGCAATTCGTATGATGATATCCGAGGATGCGGACGCAGCAATGAATGCCTTTAACAGGAAGAACTCGGAGGCGTAATGAGAAAGGTCGGGGATATGACCCCGGAACGGAGGATGTATGCAGGCATTACTTGCTCCCATTAAGGAGCTTGCGGAATATGACCGGGTGCGGGATGTTCTGTCAAAGGGCAGAGAACAGGTAGCACTTACCGGTTGCGTGGATTCACAAAAACTGCATATGATATTTGGTTTTAGCGATGGCTTTCGATACAAAGTCATCGTTACTTATAGTGACATAAAAGCGAAAGAGCTTTATGAAGAGTACAAATTTTATGACAGGAATGTCATGTTATATCCTGCAAAGGATTTGATTTTTTTCCAAGCGGATATACACGGTAATCAGCTGACAAGAGAGCGTATCCGTACGCTTAGAAGAATTATGGAGCGTAAGCCGGTTACCATTGTGACGACCTATGCGGCACTTATGACCCCTCAGGTAATGTGGGAAGAGGGCGATATGATCGAAGTGGAGCGGGGAGGGAGTATTAACGAGTCCTCTCTTGCAAAGAAGCTTGTAACCATGGGCTATGAGAAAAGCTATCAGGTGGAAAGTCCGGGTCAGTTTTCAGTCCGGGGCGGTATTATTGATGTATTCGATTTGACGGAGGAGAATCCCTACCGCATTGAGCTGTGGGGGGATGAGGTGGAGTCCATCCGCAGTTTTGATATTTTGAGTCAGCGTTCCATAGAGAAGCTGGAGAGTATCCGTATCTATCCTGCTACGGAGTTTGTGCTCTCAGAAGAACGGATAAAGGCAGGTCTTATGCGTCTTGAAAAGGAGGCAAAGCATCAGGAACAGATTTTCAGGGATGCGCATCAACCGGAGGAGGCTCACCGCATTGTCACACAGGTACGTGAGTTAAAGGAGCAACTTTTGGAATTTCAAAGCAAGCTGAATCTGGAGGGCTATATCCGCTATTTTTATGAGGAGACGGTTACACTTCCGGAGATTTTGCTGGCATTAGGGCAGGATGAGAAGCGTCCGGTATTCTTTTTGGAAGAGCCGGGGCGTATCAAGGAACAGGCAGAAGCTGTTGAACTGGAATTTAGTGAAAGTATGGAGCAGCGCGTGAAGAAGGGCTATATTCTTCCGGGACAGATGGAGATTCTCTATAGTGGAGAGCAGGTGGCGGCAAGGCTTACAAAAGCGAGCCTGATTACCATATCTACTATGGACGGAAGAAACGGTTATTGGAAGCCTGAAATAAAAGTGGATGTGAATGCCAGAAATCTTGCGCCCTATAATAACAGCTTTGAAGCACTGGTAAAGGATTTAAAGCAATACCGCAAAAAAGGTTACAGGGTACTTTTACTCTCGGGTTCCCGTACCCGTGCAAAGCGCCTTGCCGAGGACTTGCGGGAGCAGGAGGTCTCTGCAGTATATACAGAAGACCCTTTCAGGGAAGTTTTGGAGGGAGAAGTTCTGACGTATTATGGTCATGTGGGTAAGGGCTTTGAATATCCTTTACTTAAGTTTGTGGTGCTTTCAGAGACGGATATTTTCGGCGCGGAGAAAAAAAAGAAGAAGAAAAAGAAGCTCTATCAGGGCCAGAAGATTAAGGATTTCAATGAACTTAAGGTAGGCGATTATGTGGTTCATGAAACCCACGGTCTCGGTGTCTATCGTGGCATTGAGAAGGTGGAGATGGAAAAGGTGGTAAAGGACTACATTAAGATAGAGTACCGGGACGGCGGCAACTTGTATATTCTTGCTACCGGGCTGGATGTGATACAGAAGTACGCCTCCGCAGATGCGGCAAAGACACCGAAGCTCAACAAGCTTGGCACCAAGGAATGGGAGCGTACCAAGACTAAGGTGCGCACTGCCGTAAACGAGGTGGCAAAGGATTTGGTGGAGCTGTATGCCAACAGGCAGCAGGCGAAGGGATATCAGTACGGCAAGGACACTGTCTGGCAGAAGGAGTTTGAGGAGATGTTTCCCTTTGAGGAGACGGAGGACCAGCTTCTGGCTATTGCGGACACTAAGGCAGACATGGAGAGCTCCAAAATCATGGACCGTCTGGTATGCGGTGATGTTGGATACGGAAAGACGGAGATTGCCATCCGTGCGGCCTTTAAGGCAGTACAGGAGGGCAAGCAGGTGGTATATCTGGTGCCCACTACGATTCTTGCTCAGCAGCACTACAATACCTTTGTGCAGCGCATGAAGGATTTCCCGGTGCGCGTGGATTTGATGAGCCGGTTCCGTTCATCAGCCCAGCTAAAAAAGACAATCACGGATTTGCAGAAGGGATTTGTGGATATTGTAATCGGTACTCACAGAGTGCTCTCTGAGG
The DNA here is from genome assembly GCA_015056975.1 of Lachnospiraceae bacterium. GTDB lineage: Bacteria > Bacillota > Clostridia > Lachnospirales > Lachnospiraceae > Acetatifactor. The sequence goes on along the minus strand of SVFG01000033.1, from coordinate 5,825 downwards.
ATGTAAAATTTAAGGATTTAGGATTACTTATCATAGATGAGGAGCAGCGCTTCGGTGTGGCTCATAAGGAGAAGATTAAGAAGCTGAAGGAAAATGTGGATGTGTTGACGCTGACGGCGACTCCTATTCCCAGAACTCTTCACATGAGTTTAATCGGTATCCGGGACATGAGTGTGCTGGAGGAGGCTCCCAATGACAGACTGCCCATCCAGACCTATGTAATGGAATACAATGAAGAGATGGTGAGGGAAGCCATCTCCAGAGAATTGGCAAGAGACGGTCAGGTTTATTATGTGTACAATCGTGTGAACAATATAGCGGACATTGCAGCGGGAATAGCCAAGCTGGTGCCGGAGGCAAATGTGGCATATGCTCATGGCCAGATGAAGGAGCATGAGCTGGAACGCATTATGTTTGACTTTATCAACGGAGACATAGACGTGTTGGTATCCACTACAATTATTGAGACAGGACTGGATATTTCCAATGTAAATACCATGATTATTCACGACTCTGATAATCTGGGACTGTCCCAGCTGTATCAGCTTCGTGGGCGAGTGGGACGTTCCAATCGTAATGCGTACGCATTTCTTATGTATAAACGTGATAAAATGTTGAAGGAAGTAGCGGAAAAGCGGTTGGCAGCCATCAGGGAGTTTACCGATTTGGGAAGCGGCTTTAAGATTGCCATGCGTGATTTGGAAATCCGAGGTGCAGGCAATCTGCTGGGTATGCGCCAGCACGGGCACATGGAAGCAGTGGGTTATGATATGTATTGCAAGATGCTGAACGAAGCGGTTAAGAAGCTGAAGGGAATTCATACGGTGGAGGATTTTGCTACTGTGATAGACTTGGATGTGGATGCCTTTATACCGCCAACCTATATTGTCAATGAGGTGCAGAAGCTGGATATTTACAAGCGCATTGCAGGAATTGAGAACCATAAGGAAAAGGATGATATGAAGGATGAACTTCTGGATCGCTTTGGTGAAATTCCTAAGTCCGTGGACAATCTTCTTCGCATAGCCTTGATTCGCGTGGCGGCGCATGATTTGTATATGACAGAAATCAAAGGCAAAAATGAACGCATTACCTTTACTTTCCGGCCGGATGCCCGGATTGACGCGGTAAAGATTCCGGACTTTATGAAAAAGTATGGAAAGGATTTGGCATTTACTGCCTACGGAAACCCTTTCTTTACCTACAAATACAAGAAAACCGGCTTGGTGGAAACGGATGCTGAACTATTGCTTGATAGAACAGAGAAGCTTCTTGAAGATATGAGAGAGCTTCTGCTGGGTTTAAGTGAAAAATTAACTGCTAGGGAAAATATCGAATAGTCATGCTAAACCTTAAAAACGGCTTTTAAATGCCTTGCAGAGGGTGTATAATTATGAAAAACTGATTGTTTTTCGTGATTTTGAAGCATGGCAAACAAACGACGCATCTTACTTTTGCAAAAGTAACTGAGACCCCGGTTTTTTGGAGCGTGTGAATACTTCTGCCTGAGGTTGTGATGATGTTTAGTGTCTGATGAGTGTCGGCTTCAGAGTAACCTCGTCGGGTGGAATCGGTGAAAGGTTAAGCGAAGACAACAGTTTTTTTTCGTCTTCCGATTGCATCAGATCAAACGGAGTTTTTCCATCAAGTTGTTCTCTTAAAACACTATTTATGTGACATGTAATGAGAGTTACGTCTGCGATGGAAAGTTTATTTAAGGAAGTTCCCTTGGGAAGTATCCTGCGTATCAGCTTGTGATTGTTTTCTACCTGTGGTTTCTGCCATGAAGCCTGCGGATCACAGAAGAAGACTCTGGTACGTGGAATTCCATACCGCGTGTGTTCAAGACCATTGGGATCTTTGAACTCTACACCATTATCAGTGAGAATAACAGGGAAAAGGCGGGTGAATAAGGCTTGTCCGAGTATTTCGGTCAAAGCATCAAAGACTGCCAGTACACTCTGCTGAGTGCCATCCTTCATAAGGAAAATAAGCATAAAACTAGTCTGCCGGAAGATCATGGTGAGAAAAACTTTGCCCTTTTGTCGTCCGCCTTTGACTGTGTCCATTTCAACAACAGGAAGATGTGGATTGGCTTCCATAAAACTCTTGAAATCCTCATAAGTACGCCCTTGGCGGTATTGGTATTCAATGCGTGTCAGTGTTCTTCTGGCACGGCGTTGTCTGTAAACCACTTTCTTGGGTAAGTCGATGTTGCGTACATCGAAAACATTATTGTCAATGTAGTTGTACAAAGTACGCTCGCAGACACCGAGCTCGTCGGCGTGGGTAGTACATATGTGGTTAAGAGATTGCCCCTTTTGAATAAGCGGTTTAATGAGTTTTCCGATTTGTTTCAGTTCTTCCGGCGATTTTCGAATACCGGAATGGGCTTCTCTAAGGGTGGTTAAATGGGCTGCATTGGCACGATGGGCAGTGTAGTAGGCATGGTTCTTTTTGCATTTTTGTCTTTCCTTGCATTTCGTGCAGACATAAGGCGGTTTGTCCAGTTTATTGCAATGACTGGACTCATAAACATCGCAGATTTCAAAGCAACGGATGTTATCGGGGCACCGGGAACAGCGATAACCGTAACACCCATGAAAACCGGAATCAGGGCACACATTATTTCGTTTGCAAAAATTTTTTGAGGTACAGTCATTTTCGCCCGGAAGGGGAATGCGGTCAACAAAGCAGCGGTAGTGTTGTACTTCTCTTGCAATGGTTGAAGGAGAGCGTTCCAATTGTCTGGCAATGGTGGCGAAAGAAAAGCCTTGGCCAATCATTCGCTCAATGATAATACGTTCCTGTAAGGATAAATGTTTGGACATAATAGTCCTCCTTTCCGAACAGGCAGAAGTTAGTATAAATATAGCGCTTTGCAAAAGTAATTGCTAGTTTGCAAGAGTAAATGCAAGGAAAAACAAGCGTTGAAAAATTCATTTTTAGGTTGTAGATGAGCATTATTGAGGTGGGTTTATGGGACTTTAAATATGTTACCTTTAGTATGTAAGAAGAAAACAAGCATGCAAATAAGGAGGTAACGGATATGTCACTATACGATTGGAATCACGATGGCAAAAAGGATTTAACAGATGATTTGATTGAATATCAGATCTATCAAAACTCAGTAGGTTCAAACAAAAATTATCATTCTCCCTCAAGTAACAGAAATGGGATGTCAACATTTGGAGCCGTTATCTGCACGATTTTGAGCTTTGTGGGGGCGGGCCTCTTCTTCTCATTATTAGGGATTGATACGGAAAATGTACCGGTAGTTTTAATCATTATAGTTGTTGCGGTAATAGCAGGAATTTTGGGAGTAATAGGGGATGACCGCGGCTGGTAGATTCAGAGAAGGAGAGAATGCTTATGAGTGATAGAAGTAATTTATGCTATATTATAGATTATCAACGCAACTATTACCGCACGGATGATAATAACCAGCTGGTGATGGCGGAAAGTAAGGAAGCAGCAGAAGTATTCAGCCATGAAGAAGCGAATGAGAGAATCAATAAAGGTAGAAAGCCGAAGTTCTATGCGACCATTGATGCGACGGAAAGCAAACCGAAGGGTGTGTATGATAATATGGAGGAGATTGATTGGTTGGGATATCTGAGTACCTTTCGTTTTGTGGTGGCATCTTTGGATCAATATAAGTCAGAGTTAAATGAAGCCTTGTCCCAGGTAGATATGAAAATCTGCGATATTATGCATTATGTGGAGTTATATGATGTGTGTGAACAAGAGAATGCAGGTCTGATTCAGCTTTTGAAGGAATGCAGGTTGGAGCGCCGAAGAATTAAAGATGAATGGCTTTGTGCGGACTACTTCCAAAATTCCATTGGAACCAGTCAAAATGCGGGAAAGGCGAAAGAAGCGATGAAGCAGATTAAGAAATTGGATTCAAGGCATTATACGCCCAGACAGCTTCCGGAATTGTTTGAAGACAAGCCTGAGTCCGAGAATGACACAGCTGCGATGATACAGATGACGCATGAGGAGACAGCCTTGAAGCGTAAGGAGGATACTATGGAATATACAAAACAGGACACGGTATATGACGGAAAAAATAATGATTGGAGAGAGTTTGCAAAAAAGCAGGTGGAGTTTTATGGAAGTATCAAGCAATACATCAGCAATCAGCATATTCGCGTAGAAGAACTGGATGCCCGGATTGAAGAGGCTTTGCAGATGACTGAGAATGCAAATTACAATGTTGCGCAGGCATATAAGGTTTTAAAGATGCTGAAGGACCTTCGCAACGAACGAAAGGCAATTTTGACAGAATTACAGTATCTGGAGGAAATGGTATCTTATTTTGATTGTGAAGCAATGCATAATGCGTATTGTTATTGTTTGGATTTGATAGAGAGGATTGTAGCTCCTGATGCAGAAGCAACTGTAACAGAAACGGAAATAACCGGAGTTACTGCCTGAAAAAGCTATAGGAATATGGGGGATATAGAGAGCGGGACACTTCGGCAAGAAGACAACATTTCGAGCAAAATACCAAAAGTTAATTGATATTTTGCTCGAAATGTTGTATACTTTGAGCAAGATGAGAGAGTAATCTCAAAGGAGATGGTTTTATGAAGTCTAGTGAACAAATGGCAATTGAATGGGGACTTTCTAAACGTGCAATTAATGATTTGTGTAACAAAGGAAAAATTCCGGGTGCTGTTAAGGAAGGAAGAAAATGGCTTATTCCTGACGATGCGGTAAGACCTGCGGACGGCCGTGTCTCTTCCGGTAAGTATGCAAAGAAAAAGGATGGAAGAACAAGACCTTTGCCAATAGGAGTTTCAGATTACGTCCGTGCACAGAGCGAATATTATTATGTAGACAAAACTTTGTTAATCAAGGAGTTTCTGGATCAGAAGCCACTGGTCTCTTTGTTTACAAGACCAAGACGTTTTGGAAAGACTTTGAACATGGATATGCTCCGTGTATTCTTTGAGATTTCGGATGAGGATACGAGCCAATACTTTGTAGACAAAGCAATCTGGAAATGCGGAGAAGAGTATCGTAAGCATCAGGGAAAATATCCGGTTATATTTTTGACTTTCAAGGATGTGAAATTTGATTCTTGGGAAGAGACGGTGGTTAAGATTCGTGGACTCTTACAGAAAGAGTTCGGAAGACATCAGGAACTGTTAAACAGTAGCAAACTGGCAGAGTATGAGAAAGCATATTTTGCTAAAGTGTTAAAAGAAGAAGCATCTGAGGTGGAAATGTCAGAGGCACTTGAAAGATTATCGCAGATGCTTGCTACACATTACGGCAAGGCTCCTATCATCATTATCGATGAATATGATACACCAATTCAGGAAGGCTATTCGAAGGATTTCTATGATGAAATCATTGGCTTTATGAGAAACTTCTTCTCCGGAGCTTTTAAGGATAACAAGAATATTACCTATGGATTCCTTACAGGAATTCTGCGTATTGCACAGGAGAGTATTTTCAGTGGATTAAATAATCTGACTGTGAATTCTGTAATGGATGACGAGTATGATGAATTCTTTGGTTTTACATCTTCGGAAGTAAGAAAAATGCTTGAATACTATGGTGTTGCAGATAAAGAGGATGAGCTTAGAGAATGGTATGATGGTTATCTGTTTGGTAGTACAGAGATTTATAATCCATGGTCTGTGATTAACTATATTTCAAGAGGTTGTATTCCGCAGGCATACTGGGTTAATACCGGAAAAAATGAGGTGCTGGAAGATGTACTTACTATTGCTACAGACGATATTACAGAGAGACTGTATGCGTTGCTGCGAGGCGAGAGGGTAATCGCGCGAATTGACCAGAATGTGGTA
>SVFG01000032.1 GCA_015056975.1 Lachnospiraceae bacterium | reverse complement strand
CGCAAATGCAAGTGGGAAAGTGCGAAATTGGGGAGAGGACGGGCAGAAGGGAACCGGACGGGAGGATTCTGTCCCTTCTGCCCAATTCCACGCATTTTACGAAAAAAATGTTGACGCAGGCAAATAACTATGGTATAGTAATCAAGCGAGATAAGATTTAGGTCTTTTTTTTATGCTTAAAATTAGAGAAATATAAAACACTTGGAGGTAGACAAATGCGTACAAAAATTACTTTAGCATGTACCGAATGCAAGCAGCGTAACTACAATACTACTAAGGATAAGAAGACTCATCCTGACAGAATGGAGACCAAGAAATATTGTAGATTCTGCAAGACTCACACTATGCACAAGGAAACCAAATAATTCAGTTGTTCTGTATAAATGGAGGTCAAAATGGGAGATTCCGCAGAAAAGCAAGCCCGCCCCAGCTTTTTTAAGGGCATTAAATCCGAATTTAAGAAAATTACATGGCCCGGCAGACAGTCCACTTTTAAGCAGTCGGTAGCGGTAGTGGCAATTTCCATCGTTGTGGGAATTATCATTGCAATTATTGATGCAGTACTTAAGCAGGGAGTTATTTTCTTAACATCATTATAGAGCGAGGGTGAATATATGGCAGAGGCAAAGTGGTATGTGGTTCATACCTATTCAGGATATGAGAATAAGGTCAAAGCCAATATTGAGAAGACCATTGAGAACAATAAGCATCTTGCTGAGCAGATTCTGGAGGTTCGTGTTCCCCTGCAGGACGTAGTGGAGCTTAAGAACGGTGTCAGAAAAACGGTTCAGAAGAAAATGTTCCCCGGCTATGTTCTTCTTAATATGGAGATGAATGACGACACGTGGTATGTTGTCCGCAACACCCGTGGCGTGACCGGATTTGTTGGACCGGGAAGTAAACCGGTTCCTCTTACAGAAGCTGAGATGAAGCCCTTAGGGATTAAGACCGAGAATGTTTCCATCGACTTTGAAGAAGGAGACAGTATTGCGGTTGTTGCAGGCGTATGGAAGGACACTGTCGGTGTTGTTCAGAAGCTTGACTACAGCAAGCAGACAGCTACTATTTTTGTAGAATTGTTCGGTAGAGAGACCCCTGTTGAGATCAGCTTTGCAGAGGTAAGAAAACTTTAATTTAAAAAAGATATTTTTCAGACTTGCATTTTTGCAATTCTCTGATAAAATATACAACGGGTGTAAACCCGGGCAACACGTAAGGGATACCTTGGGTATCCTAAGTGGGAGCAGGAGCGCTTTGCGCAGACCCTGCGCCGATTTACCACATTATAGGAGGTGCCACAATGGCAAAGAAAGTAGAAGGATATATCAAGTTACAAATTCCTGCCGGCAAAGCAACACCGGCTCCACCGGTTGGTCCTGCACTTGGACAGCATGGTGTAAACATCGTTGAATTTACAAAGCAGTTCAACGCAAGAACAGCAGACAAGGGTGATGTTATCATCCCTGTAGTTATTACTGTATATGCAGACAGAAGCTTTAGTTTCGTTACTAAGACTCCCCCTGCAGCAGTACTGTTAAAGAAGGCTTGCAACATTAAGTCCGGTTCAGGTGCGCCTAACAAGACTAAGGTTGCTACCATTTCTAAGGCAAAGGTTCAGGAAATCGCAGAGCTTAAGATGCCTGATTTGAATGCAGCAAGTTTAGAGGCAGCTATGAGCATGATCGCCGGAACTGCACGCAGTATGGGTATTGTTGTAGAAGACTAATTTTGATAATAACAGATTGGGAGACAATTGATATTGTCGCTGGAACCTAGGAGGTAAGATAATGAAACATGGTAAAAAATATACCGAAGTTGCTAAGCTTGTAGACAGAGCAACATTCTATGAGCCCAACGATGCAATTGCACTTGTTAAGAAGACTGCAACTGCAAAATTCGATGAGACCATCGAAGTACACATCAGAACCGGTTGTGACGGACGTCACGCTGAGCAGCAGATCCGTGGAGCAGTAGTTCTGCCTAACGGAACAGGTAAGACTGTTAAGGTTCTCGTATTCGCAAAGGGCGATAAGTTAACTGAGGCAGAGGCAGCAGGCGCTGATTATGTTGGCGGCGAGGAGCTGATTCCCAAGATTCAGAACGAAGGCTGGCTTGATTTTGACGTAGTAGTAGCTACCCCTGATATGATGGGTGTTGTTGGTCGCCTTGGTAAGGTTTTGGGACCTAAGGGTCTTATGCCCAACCCCAAGGCAGGTACCGTTACTATGGACGTTGCCAAGGCTATCGCTGATATCAAGGCTGGTAAGATTGAGTACAGACTTGACAAGACCAACATCGTGCATGTTCCCGTTGGTAAGGCTTCTTTCACTGAGGAAGCTCTTCAGGAGAACTTCAATGCGCTTATGGATGCAATCATTAAGGCTAAGCCCAGTGCACTTAAGGGCCAGTACTTGAGAAGCATTACCCTGACCAGTACCATGGGACCTGGTGTAAAGGTAAGCGTTGCAAAGTTCTAATTTCAAAATGTATGATGAACCGGCAGGTTGCGTAAGCACCTGCCGGTTTTTGTGATATGATGTGCGCGAGAAGTGAGAGTGACAAGGATGCCATGATACAAGCAGTGCATTCTGAGCATGCCGGCTAAAGCGTCGCTCGGCAGCGACGCTTCTGAGAGAATTGCTAGGCAATTCTCCTTAATGCACACTACATGTTCGCGCATAGCGGGAGCGTGCCTGCGGCTACCATGGCTTCTTTGCCACTCTCGCTTTTTCTTGAACAAATATCGAAATAGTGCTTGACAACCCGCGTATCATGTGCTATTCTTACTAAGGTTTTGTAAAACTATGCCGAAGACAGTAGGTGTCCCATGGGACGTAAGCGAAGCGCCTACCGAGGAAAGAGTTTATGATTAAGACTTTTTGCCTTCCTGTCTTCAGGGAGGCTTTTCTTATAAAGACTCCTTTCGGCGGGGAAGAAATTCCCAATATTCTATAAGGAGGTAAAGAAATGGCAAAGGTTGAATTGAAGCAGCCCATCGTAGAAGAGATTTCTGCTAGTATCAAGGATGCCCAGTCTGTTGTTCTGGTTGATTACCGTGGACTTACAGTTGAGCAGGATACAGAATTGCGTAAGGCTTTACGTGAGGCAGGAGTTACCTACAAAGTTTACAAGAATACCATGATGAACTTCGCGTTCAAGGGTACAGATTTCGAAGGCTTGGCTCCTTACTTGGAAGGCCCCAGCGCAATGGCACTCTCCACAGAGGATGCAACTGCTCCCGCGAGAGTTTTGGCTGAGTTCGCTAAGAAAGCAAGCAAACTTGAAATCAAGGCCGGTGTGGTAGAGGGTACTGTATATGACGCTCAGGGAATGGCAGCAATTGCAAGTATTCCTTCCAGAGACGTATTGGTTTCCAGATTGCTTGGAAGCTTACAGAGTCCTATCGCAAACTTTGCACGTGTTATGAATCAGCTTGCAGAAAAAGGCGGCGCAGCAGCATGCGAAGCACCTGCTAAGGCTGAGGAGGCACCCGTTGCAGAGGAAGCTGTAGCAGCAGAAGAAGCTCCTGCAGCAGAATAATCAAATGTAACCGTCAGGCAGCATGACTGCATGACAAGAAAACAAACAATTATATTTTAAATGGAGGAAAATAAAATGGCTAAGTTAACAGCTCAGGAATTTATTGAAGCTATCAAAGAGTTAAGCGTATTAGAGTTAAATGAACTTGTAAAGGCTTGTGAAGAGGAGTTTGGCGTATCTGCAGCAGCAGGCGTAGTAGTTGCAGCAGCAGGTCCTGCAGCAGCAGCTGAGGAAGAGAAGACCGAGTTCGATGTAGAGCTTACTGATGTAGGCGCAGAGAAGGTTAAGGTTATCAAGGTTGTTCGTGAGGTAACCGGTCTTGGTCTTAAGGAAGCAAAGGACGTTGTAGACGGTGCTCCTAAGGTAGTTAAGGAAGGCGCTTCTAAGGAAGAGGCTGAGGATATCAAGAAGAAGCTTGAGGAAGTTGGCGCTAAGGTTACTTTGAAGTAATTTGTGCACTCACATATAAAGGGTTGTGGCTGATGCCACAACCCTTTTTGCGTGTGAGGCGGGAACGTGGCAGGAGAGAGGGCTATGGCACTAGCAGCGCATTCTGAGCACGTCGGTCCTAAATCGTCGCTCGGCAGCGACGATTCTGAGAGAATCGCTTCGCAATTCTCCTTAACACACACTGTGTATCTGCCATGGCGAAAGCGTGCCTGCGGATGCTATAGCCCTCTCTCCTGCCACGTTCCCGCCTCACACGCAAAAAACCTGCAGTATCTGCAGGTTTTATATGAAGTGTTATATCGAAGAATGCTTATTTCTATACTCCGAAGGCGTACACTGATTCTTCTTTTTGAATGCCCTGTTGAAGGCACATAAGCTTCCAAAACCGGATTGGTAAGCAATGTCGGTAATGGAACTGCCGGGAACAAGTAACATTCTTTCAGCTGTCTGCACTCGTAGGTGTGACAGATAATCGAAGTAATTCTGACCCGAAAACTCCTTAAATATTCTGGAAAAGTGATATTTGGAAAAGCCTGCTATCTCAGCCGCTTTTTCCAGGGGGATATCCTCTGTATAATGTTGGCTGATGTAGAAAAATACAATATTGAGCCGATCCATAATGTCTTTCTGATGCTGCTTTGGTACGGGTGAAGCAAGAGCGCGTTGGTTTTCTTTGTATTCCACATAAAAATTTGTCAGTTTGGAAAATATCATTAATTCTCTTAAGCTGCTTTGACTGTAATAATCGCAGAAAATTTGGTAAAGCAGCTTCATCTCGCTGTGATACACGGGGCTTTGCGGTGTGATTAACACGGGCTTGGAAAACGTGGATATCAAATAAGGAAAGCCCTTTATGGATTGCAATACTGCCATATCAAAAAGGAATATGAGCCTGGTGCCGAAATCCGGACGCAAAAATTCGTGTAATTCTCCGGAAGGGATAATAAATATTTCGCCCGGTTGCAAAACGTATTCCTCCTGTTGGATGCGGACGGTGTAGATGTTTTCTATGGGTACTACGATTTCGGTCGCAGGATGCCAGTGCGTTTCGTAAGCATCGTTTTCCTGATTGACCCATAAACGTACACTGGAACCGGGAGGGAAAATGACGGGTTCGTATTCACCGGTTACGGAACGTTTTATGTGTTCTTTGTACTGCAGTTCTCTGAATTCAGTGATTACCTGTGGTGTAAAATACGGTATGGATGCTCTTTCCATAACAAAGCCTCCTCTATAAGTCACAAATTGTTAAATATTTACAGTGAAAATATGTATGATTGGCATTTTGACATGGAAAACATATGCAAAATGCTATATTTTATTGTAACACAAGTGTTTTTTTATTGCAAGATTGCTTACATGGTAGCAAAAAGCGATTAAAAAGCGCGCAATTAGTGACAAGCAATGTAAGCGCTTACATAATATAATGAAGCAGACGAAGATTATAAGGATGGTGTGTTAATAATGAAGAAGCAGAAGACCAAAGTGGTTACACCGCAGAATAAGGTGAGCTTTAAGTCATACATAAAGAGATATTGGCAGTTATATGCACTGTTGTTCCTGCCAATGCTTTATCTGGTTATATTTAAATATGTTCCCATGTCCTATATCCAGATTGCATTTAAGAAGTTTAAGATAAACAGAAGTATATGGGCGATGCCGCTTGCGGATAATAACGGATTCGAGTATTTTATTGATGCCTTTTCCAATCCGGATTTTATAGAAGCCTTGCGAAATACAGTTGTGCTGAATCTGTTGGATTTGTTTATCGGTTTCTCTATTCCGGTTATTTTTGCATTGATATTGAATGAATTGGTATTCAAGAGATTTAAGAGAGTGGTACAGACAATCGCTTACATGCCTCACTTCCTCTCATGGGTAATTATCAGTGGTATGGCGCTTCAAATGTTTGCACCTACCAATGGATTGGTAAATATGTTTTTTAACCGAATGGGAATGGAAACGGTACATTTTTTGGATGACCCGATTCACTGGGTATTTACGTACATATTCCTTGGTATTTGGCAGAGCTTTGGCTGGAACTCCATTGTTTATCTTGCTGCAATTGCGGGTATTAATCCTGAATTGTATGAAGCGGCGTCGGTTGACGGAGCCAGCAGATGGCGCAAAATGTGGCACATTACATTGCCGGGTATTAAATCCACAATTGTAATTTTGTTGATTATGAATCTGGGTAATATTTTGGGCAGTGGATTTGATCGTCCTTTCGCATTGCAGAACAATCTGGTTATGGACGTTGCGGAAGTATTGTCCACGTTTGTTTATAAGAATGGTATTTTGGGTCTCAAATTCTCGCTTACAACAGCTATTGGCTTCTTCCAGTCAATTATTTGTGTGTTCTTCCTGCTTTTGGCAAACTGGATTTCACGCAGATTGGGCGAACGAGGCATTTGGTAAGTGTGGGAGGTAGAGAGCGATGATTAAATCTAATAAAACAAAATTCGGCGATTGGATTTTTGTGATTATCTGTGTGATTGTCAGTCTGATTTGCCTGTTGCCGATGTTAAATCTTTTGGCACGTTCTTTGAGCTCAACGGAGGCGTTGATTAAGCGGGAGGTCTTTTTATGGCCTAAGGGATGGAATTTTTCCTCCTATCAGATGGTGCTGACAGATATGAAGTATATCTGGTCCTTTGTATGGACTGTGATTTTGACAGTGATTTGTACAATTGTGTCTCTCACAATGACGACGCTGTGCGCGTATCCTTTGATTTTTGAGAAATTGAAGGGACGTAATGCGATTAACATTTTTATTACCATTACAATGTTTTTTAATGCGGGAGCTATTCCCAACTATCTGTTGTTGCAGAAGCTTCATCTGCTGGATAATCCGCTGGTACTGATTATTCCCAGCTGCCTTTCCGTATACAACATGATTATTATGAGAAGCTTCTTCTATGGAATCCCCGACAGTATCAGGGAGGCTGCAGAGATTGATGGTGCCAGCTTTGTATCGATTTTGTGGAGAATTTATATTCCGCTTTCCAAGCCGGTATATGCTACATTGGCATTGTTCTATGCAGTGGGCCGTTGGAATGGTTATTCCGATGCACTTATGTATCTGTCAATAAAGAAGCAGGAGTTTTACCCGTTGCAGCTGTTTTTGTATAATATTCTGAACAGTGTTAACAGTGTGGATATCGCAGCTCAGGAAGGCTTTTCTTCACCCGGCTTGTCAGAGTCCTTAAAGGCTGCAATTGTAATGTTTTCCACAATACCTATTTTGTGTATTTATCCCTGGTTACAGAAGTATTTCATTCACGGTGTAACCTTGGGAGGAGTTAAGGAATAATTGGATTGATTTCCGGCAATCCATTCATTCAAATAAAAAATATGGAGGAACAATATGAAAAAGAGAATTTTATCAATTCTACTTGCATGCTGTATGTGTTTTTCTCTTGCAGCATGTGGCTCCGGTAAGGAAGAAGTATCTGCCGGCACCAAGATGAAAGACGGTAAGTTCGTTGATACCGTTAAGATTTCAGTCGAAGTGTATGATCGTGGTAACGACGGCGGTTCTGACCCTACCAACAACATGTATACCGATTACATCAAAAAAGGTATGCTCGACACTTATAATGTAGAAGTTGAATTTGTTGCAGTTTCCCGTTGGGAAGAAGTACAGCAGATTAACAACTTGCTCGCAGGCGGTACAGCTCCTGATATCTGCTTGACCTATGACTACCCTACCATTCAGACATATGCCGGAATGGACGGTGTTCTTGAGTTGAATCAGTATCTTGATGAGTACAAGGATATGCTTCCTAACCTTTGGAACTGGCTTGGTGATACCAATATTTATTGGGACAAGGATCCTAACACCGGAGAGCTTTGGGCAATTGAAGGTAAGAGAGCAGACGTTAAGCGTATCAACACCTTTGTTCGTCAGGACTGGTTGGATAAGCTTGGTATGAAGGCTCCTACAAACGCAGAAGAGTTTGAGAAGATGCTTGTTGCATTCAAGGACAATGCAAGCAAATTGCTTGGCGCTGATGCAGACAAGATGATTCCTTTCTCTATGAGTTACGATGTGGGCTGGAGAGCAGCAACTCTCATTGAGTCTTATCTTGACCCTAAGATGAGCGACAAAGAATTCTATGTAAACGGCTTCGATGACAGAAAGTATACCGAGAACGGTACTAAGGAAGCTGTAAGACTTTTGAACAAGTGGTACAACAATGGTTTAATCTGGAAAGATTTCGCTCTGTATGGAAGCGGAGACAGCACTGAGGATGATATGATTAAGGCCGGCTATGTTGGCGCATTCATCCACAACTGGGATTATCCTTTCAGAAACGGTGAGGACAGCATTCAGGCTAACCTTAAGAGAATTGTAGGCGAAGACGCAGCATTTGTAGCAGTAGACTGCTTCCCGAACAGCGCCGGCGAGTATGCTAAGCATGCTTACAGTACTGCAGGTGACCGTAAGTTATTCTTCCCTGCAACCAACGATGAGCCTCTTGCATCCCTGCTTTACTTAGATTGGATCAGTGATCCTGAGCATATTGAGTATCTGCAGATTGGTGATGAGGGTGTTACCCACAAGAAGCTTGATGGCGGCGGTGTTGCTATCATTCCTGCTACCGGTGCAGCTATCCAGAACTCCGGTCAGAACATTGACTACACCATTACCTGTAATGGTTTGAACCTGAAGAATCCTGAGGATACCAAGAAGTCTGCAGCTTACAACTATGCAGGTGTAGATCCTTCTTATGTACAGACCTCTATCGAAGTTGCTCTGAACGATGCAGTTAGCGTTAAGAATGTAAACGTTGGTGCAATCGCAGCAGAAGAAGGTATGGGTTCTCCTCTCGGTGAGAAGAGAGATATCGCGTACGATAAGTCTGTAATTGCTTCCGTAGCTGACTTTGACAGCGTATGGGATGCAAATATGCAGGATTACTTAAAGGCAGGCGGTCAGAAGATTATTGATGAGCGTACTCAGAAGTGGGAGGCTACCTTCGGCGATAGCGATATGCTTCCTTAATATAGGATAACTATATTATAATAAGAAATAATTAGCTTATGATGCCACACTATGTTTTGACATGGTGTGGCATTCATTTGTGAGGGGAACGGCGGGCAGGGGCATGGTCAAGCAGCGCATTCTGAGCACGCCGGTCCTTAGCGAGGTAATTGCGTCGTTAGATGCAATTAAGCGAGCTTAGTACCGTTGCGATGCGAAGTATAGCGGGAGCGTGCCTGCGGCACCATGCCCCTGCCCGCCGCTCCCCTCACAAATAAATGTTCTAAGAATCCACGTGTTGCATATACATTTTATTTTTTTAATACATTTCAAAATTATTGCTTGACCATGCTTCCAATTTGTGCTAATATGGATAGTGCACTATTGTGCGGAGTTATGCTTATTTATAGGCTTTAAATCTGAAAGAACGGGGTGAAATGTCAATGGAAAAGAACAGAATACGTCCTATTGCCGGTACCAAGGTTATGCGTATGAGTTATTCAAGACAAAAAGAGGTTTTAGAGATGCCCAACCTGATTGAAGTCCAGAAGGATTCCTATCAGTGGTTTTTAGAAGAAGGCTTGAAGGAAGCCTTTGACGATATCTCTCCCATCGCTGACTACAGCGGCTCTTTAAGTCTGGAATTTGTAGACTTTGAACTTTGCAAAAATGACGTGAAATATTCTATTGAAGAATGTAAGGAGAGAGATGCTACTTATGCGGCTCCCTTAAAGGTAAAGGTACGCCTTTACAATAAGGAGAAAGAGGAAATCAGCGAGCATGAGATTTTCATGGGTGACTTACCCCTTATGACAGAGACCGGTACCTTTGTTATCAATGGTGCTGAGCGTGTTATCGTAAGCCAGTTGGTTCGTTCTCCCGGTATCTATTATGCAATCGGCCACGATAAGATTGGTAAGAGATTATTCTCCTGTACCGTAATTCCCAATCGTGGTGCATGGTTGGAGTATGAGACCGATTCCAACGATGTTTTTTATGTTCGTGTAGACAGAACACGTAAGGTTCCCATTACCGTGTTGATTCGTGCTTTGGGTATCGGTACCAATGAGGAAATCCGTGAGCTGTTTGGCGATGAACCCAAGATTGAGGCAAGCTTTTCAAAGGACACTGCTGAGAACTATCAGGAGGGTCTGTTAGAGTTATACAAAAAGATTCGTCCCGGTGAGCCTCTTAGCGTTGAAAGTGCAGAGAGTCTTATTAACGCTATGTTCTTTGACCCCCGCAGATATGATTTGGCAAAAGTCGGTAGATATAAATTCAACAAGAAACTGGCTCTGAAGAACAGAATCAGACATCAGATATTGGCTTCTGATGTAGTGGATCCTTCCACCGGTGAAGTTTTGGCTTCGGCAGGTGATAAGGTTACCGCTGAGCTTGCAGACACCATTCAGAACGCAGCAGTTCCTTTTGTATACATTCAGACAGAGGAGAGAAATGTTAAGGTATTGTCCAACCTGATGGTAGACATGACCCATTTCGTAGATTGCAACCCCAGAGACTTTGGTATTCATGAGCTGGTATATTACCCTGTATTGGCACAGATTATTGAAGAGTTTGGTGATGACGCTGAGAAATTAGCTGAAGCAATCAAGAAGAATGTACATGAATTGGTTCCCAAGCATATAACCAAGGAAGATATTATTGCTTCCATTAACTATAACATGCACTTAGAGTATGGTCTGGGCAATGATGATGATATCGATCATCTGGGTAACAGACGTATCCGTGCAGTGGGTGAATTGTTGCAGAATCAGTACCGTATCGGTCTTTCCAGAATGGAGAGAGTGGTTCGTGAGCGTATGACCACACATGATGCAGAGGAGATTTCCCCTCAGAGTCTGATTAACATTAAGCCCGTAACTGCAGCAGTGAAGGAGTTCTTCGGTTCCTCCCAGCTGTCACAGTTTATGGATCAGAACAACCCTCTCGGTGAGCTGACTCACAAGAGACGTTTATCTGCACTTGGTCCCGGCGGTTTGTCCAGAGACCGTGCAGGCTTCGAGGTTCGAGACGTACATTACTCCCACTACGGAAGAATGTGTCCTATCGAGACTCCCGAAGGTCCTAACATCGGTTTGATTAACTCTCTTGCAAGCTATGCAAGAATTAACGAATATGGTTTCGTAGAGGCACCTTATCGTAAGATTGACAAGACAGATGCTGAGAATCCCCGCGTTACTGACGAGGTTGTTTATATGACCGCTGACGAAGAGGATAATTATCATGTAGCACAGGCAAACGAGGCGTTGGATGCAAAGGGACATTTTGTCCGTAACATCGTTTCCGGTCGTTTCCGTGAGGAGACTCAGGAGTATCCCAAGGCAATGTTTGACTACATGGATGTATCTCCTAAGATGGTGTTCTCCGTGGCTACAGCACTTATTCCTTTCCTGGAGAACGACGATGCGAACCGTGCGCTGATGGGTTCCAACATGCAGCGTCAGGCGGTTCCCCTTCTGACTACCGAGGCTCCTGCAGTAGGTACCGGTATGGAAGTTAAGACCGCGGTAGACTCCGGTGTCTGCGTGGTTGCAAAGAAGGCGGGTACCGTTACTTATGTATCCTCCAATTTGATTAAGATGACCTATGATGACGGAGAAAAGGAAGAGTTCCACCTGACCAAATTCTCCAGAAGTAACCAGTCCAACTGCTACAACCAGAAGCCTATCGTATTCAAGGGCGATCATGTGGCAGAGGGTCAGGTAATTGCAGACGGTCCTTCCACCTCCATGGGTGAGCTTGCTCTCGGTAAGAACCCTCTTATCGGTTTCATGACCTGGGAAGGCTACAACTATGAGGACGCTGTATTATTGAGTGAAAGACTTGTACAGGAGGATGTATATACCTCCGTGCATATTGAAGAATATGAGGCAGAAGCACGTGATACCAAGCTGGGACCCGAGGAGATTACCCGCGATGTTCCCGGTGTAGGTGATGATGCCCTTAAGGATTTGGATGACAGAGGTATTATCCGTATCGGTGCAGAGGTACGTGCCGGTGATATTCTGGTTGGTAAGGTTACCCCTAAGGGAGAGACCGAGCTTACCGCAGAAGAGAGACTGCTTCGTGCAATCTTCGGTGAGAAGGCTAGAGAAGTACGTGATACTTCCCTTAAGGTTCCTCACGGTGAATATGGTATCGTTGTGGATGCCAAGATATTTACCCGTGAAAACTGTGATGAGTTATCTCCCGGCGTAAATATGGCAGTACGTATTTACATTGCGCAGAAGAGAAAGATTTCCGTAGGTGACAAGATGGCTGGTCGTCACGGTAACAAGGGTGTTGTATCCCGCGTGTTGCCTGTAGAAGATATGCCTTATCTGCCCAACGGTCGTCCTCTGGATATCGTACTTAATCCTCTGGGCGTACCTTCCCGTATGAATATCGGACAGGTACTTGAGATTCACCTTTCCCTTGCTGCAAAGGCATTGGGCTTTAACGTTGCAACACCTGTATTTGACGGTGCAAACGAGAATGATATTATGGACACTTTGGATTTGGCAAATGATTATGTAAATCTTGAGTGGAAGGATTTCGAGAAGAAGTATAAGAAAGAACTGCTTCCCGAGGTTATGGAATATTTATCTGAAAACAGAGAGCACAGAAAGCTGTGGAAGGGAGTTCCCATTTCCCGCGACGGTAAGGTGCGTCTGCGTGACGGTAGAACCGGCGAGTACTTTGACAGCCCTGTAACCATCGGTCACATGCATTATCTGAAGCTGCATCATCTGGTTGATGATAAGATCCATGCACGTTCTACCGGACCGTACTCCTTAGTAACCCAGCAGCCTCTGGGTGGTAAAGCACAGTTTGGTGGACAGCGTTTCGGAGAGATGGAGGTTTGGGCGTTGGAGGCATATGGTGCATCCTATACCCTGCAGGAAATTCTTACCGTGAAGTCTGACGATGTTGTTGGACGTGTAAAGACCTATGAAGCGATTATCAAGGGAGATAATGTTCCTGAGTCAGGTATTCCTGAATCCTTCAAGGTATTGTTAAAAGAGTTACAGGCACTTGGTCTGGATGTTAGAGTTCTTCGTGAGGACCAGACTGAAGTTGAAATTACGGAGACCATTGACTACGGTGATACCGATTACCGTTTCGAGATGGAAGGCGACCGTAAATATGAGGACTATGAAAATGGTTCTTTAGGCGAGATGGGCTATCAGACACAGGAGTTTGACGCAGAGAGCGGCGAGCTTGTGAGCGCAGAGGATGAGGATTTCGGTTCCGATTTCGAAGATGTGTATGAGGATGACAGCTACAGCGCAGACGAAGATGAGTACTAAAATAGAAGGGAGTGCCATAAATGTCAGAAACAAAGAATGAAGTTTACCAGCCGATGACATTTGATGCCATCAAAATCGGATTGGCTTCACCGGACAAAATCCGTGATTGGTCTTATGGTGAGGTATTAAAGCCTGAGACCATCAATTACAGAACCTTAAAGCCGGAACGTGACGGTCTGTTCTGTGAGAAGATTTTCGGACCCAGCAAGGATTGGGAATGTCACTGCGGTAAGTACAAGAAGATCAGATATAAAGGCGTTGTCTGCGACCGCTGTGGTGTAGAAGTAACCAAAGCAAGCGTACGTAGAGAGCGTATGGGTCATATCGAGCTTGCAGCTCCGGTATCCCACATTTGGTATTTTAAGGGTATCCCCAGCCGTATGGGCTTAATCCTTGATTTGTCTCCCAGAGTACTGGAGAAGGTTTTGTATTTCGCATCCTACATTGTGCTTGATGCAGGTGAGTCCAATCTGGAATACAAGCAGGTGCTTTCCGAGAAAGAGTATCAGGATGCAAGAGAGACCTTCGGTAACAAGTTCCGTGTAGGAATGGGTGCTGAGGCAATTAAGGAGCTTTTGCAGGCAATTGATTTGGAGGCTGAGGCAGTAGAGCTTAAGACCGGTCTTAAGGAGTCTTCCGGTCAGAAGCGTGCCCGCATTATTAAGAGATTAGAGGTAGTGGAGGCATTCCGTGGTTCAGGTAATAAGCCTGAGTGGATGGTAATGGATGCTGTTCCCGTAATTCCCCCCGATTTGCGTCCTATGGTACAGCTTGACGGTGGACGTTTTGCAACCTCTGACCTTAACGATTTGTATAGAAGAATTATCAATAGAAACAACCGTTTGAAGAGACTGTTGGAGCTTGGTGCTCCTGATATTATCGTTCGCAACGAGAAGCGTATGCTTCAGGAGGCTGTTGATGCTTTGATTGATAACGGCAGACGTGGCCGTCCTGTTACCGGACCCGGAAACAGAGCACTTAAGTCCCTGTCTGACATGTTAAAGGGTAAATCCGGACGCTTCCGTCAGAACCTTTTGGGTAAGCGTGTTGACTATTCCGGACGTTCCGTTATCGTGGTAGGACCTGAGCTTAAGATTTATCAGTGCGGTCTTCCCAAGGAAATGGCTATTGAGCTGTTCAAGCCCTTCGTTATGAAGGAGCTGGTATCCAAGGGAATCAGCCAGAATATTAAAAATGCAAAGAAGCTTGTGGAGAGACTGGATACACAGGTTTGGGACGTGCTTGAAGAGGTAATCAAAGAGCATCCCGTAATGTTAAACCGTGCTCCGACACTTCACAGACTGGGTATTCAGGCATTTGAGCCTATTTTGGTAGAGGGTAAGGCGATTAAGCTTCATCCCCTTGTATGTACCGCATTCAACGCAGACTTCGACGGTGACCAGATGGCTGTACATCTTCCTTTGTCCGTAGAGGCACAGGCAGAGTGCAGATTCCTCCTGTTATCACCCAACAACCTGCTTAAGCCTTCTGATGGTGGTCCTGTTGCCGTTCCTTCCCAGGATATGGTACTCGGTATTTACTACCTGACACAGGAGAGACCCGGTGCTTTGGGCGAAGGCAAGTTCTTTAAGAATGTAAACGAAGCAATTTTGGCATATGAGAATCAGGCAATTACCTTGCATTCCAGAATAACCGTACGTATGTCCAAGACAAATGCAGACGGCGAGACAGTAAGTTGTAATGTGGAATCTACTTTGGGACGATTCCTCTTTAATGAGATTCTTCCTCAGGATTTGGGCTATGTTGACAGAAGCAAGGCAGAGGATGCGCTGAAGCTGGAGGTTGATTTCCACGTTGGCAAGAAGCAGTTAAAGCAGATTCTTGAGAAGGTTATCAATACTCACGGTGCTTCCAAGACCGCAGAGGTTTTGGATGATGTTAAGGCAATCGGTTACAAGTACTCTACAAGAGCAGCTATGACCGTATCCATTTCTGACATGACCGTTCCCGAGAAGAAGCCTCAGATGCTGGAGGAAGCACAGAAGACGGTTGACCGTATCGCAGCTAACTACCGCAGAGGTTTGATTACCGAGGAAGAGAGATACCGTGCAGTTGTAGATGTTTGGAATGAGACCGATAAGGAGCTTACAGAAGTGCTTCTTTCCGGACTGGATAAGTACAACAACATCTTCATGATGGCTGACTCCGGTGCACGTGGTTCCAACCAGCAGATTAAACAGCTGGCAGGTATGCGTGGTTTGATGGCTGATACAACCGGTAGAACTATCGAGTTGCCTATCAAGTCCAACTTCCGTGAAGGTCTGGATGTATTGGAGTACTTTATCTCTGCTCATGGTGCGCGTAAGGGTCTGTCCGATACAGCGCTTCGTACGGCTGACTCCGGTTACCTTACCAGACGTATGGTTGACGTTTCTCAGGAATTGATTATCCGTGATGTTGACTGTGCTATCAACCGTGAAGAAATTCCCGGAATGGTTGTCAAGGCATTCATGGATGGCAAGGAGACCATTGAAAGCTTAAAGGATAGAATTACAGGAAGATATACCTGTGAATCTATTTTCGATAAAGACGGTAATATGATTGTTAAGCGCAATCATATGATTACCCCCAGCCGTGCAGCTAAGATTTTGAGTGTAGGTGTGGATGAGAAGGGTGAGCCTATCGAGTCTGTAAAGATTCGTACCATTCTTACCTGCCGTTCACACAACGGAATCTGTGCAAAGTGTTACGGTGCAAACATGGCGAGCGGTGAAGCTGTTCAGGTAGGTGAGGCAGTAGGTATTATTGCAGCACAGTCTATCGGTGAGCCCGGTACACAGCTGACCATGAGAACCTTCCATACCGGTGGTGTTGCGGGTGACGATATTACACAGGGTCTTCCCCGTGTAGAGGAGCTTTTCGAGGCTAGAAAGCCCAAGGGACTTGCAATTATTGCTGAGTTTGGCGGTAAGGCTGAAATACGCGATACCAAGAAAAAGCGAGAGGTTGTAATCACCAATGATGAGACCGGTGAAACTAAGGCATATCTGATTCCTTACGGTTCCCGTATCAAGGTGGTTGACGGACAGATGCTTGAGGCCGGTGATGAGCTTACCGAGGGTAGTGTAAATCCTCACGATCTCCTTAAGATTAAGGGTATTCGTGCTGTACAGGATTACATGCTCCGTGAAGTACAGAGAGTATATCGTCTGCAGGGTGTAGACATTGCAGATAAGCATATCGAAGTGATTGTACGTCAGATGCTGAAGAAGATTCGTATCGAGAATAACGGCGATACAGAATTCCTTCCCGGCACATTGGTTGACGTTCTGGAATATGAGGATATGAATGAAGAGCTGATCGCACAGGGCAAGGAGCCCGCAGACGGCAAGCAGGTACTGCTTGGTATTACCAAGGCTGCACTTGCAACCAATTCCTTCTTATCCGCTGCATCCTTCCAGGAGACCACAAAGGTTCTGACCGAGGCTGCTATCAAGGGTAAGATTGATCCCCTTGTAGGCCTTAAGGAGAACGTAATCATTGGTAAGCTGATTCCTGCAGGTACAGGTATGAAGAGATATCGCAATACCGTACTCAGCACGGACTATCTGAATCAGGTAACTGAGGAGGAAGTTCCCGTAGAGGAAGAACTGCTTGGCGATGAAGTTCTTGAAGACGACGATCTGCTTCTTGGAGATGAAGTCTTAGAAGATGAGGACATCGAAGAAGAAGCAGAGGAAGCTGAATTAGAGACAGTAGAAGAATAGCAAGATTTAAAATAGAAACGTCTGTGGCTGATGCCACAGACGTTTCTGTGTGTATGGGGAGAGGAAGGAGGATACTATTACCGCCGCAGGCCCTCTCCCTATAAAAAAGGTTACAGCATCAGCCGTAACCCGTTTGTTTTTATTCTTCTTCTGTCACTACCTGCCACTTTTTAATTCGGTAGAAGGTATCCTCATCATTTTCAGGATAGAGGATTTCGATTTGTACTACAAGTGTTTGCATTTCTGAAACAGTTATATTGAAAGACTTTGAATGTCCTACGGAAGCAAAGTAAGCATCTGCATTATCGCTTTCAAGATAAACGCGAATTAAGGTCTTATCGATTTCTGCCAGAGAGGCTTCTGCCTTGTTACATGCATCATAATATGCCGTGGTACGTTCTAAAACCTTATTGGTCAGCTTGCTGTCTGCATTAGCGCTAACGATAGAAAGCGTCGCAAAGGAAATCAGGCAGAGAAGCACGAATATCAGTAATATAGATGCGGAGCCGATATTGATGCCGAAGGAATGTTTCTTATTTTTCAAGAGAACCCCTCCTTTCAGCTATATGATGGTTGACAGTAAGGTTGTAAATGTTTTTTGTCATCACAGCATACAGTTCACCGTCTTCTTTTACGGTTGGCTTTATGGAATAAACATCTATTTTGGCAGTGAGGAGTCCGTTTTCTTCCGGTAAAAGCTTAAGCAGTATGCTGTGGGAAGTATCACGGATATCCTGCACAGTGTTCCAATTTTCATCAAAATACTGTAAGAAAGAAGCACCTTCTTCGTTATAATCGGCGAGTGAAAGAAGCTCAGCCATTTTATCCGTATGCCCTTCCGCAGCCAAAAAGATATCTGCCATGTTTTGCACCTGAATAATCATTTCATTTTGGTCCACAGTTTGTTTGCTTAGCAGATGGGACTTTGCAAAAAGTCTGATACAAACGGTGCTGGCCAATGCAAAGAATAAGATAGCAATAATTAATTCCATTAGGAATAGGGTTGATTTTGAGTGTCTCATGTAAGTATTCCCTTCTTGTAAGGCAATTTGAAATATCAAAGCTTGGGCGTGTGAAGATGAAGGAATAATTCCTTTTGTACACCGTCGGCTGTCGTTAAGTCGATTTTCAGCAGATTATTCATTTTCAAATCAGCCTGAAAATCAGAAATCTTCATAATCTCCTGTCCGGCTGCAAGACTATTGTCACCTATATAACTTCCCTTGCGAACCAAAAGCTCCTTCAGGTAACCGTCATGATAATAAAGGTAAGTAGAGAAAATTTCGTCATTGTACTCCTGCTCCATGACAATTGCAGGAGTTTCTCCCAGATAATCAACGGCAATATTACCATCGTTTTGCCTGATTTTCTCGGCAATATATGAGACTGACACGCGGGTTTCGTAATTGGTGCTCATATCATCCACAGTCTGTTTATAGACATCAGCGCCCACGGTTACAAGCATGAGTGCAGAAACCGCAAATAAGCCAAAGAGTGCCAGTACAAACAGCACATCCACAATAAATCGTTTTTCCTGATGCATGGGAAACCTCCGTTATTTTTGTTTCCGAATTACGGTAACGTCGGGCAACAGGTTGTTGCCGTAATATTCATAATCAACTAAAAAGACAGAAGAATCATAGGTGAGTCCGTAATGCTCCGTCAGATAGGTGATGGAGGGAGGGTAAAAACCTTCCACGGCGTAGCATTGTGCAATGCTTCTGGAAAGCGCAGTTTCCAGACTTTCCTGCTGTTTGGTAAGAGTGGTTCCCTCAATGGACTGTACACCACGCAAAAAGAATACAAACAGCAGAATAAATGCAACAATGGGAAGCAGAAAAGCAATATGTTGTTTGAGGTCAGGTCTTGTATTTTCAAAACGGTTCATAACAACATCCTTTCTCTAGCCGATACTTGCCATAATACCCATCAGAGGCAGAATTACGGAAAGTAAGATGAGTCCTACAATGACAGAAAGAATAATGACCAGTGTGGGCTCCAATACGGAAATAAGAGCCTGCATCTTCTTGTCAGTAGTATTGCGATAGCCGTCTGCAATTTTTTTGAGGACCACATCTGCATTACCGCTTTTGAAGCCTACAGCAAGCATCTGACAATACAAGTGGTTAAAAATTCCGCAACCTGTCAGGGCTTCGGCAAAGCCGGCACCGTCATGTACTGCCTTGCGGCATTTCTCAATCTTATCGGACAAGAGCTGATTGCCAACCAATTGTTTGGTGATATCTAAGCTGGTATAAATATCAATACCACTGCTTAGGCAGATTGCCATACCGCTTGCAAATCTCTCACAGGCAATGTTTAAGTAAAAGTTCCTGGTAAAAGGAAGTCCCTGCAGGATACGTGCAGTGGCATTTCTTCCCACAGTGGTTTTGCGGCTGAGTACATAAACTAAAAGTACAATACAAATAAGTATCAGCAACACAAAGGAGTATCGATTCAGACTGTCTCCCAATGACAGAAGGGAAGCACCCAGACCTGTCATTTCACTGCCAAGCTCGTTAAACACCTGCTTAAAGATTGGCATAACCTTGCTCACCAGTACGAAGATAACGGTAAGCATCATCAATATCATAATCAGGGGATAAGTAACAGCACTCTTAATGCTTGCGGCAATACCATCTTCTTTTTCATAGTAGGTTGCCAGGGAGGACATGCAGTCGTCCAGATTACCGGAATCCTCGCCGAGGGCAATCATATGTACCATATAGTCGGGAAAAACCTCAGTGGCAGCCAGTGCCTTGTGAAAGGGTTCTCCCTGTTTGCAGATATCAAGAATAGTTTTTAGTAGCTCAGCGCCTTTTGAGTTTTTGGCATCATTGTAAAGGATATTGATGCTTTCAAAGGGGGTGATACCTGCCTGAATCAGCAGGGCTACCTGACTGCAGAAGGAAGCAATTTCTGCGTTTGACAATGCTTTTTTATCTCTCATGATTTATCCTTTCTTTAGTACATCTTTTGTGTGGTATAATTACTGCCGTCGCCGATAAATTTCTTTAAAGTTTTGTCGCTGCTGCTGGCGCCGAAGGTCGGATCCACAAGCGTCCAGGTATTTCCGTTGAAGGAAATAATGCCGTTTAACCATCCAACATCTGCCACATAGATACTAATCCATGCATGGTAGGCATCCTTGGCATAACCAACCTCCAAACGGGTGGGAATGCGCTGACTTCTGAGCATACTTGCCATCACTGCAGCGTAGTCAAGACAAATGCCGGTACCGGAGTTTAGGATGGCATCAATGTCCGTGGTATATCCGGTGGGCGGATCGGAAGCTTTATTGTAATCGTAGGTAATGTTGGAAATCATATAATTATAAATATTGGTAATGACCTCCAAATCGCTGGACGCCCCTTCCGCAAGGGAAGCTCCCATCTTAACCGTTTCGCAGTCCGCATCAAAGTTTACATACTGGTTGGGATACAAAAACGGTGTAAGCTCATCCGCAATTGTGACGGAAATTTTCTCGTACAGGCATGTGGAATAGCTTGTACCTGAGATGTTTTCGTAAATGGTAATCTCATAGTCGCCGTTTCCTGAAGAGAGGGGAAATACTTCGTATCCGTCGTGGTGCAAATCGTAGGTGTATACCACGCTGTCAGGTCCTGTAATCCGAAGCTTTAGCTTGGGACAGGAGCCGGTGTAAACCGCACATACATAACCGTCGGATGCGTGGGAATAATCAATCACCGCCACATCATTCTCCGTGGTATGGAGCCCGTCAGCCAAAGGAACCAGACAGACAGGGGTGTTGTCACGAAGTGTTGCGGAAGTCGGTCCTTCGTCTGTGCTTGCAGACGGATGGTCGACGGACGTAGTCTCCTTATCCTTTGTGGGACGCCTATCGTTGCTCTGGGACATCCCGGGAGAAGCGTCTTCACCACAGCCGGACAGTAACAATCCCACCAGTAAATATGAAATTGTAATAATCCATAGTTTCTTGTGTCTCTTCATATCATTCATATACCGGGGTCAGCAAGAGCTGTACCTCATTAGCACCTTTGACCGGAATGTGAAAAAGTACTTCTTTACCTTCGTAGTAGGGGAAACAGATGGTCTTTCCCTTTTTGTCGAAGGAAATGGGATAGTAGATTTCACTTCCGCCAATTTCCATATAAGCTTCTTTAAACAGTATATTGTCTCCGGAAAACATAAGAGTCAGTGTGTTGTCTTCCTGATAGTGCTGTGTAAGCCTTACCGGTTCGGGGGTAAATAATCCGTCGGTGAGCTTGGAGAGCGGAAGCAGATATACAGGCAGGAGAAAGGTGAGCAATAATATCACAGATGCGATAATCGCAAGTCTCTCGTAAAGCCGCGTGCTGACCTGTTGTCTTTTTACAATTTGATTTAACGGAATGACATTGGGAGACTGTTTACAGCTGCTTAAAATATTTTGCAGGGCATTGTCAGCCATATCCATATTGATTTCATAATTTTTTGCTTTTTTGCGAAACAACATGATTTTCTCCTATCCTTCCATTAATTTTTTGAGCCGGCTCTGACCGGACGCTATGTATCGTTTTACGCTGCTGCGGCTGATGTCTAAGGCGGCAGCGATTTCTTCCAGTTTCATATCGTTATAAAAGCGCATAATAATCACCTGCTTCTCCTGGAAGGGAAGCTCATCCAGCGCCTGATGTAATCGTTCGTTTTCATCCTTGTGTTGCAAAAGCTGCTCAGGGTTTGAATGGATGTTTTCATCGTGGATGACATCCAGGGGCTCCGAACCGGAGTTTTGACCTGAGTGCTGCTTTTTCGTCATGTCGTAACACACATTAAAGGAAATGCGGTTGAGCCATGCCACGAACAGATTGGGGTCATTCAGTTTTTTAATGTTTTTCAAAGCCAGTATGTAGACCTCCTGCATCGCATCCTGTGCAAGATAATCGTCACGCAGATAATGTCTGGTGTAATTGTACACCTTTTGGTAAGTGAGAGCATAAAGCTCAGCAAAAGCATCGGAATCATTAGTGCGTGCCCGGACTACAAGTTTGGCAATGAAAGGGATGTCCAATTCTTTCATGGGAAACCTCTGTCCAATAATAGTGTCTAAAATAATTTATGATAGGTTGCTGTCACCATAGCAAAAATGTCTTCAAATTCATTGCTCTCGTTAAGCAGATAGGAATAACGCATTACAATAGGAGTGGCGGGATACATTTCGTTGTAATCCGCAATCTTTTCAGTAAGCTTCTTACAGAACGCTTCCATACCATCCAAGGAGCAATCGCCGGCAAACAGGATATATACATTACTGCTGTTGCGTCCGACGGTACCGAAGTCTTCTGCTGCGGTCTCCAGCATATGGGAGAAATTCTGTACCAGCACATCGCCGACTGCATGACCCGACAGCTTGTTCAGCTCTTTCAGGTTATCAATGGTAGCCATAAATACACCTACATTTGCAACAGCTTCAGATGTCTTATAATTTTCGAAAGCTCTGTCCAATCCATTGCGGTTTAACAGCCCGGTAAGTCTGTCGTAGTAGGCGTCCTGCTTTAAGGAATGTCCCTCAAGGGCGATGGAACGGAGCTTTACCAGGTCATAAATCAATACAATTAAATTAAATATCATTAATATCCATACAAAAAGGCAGAGTATAAAAAGGTAGCGATTGGAAAAAATCTGCTTGCAGAGTGCGGAATTACTGATGAGTATCAAAATAAAAGAAATTTCAATAATCAGCAATACGCATAACTGTCCTACTTTACATCTGCGAATCGGTGTCAAAAAGCTTTTTTCCGGCATGGTAAATACCTTCCTTATTTCATAATTTTGTCTTTAAATCCATTATAATGTAGAAAATTGCAAAAGAAAAGAAAAAAAGTTAAAAAACCTGAACCGTTTTGAAAATCCGTTCAGTCTTTATAGGTGTGAGACAAACAACAGACACAAATTGTTTGAGAAAAGGAGTGCGAAAGCCCATGATGACAAGGGTTGAGATAATTGAAGAAAACCTGACACCGCTGGCAAATGTGCCGCATGGGGATTTTTATTTAGTCTCCCTTCTGGGTTTAACAGTGTTGGTGATAACGTTTATGACGTTAATATATATTCTTCTATGTAAACAGTATCACAAAAGAATCAGGCGATTGGATGACCGCCAAGATGCATATTGCGGATATCGGCTTCAAAAGTTGAAGGAAGCGTTGATTGACCTGGAGTATGAGAAACTGAAGTTTGTAGATTTATTTTAAGAGGGAGTAAGGAGAAAAAACATGAACAACAAGATTTTAAAAGCAATTTCAATCGGTATCGCAACAATGATGGCTATGAATCCCATTACAGCTTTGGCAGAAGAGGTGTCTGAGAGCACTGTTCCTGAGGGAACTGATACAGAGCTTGAGCAGGAAAATGAAAACCAGAGCGCAGAGGAGCAGGCTACCGCTGTTGCAGAGGAAGCAGAAGAAATCATCAGCTGGGCGACAGTTACCGGAAGTGAAGCCGTAGATACGATTTTGGAAGGTGATGAACTGTTCACCGGTATTATGGACGGCGAAGTAGTGAATGAAGAGGGCGTTGACTTAAGTGCAGTTGCAAAGGATGCCGCAGAGGCGTTTGAGGAAGCAGTTGTGCCTGAGGAAGAAGTAACCGAAGCAGAGGAAATTGCTGAAGAAGAGGATATAACTGAAGAAGAGGATATGACTGAAGAAGATGCTGAGATTACAGAGCCTGAGCAGAGCCACATGGAGGATGCGGCAGATGCAGTTGAGGAAGTGATTGAGGATTTGGTGATTGCAGATGCAGCAGCAGATGTTGCTGAAAATGCATTGGATACAGCAGAGAAAGCTGTGGATACTGCAGAGGATGTTGCAACGGAGGCAGAAGAACTGGTAGAGCAGGCAAATACCGATATGCAGGCTGCTACAGAAGAGATTACCAATGCAACTACGCAGGAAGAGGCTCAGGAAGCTTATGATACCGTAGAGCAGATTAAGGATGATGCTAAGGCAGAATTGGAAGAGAAGAAGGAAGCATTTGAAGAAGCAGAGACTGAGTATGAGGCAGCAGTAGAAGAATTTGAGGAGCAGAAAGACATCTACAATGCTTCCGTAGAGGAGGCAGAGGCTGAAGCACAGGTTGCAGCAGAGGAACTTAAAGAGGCAAAGGAACTGGCTGATGAAATGACAGAAGCCATGGAGGCAGCAAAGGCAGAGGTTGACAGTGATGCATCCGCTGCAATGGATATCATTGAGAAGCAGGAGACAGTGGCAGATAATACCTCTGTTAACTGGAGAGAAGAGGACAAGCTCTTTGAATCCATCATGGAGAATTACTATCTCCCTGAGCAGATGGGCATTGAGGGTGCTACCGTAAAGCGTGTACAGGGTCCCGATAACGATGAATTCAACTATTTTACTGCTACATACACTGATGAAAACGGTGAGACAAAGACATCCTATTTCAACTATAAGATGGAGGAAGGCTCCAAGAGCCAGATTGTAATCTTCGAAAAGCGTGAGGAAGAGATAAAAGTTTGGGACGACCTTGACGGTGACGGCGAGGTGGACGGTGTTTCCCCTGATGAGTACGATGAGTATGCTGTAGCTGATGAGAACGGCAATGCAACCAAGGAAACGGTTTCTGTAGAAGAAGTGGAAGCCGGAGTGGCTGACGGAAGCATTGTTGAGGTAGAGGATGCGGTTGTTCAGACCAATGAAGTGACCGAGACAGAAGAGCTTGTTGTCGAAGAGACGGTTGAGACCGAGAATGGTGAGCAGGATATCATTATAGCAGAAGAGACCAAGGAAGAAAGCTTTGCTTTTGATGAGGAAGGCAATCTGGTTAAGACCGTAACAGCTGATGTAACCACCATTACTTATACCAATGCAACCTTTGAGAGTGAAGAGACCTATGAAGATGCAGCTGCACGCGATGAGGCTGCAAGTGCAAAGGAAGCAGAACTTGAGCAGGCAAATGACGGTAAGGATGCAGTTGTAACCAAT
>SVFG01000031.1 GCA_015056975.1 Lachnospiraceae bacterium | reverse complement strand
TATCTTCTCAAGGAATTCCTCCGGACTGGTGGACTTAGCTGCATACTGCAACCAAGTCTTTAGGATTGACAAGTCACCTTCTGCATGAATTCTGGCTACCAATTCCTCCGAAACCGGCGCATATTCCTCCAATAAGTCAACAATACTCTGTTGCGTCCACTGCCTGATACCACGCTCCACTAAAACATCCTCATCTTCCATAAGTCTCATATAATCACCTGTCACTCCTGCATCATACTTTACGTTTTCTATCATGCGGTGAATCTCCTGCAAATCATGATTTGTGGCGTTCCCGGCATTGGTGTATTCCATATACTTAAGCAGCTCCTGCAGTTCCTTGGACGGATTACCCTTCGTGCCCTTGGTATACAGAAACAACGTCCTTGCACCGTCTTCATAGGGCATATCCGGTTCTTCCATGCAGCCGCTCTTGATGGTATACACCATACGGTCCAGTCCGAAGGGATCAAAGGGCACAATCATAATGATAATAACATTCTTGAGATTCTTATAGGTTTCTCCTGCCCTGAGGCTTCTGGTGTCAATTTTGGCATGGTAGAACCGTACCCTCTTTGGCAATGACTTCACTGCTGCGTCCGTTTCGTTTTTCTCAGGCTCCACGTCATAGACTGTCGCCGCATCTCCTGCAACCAGAGCTTCTTCATCCTCCTCAATATACACGTCGAGGCGTGCTCCGTGGAGTCCGGTGTCGCTGCCGTAATACACCTTCTGGGGTGTAATGCGCAGCTTCCCAAAGTCCCTTCCAAAAATGATTTTCAGTAGCTTCCTGCTAAATTCCTCTCCTATCCCGGGATAGGTCACCACGGAACCGAACAGAAAGTTGTCCATGAGATTCAACTCACTTAAAGCTTTACGTTTCATATGTCTCTCCTTTTCTACGGAGAGAACAAAAGCACATACCTATCCAAGCACGCCTGCATCCCTCCGCCCTATTTAATTTTCATATGGGGGAAGTAATGCCGAATTGGCTTGAATGTCCCGATATGTAATTGTATTGTAGCAAGCGCAGAGTGTTTTGTCAAGAGTGTTTTGATAAACGTTTTTGCGTTTATTTTGTCTATTTACTACAATTTAAATATTTATATCTATCATTACTTATCGTAACAACAAAAGCCCTGTAAACAAGCATACTGCTCGTTTACAGGACTTAATATTAATCAACCTATTCTTTTTACTTAGAATATACCCTGTGCAAGCATAGCATCAGCAACCTTAAGGAAGCCTGCGATGTTAGCACCAGCTACAAGGTTGTAGCCAAGACCGTACTCCTTAGCAGCATCTGCGGAAGAATCATGGATACCCTTCATAATCTGATGAAGCTTAGCATCAACCTCTTCTGCTGTCCAGCTGTATCTCTCGCTGTTCTGGCTCATCTCGAGACCGGAAACAAGTACACCACCTGCATTTACAGCCTTAGAAGGAGCTACGATTACGTTATCCTGCTCCATCAAGAACTTAAGTGCATCGTTGGTAGTAGGCATGTTAGCTACTTCGATGTAGTACTTAACGTTGTTAGCAACAATCTTCTTTGCCTCGTCAAGATTTACATCGTTCTGAGTAGCACAAGGCATAACGATATCAACCTTCTGGCCCCAAGGCTTCTGGCCGGGGAAGAACTCACAACCGAACTTGTCAGCGTAATCCTGAACCTTATCACGACCGGAATTTCTCATCTCAAGGAGATAATCAATCTTCTCTTCGGTAATAATACCGTCGGGATCATAGATGTATCCGTCAGGACCGGACAGAGTAACTGCCTTACCGCCGAGCTCAGCAATCTTCTTAGCTGCACCCCAAGCAACATTACCGAAACCGGAAATGGAAACGGTCTTGCCCTCGATGGTCTCGCCCTCATGCTTCAATACTTCACACAGATAGTAAACTGCACCATAACCGGTAGCTTCGGGACGGATTAAGGAACCACCGTAGGAACGGCCCTTACCAGTAAGGGTACCATTCTCGAAGGCACCTCTGATACGACGATACTGACCGTACATATAACCGATCTCACGTCCGCCTACACCGATATCACCTGCAGGAACGTCTACATCGGGACCGATGTGACGATATAACTCAGTCATGAATGCCTGGCAGAATCTCATGATTTCTGCATCGCTCTTACCACGGGGGTCAAAGTCAGAACCACCCTTAGCACCACCCATAGGAAGGGTTGTAAGGCTGTTCTTAAAGGTCTGCTCGAAACCAAGGAACTTCATAATGGATAAGTTTACGGAAGGATGGAAACGTAAGCCTCCCTTGTAGGGTCCGATTGCTCCGTTAAACTGAACACGATAGCCGCGATTTACCTGAGTCTGACCATTATCGTCCACCCATGCTACACGGAACTCAATTACTCTCTCGGGCTCACACATTCTCTCAAGGAGTGCTGCCTTTCTGTACTGCTCCTCATTCTTATCCACAACAGGCTTAAGAGAAGATAAAACTTCTTCTACAGTCTGAAGGAATTCGGGCTCAGTAGCGTTTTTCTTGGATACTAATTCGATTACCTCATCAACGTATGACATATTACGTCCTCCTTTATTATGTATAAATACTTATCGTATGAAATGGGGAAAGAGCGTAGGTAGCAATTCCCACGCCCTTTATTATAACTGATAAATGTAAATTACACAATCGACTTTATCTCACTAACTTGTAAAAGTTTTTTAGCTATTTTTATACAAGTTGCACAAGAAATTATACATGTATACAATTATGCCATTTGCATCTTCCCGCTTTCTGTCGTATCTTTGCACTAATGCTATAAATACTCTTTCAGGCTCTGTATACTCTTTTGTTCCAAATCGATAAGCTGTCTCGCTAAAGATGTGGATGCTTCTCCTGCCTCCTCATTATGTTTCAGCACCTTTTCAAGCTCAATGATACCGTTATTGCTCCCCTTAATCATAAGCTCTGCAACATGTCCCGTACTGGTGTTTAACAGGGTATTGGTATGAATTCCAAGCTTTAACATCATATCTGCAAAATAGTTGGAATGATATTGTTCTGCCTTTGCCTCCACAAGCTTCCCTGCCGCTTTATTTCCAAGCTCAGAATACCTGACAGACAATCTTGAAATTTCTCTGGATAGCTCCCTGTCATACACCTTATCAGAGATGGTATCAATCGCCTTTATCGCCATATCTGCATTTCTCTGCACTTCCCTGTAAACATTTATTTCCTGGCTCTTCATAATTACCTCCATGAACACTTTCCTATAAAGTAAAAAGCTTCCTACGTTTATGTAGGAAGCTTTGACAGCTACAACAAAAATTATTCAACATATTCGGCTTTTACATAACCAATTTCGCCATTGTACTTAATCTTGCACCATTCGCCTTCATGCGCAAGTAACTCCGCAGCATCTCCCGCTATCAGAATGCCAAGCTTTGTGGAAGTCTTGCTTGCTTCCGCCCTGACATTGATATTGGTGGTCGCAATCACCGTACCGATTATCTGCAGATTATCCACATTCTCAAGTATCTGCAGATAATCTGCTTTGATATAGCCTTCCTTGTTTTCAAACAACACCTTGTTCCAGCCGTTGGGGAGTTGCTCTAACACCTGCAGTTTCATACCTTCCTTGGCCTTGCCAAGCTTATCCGCGTTGATACTGTCAGAGCTTCGAACATTTACGGTAGTGGTGGCTTTTGCATAAACAATTACCGGCACTTCAGGCTCTGTTGACGGTTCCGGTACCGTATCCGTCACAGGAGGCACATCACCATTCTGCGTCTCTTCACCTGCTATCTGTTCGGCAAGCAATACACCAATCACCTTTGAAAGCTCATTGTTTAACTCACTCAAGTATTCCAGCATCTTCGGCTGCGCAACCATAAGGTCATTATACTCCACATTTACGCGGTTGAATAATTCCACAACATCCGCCTGGGTACTGAGCGTTTTAATATATTGATCTTCCTCTTCGCCTAAAACATCGTTCTTAATAAACAGTTCTCCCTGCTCATCCGTACAGATATATAGCGTCTTCACACCGGGACATTCTTCCTCGCGTCCCGCAAATACAACTTTATAATAGACATACGCAATAGTAGAACCTTGAGTAAATCCCGGCTTTGTATAAATCTCCAGCACTGGGTAGGATTCCAGGTACTTTGCCGTCTCCTGAAACCGAATCATATCTTCCAAAGCAATGGTATCACAGATTGACGTCAAGGTATCCATATCTCCCAGTGCCTGTGCATTATAGTAAGTCGCCACCAACGAATAAATCGCCGGATCCTCATTTGCAACCAAGGGAATATCCTTGTACTCAAGAGTAACTTCAGGTTCCGAGGTCGGGGAAACATCCTCTGTGCTCATTCCCTCAGCAAGGCTTTCCATCTGTTCACCCTTTTTATCATTGGCATTTAATGCTATGACAACCGTAACAGCTACAGCAGCTATTACAATCACCGGAAAAACGATTTTGCTCTTCCGCATAATAAAATCCAATACCGCTCTCATTTTATCCTTCATACAAAACACCTTTCCTATCGCACATCTAACTCATGTCACATTGGAAAAAGTTGAATAAACTCACCGTATTCGTCCTCATAATCTCAGGGTGATGCAAATGCATCCGACAGGAATCGAACCTGCATTAAAGGCGTCGGAGGCCTCCGTTCTATCCATTAGACTACGGATGCAATTATTACAATTTTGTTACATCACCCTGAACATTCTACCATAAACGCCTTTAAATGTCTACCTTTTTGGGGAAAATCTTGAATTTACAGAATTTCGATTTGCTTTTTTATCAGACTATAATAGTATAAGCTGTAAGAAAGAACATCCACCGCTTCAAGCTGTGTCCGGTTAACCTCTTTTATCATATTCTTCAATTCCGGCTCAGATTCGCCGCAACCGTCACACAGCAAAATTACCTCGTGAACAGAGCTTGGCAATATGTAAAAGCCGCTCTGCAGCTCTAATGCCACCTGTTCCAATACTCCCGGATAAAGAATACAGGAGGCTCCGAATGTCTTTGCACTGTTCGTCAGAACATTCATGGGAACATCCCTAAAAAACGCAGTCTTTTCTTCCTGCGACAGATAGCAATCTCCCACCAACTCATCCAAAACGTTTTCCATGGAATTACACTGCCAGGGAAAGAGTCTTGGCGTATTTTCATGCGCCAGTCTAAGAAGCTCCTGTTCTGTCACTCCCCACATCGCCAGATGTGTATGATAAATCAATATTGAGCCGTTCCCTAACTGTTCACTCTGATAAGAATAATAGAAGCAGATTGCCAAATCCAGATATTTTATATGCGGTATTTTTTCCAGAAGTTCACGGTTCTGTCTTTCATCAATTAATCTGTAACAGATTCGTTCTTTGACACTCTCAAAATCCAGAAAGAAACTCATGTCCACATTCTCCTTCGGCGTATCCTCCCTGTATATCCTTAAAATTTCCTCTACGATTCGCTCTATCAGATAACCGTTGCAGTACGCTTCATAAAAATCATCCAGATATATTGTCGGCGATACATTCTGTAATTTATTCAAAATTACCATCCCCTGAAGCTGCACACCATTATTCTTTTGTACTGTTTGCAGGCGCACCTCATACTCTGCTCCCAGCCTCACTGCTACTTTTTCCTGTATATCTCTTGAAAATTTTTGCTTTGTCATATTCCCTCTTTCCCGCCTATACGGCGCCGTTAAAATAGTAAAGCGGATGTCTCTGTACTCGCGCAATTTCTTATAGAATAAAAAAGACAATGGAGCTTCCATTGGAAGCATATCCATTGTCTTACAGTTTCTTATGAAAGTATTTATGCAGTGTAATTATACACGGGACAGATATTCACCGGTTCTGGTGTCAATCTTAATCTTGTCTCCCTGCTCAACAAACAGAGGAACAGCTACAACAGCACCCGTCTCGACAGTTGCGGGCTTGGTAGCACCTGTAGCGGTATCACCCTTAAAGCCGGGCTCTGTATCGGTAATGTCAAGCTCTACAAACAAAGGAGGCTCAACAGAGAATACATTGCCGTTGTGAGAGCAAACCTTACACATCTCGTTCTCTTTTACGAACTTCAGTGCATCTGCTACAGTCTCTGCATTCAGAGCAATCTGGTCATAGGTCTCTGTATCCATGAAGTAGAATAAATCTCCATCAGAGTACAGATACTGCATATCCTTTCTGTCAATACGTGCCTGAGGGCATTTCTCGGTAGGTCTGAAGGTCTTCTCAACCACACCGCCACTCTTAATGTTCTTCAGCTTTGTACGAACGAAAGCTGCGCCCTTTCCGGGTTTTACATGCTGGAATTCTACGATCTGGTAAACATTATTATCTAACTCAATGGTAATACCATTTCTGAAATCACCTGCAGAAATCATACTATAATCCTCCTAATATTTCACGTTATAATTCCTTAACAGTTTAATATAAAAAGATACATATTTCAACTGTTTTTACAAAATTTGTTTAAAAAAATCAATTTTTATTTCTAATAAAGTCTATCGCCTGCAGGTAACCGTTAAGTCCCTGTCCGTAAATCTGCTTATCACACACGGGGGCAGTCACTGAAATTTTACGGAATTCCTCCCTTTTTGTTATGTCTGAAATATGAATTTCCACCTTGGGAACCGTTATACTTGCCAGCGCGTCACGTATTGCATAGCTGTAATGGGTATACGCTCCGGGATTAATCACAATACCCTGCGTACCATCAAAATATGCCTCCTGTATTCTGTCGATGATGGCTCCCTCGTGATTGCTCTGAAAAACCGTAATGTCACAGCCGGTTTCCTCACCCTTTTTTGCAATCAAATCAAGCAAATACTGATAATCCTGATTGCCATATACACTTTTCTCACGAATTCCCAGAAAATTCAGATTCGGTCCGTTAATCACCAAAAGTTTCATAATCCTTTACCTGCCTCTCTATTTGCTCCAATACCTGTTCCATGGTAAGCCCGTCCACATCCACGATTATGTGTGCACAGGACTCATACGCCTCTCTCCTGCCTGCCATCAGCTCCCGGATTTTTGCAAGCGGATTCTCACACTGCAATAACGGTCTTACCGTATCATCCTTTAACCTCTCATATACACATTCCGGACTGATGCGCAGATAAACCACCGTTCCGCATTCCTTTAACAGCTGTCTGTTTTCTTCTCTGACAGGTGTACCGCCGCCGGTAGAAATTATGCGTGTAACCCTCTGTTTGCTGAGCTTTTGCAGGGTATCTGTCTCCATATCGCGAAACGCACCCTCGCCCTTAGTCTCAAATATTTCACTGATCCGCATCCCGGCATTCTGTTCTATCAGCTTATCCGTATCCACAACCGGCATCTTATGTTTCCAGGAGAGCCTGATTCCAACCGTCGATTTACCGCAGCCCATAAAACCGATTAATACAATGTTTCTGCTTTTTCCTTCGTTCATTACATGCCTCTCTGTCTATTTCCTGCGCGCCTTCATCTCTGAAAGCATCACTTCATATACATCATTCGCAAGTTCTTCTCCAATATCACAGCCCGTCCAAAGCTCATAGGCTATAACGCCCTGATACAGCAGCATTTTCAAACCGTTGTAGGCTTTGCCGCCATTTGCTTCCACGAGCTCCATAAATTTCGTATAAAGGGGATTACAAACCAAATCATAACCGGTATGTACCCGCCTATAAAAATCTTCCTGCATAATGACGGCCTCATCCACCTTGGGATGCATTCCCACGTTAGTAGCCTGAATTGCCAGATATTTTTCCTCTGACGGTAGTGAATTGTAGGCATCTGTCGGCAAGGCCCTTATCACACAGTTGTCCGCCATTCCGGATATCTCATCCACAATTGCCTGAGCCTTTTCCAAGGTTCTGTTCAAAATGATGATTTCTTTAGCTTTCTTCTCCACAAGCAGCATAGCCACTGCACGTGCCACGCCTCCTGCGCCCAGAATCAGTACCCTCTCCTCTTCAATTTGAACCTTATCCGCACAAAGCGCCCGGTATAAGCCGGGCATATCCGTATTATATCCTTTAAATCCACCATCGACTCTAACCAGCGTATTTACGGCACCGATACGCTCTGCCAGCTCATCCGTATCCTTCAAAAATTCCATAACCTCTGACTTATAGGGCACTGTCACATTGATTCCAAGACTGTTTAATGCATATGCCCCTCTTACGGCATCTCCAAGATAGCCCTTTTCAATACGGAAAGGCACATATACTAGATTTTGTCCGGTTTTTTCA
Organism: Lachnospiraceae bacterium; assembly: GCA_015056975.1. GTDB lineage: Bacteria > Bacillota > Clostridia > Lachnospirales > Lachnospiraceae > Acetatifactor. Next base: position 17,019 of record SVFG01000031.1, on the reverse strand, counting down.
GCCAAATAGTTATGTATGGTGGGTGATATGGAATGTTCAATGGGATTGCCGAATACTCCGCAAACCCTGGCACTTCCATTAATGATATTCATACTTTTAAATCTCCTCTAAATTATCTGTCCGCCTTTTACTCACCTTATTCAGTCTTCGGTGATAAAAGAACAATACAACCTTCTCCAAAATTCTCTTAAGCACAATTTGAATCTCTTCCTTGGGATGAATGGGCTTTGTCAAATAAGAAACGATACCGGCCTTATTAGCTCCCCAGACATCTGTAAACAGCTGGTCCCCCACAAAAACAGTGGTTTCTGTCGTCGTTCCCATGAGCTCCATTGCTCTTTCATAACCTGCTTTTCCCGGCTTCCCCGCCTTAAAAATGTACTTTGAATGCACACTGTCATTGAACATCTTTACACGTGGCTCTTTATTATTTGAAAGAAGTACCGTCTCAAAACCGATTTCCTTAAGCCGTTCAAACAACTTCATTGCTCTTTCATCTGCCGGCGCACCGTGCGGCACCAATGTATTGTCAATATCAAAAATGATTCCCCTAATACCCTTGCGATACAAGGCATCAAAATCAATCTCATATGCTGAATCAACTTCAAAATTAGGATACAGGCTCTTAAACATAATAATCTCCTCTTATCACTTTATTACTGTACAATTATACAAGGCTTTCCCGGAAAAGTAAAGCAAGCATGAAAAAAAGCCCTCATGCCATGCATGAGGGCTTCATTGTATGCATTATGTAATTACATCCTACCGATTATGCCTGAGGATTCTGAGGAGCCTGAGGCTGTACAGGTGCCTGCTGAGCGGGCTGTACGGGTGCCTGAGGCTGTACAGGCTGCTGAACGGGCTGTGCGTAGGGCTGCTGCATAGGCTGTGCGTAAGGCTGCTGTACAGGCTGCTGTACATATTGGGGAGCCTTTACAACTACGATTCCGTATGCCCAGTTAGCGAACTTGTTTGCAAGAGGGATATTTGCCTCCTGACCCTTAACATTGCGGATAATAGCAATGATAACGAATACCAAAACAGCAAGATTCAACAAACCTGTAAGAACGCTGTCAAAAATTCTCCAGCCGGTTCCTACGAAAGGAATGCTGTACATAAAATCAAAGATACCAAGAATCTCATTCAGAATGCCGCTTACAAAGCAAAGGCACAGAGCCTGAATAGTCTGTCTGGTTGCCCATGCATTCTTCTCAACAATAAGTACTACACCTGCAAGCAAAAACAGCAATGTGCTATAGCCAAGTGCTGCAAAAATAAATGCAAGTACTGTGTAAAAACATAATCTGATTCCTAATACGCCTTTTTCCATTTCTATTTACTCCTTTTCTTGGGGCTGCATCTGCATACCCATTTGTATTTTATGATGAAATTATATCCCAAAATGTCATATACTGTCAACCATTATTCTTTTTCAAGAAGACAGATTGACTCTATCCCCGTAGTCCACGGGAATTGGTCCACTGCCACGGCCTTCTTTACCACATAACCGCTTTCCAAAAACACTTCCAGATCTCTTACAAGACTTGTGGGCTTGCAGGAAATATAGACTATCCTGTCCACAGCGTAGGAAATAATTTTAGGCAGTGCCTTGGGGTGTATACCATCCCTTGGAGGGTCCAAAATAATCATATCCGGCTTATCAGTAACCTCGTCCAACACCTTAAGCACATCTCCTGCAATAAATTCACAGTTTGTAAGTCCGTTCTCGGCAGCACTCTTCTTCGCCGCCTCCACGGCTTCCTCAACAATTTCCACACCGATTACTTTGCTTGCCACGGGCGCCATCAGTTGAGTAATTGTACCGGTTCCGCTGTACAAATCAAATACGGTTTTATCCCTGCTTCCCAAATCACCCACATATTCTCTGGCAGTCTCATACAACACCGCCGCACTGTGGGTATTGGTCTGAAAGAAGGAGAACGTGGAAACCTTAAATTTCAGTCCCAACAGTTCCTCATAGAAATAATCCTGACCGTATAAAATATCTGTTTTATCACTCTTTACCACATCTGCAATGGAATCGTTTGTAATGTGCAGGATACCTGCAAATTTACCTTGCAACTCACCATTGTTTTCCAAAGAAAGCAGGGCATTTAAAAAGCCTTCAATCAACTCTTCTGAGTTCCTTTCTTTTGCGCTCCACGGGCACTGAGAGGTAGTCACAAGCGCAACCAATATCTCCCCGGTTCCGGAAGCCTTTCTCACAAGCAGATGTCGCAAAAATCCCTCGTGGGTCAGTCTGTGGAAAAAGCTCACATCTCTCTGTGCAAAATATTCACGTACTGTCTTTAATATCAACCTGTAGTCCGCATCCACAATTTTGCAATCCTCTACCGTCACCAAATCATAGAAGCTTCCGCGCTTATGCATACCAAGTGCCAGCGGACCGTCCTTGTATTCGTCACCGAAGGAAAACTCCATCTTATTGCGGTATTCATATATCTTGGGACTACCCTTAATGCCTTCCCACAGCCAGGGCGTTTCCTGTCTGCACAGCACGCTGTCAAGAAGCTTTTTAACCTGGGACTCCTTTATATGCAGCTGCTCCTCATAGGGCAGGGAAAGATATGTACAGCCTCCGCACAAACCAAAATGGGAACACGGATGACCGGTCTCCAGAGGCGACTTCTCAGTCACCTCCACCAGACGGCCTTCCGCCTTCCCTTTTCTGATCTTATTAATCGCAAGCGTTACCTTCTGCCCGGGCAGGCTGTTCTTCACAACAACGGTGTCCTCCCCGATTCTCACAATTCCTTTGTTGGGGAAATCCACCCGTTCTACTACAGCTTCAAAAACCTGTCCTTTTTTCATCGTGCCTGGGTACTCCTTAAATCGTTACGTCGCTCTCATCCTCGAAGAAATCGTCTGCATCGTCTTCCTCAAGTTCATCTTCGAAATCATCCTCAAAATCTTCCAGATAATCAGGAGTCAGATAGCGATATACTGCATAGCAGATTCCCGCAACCGCTACAACAGCACCGATAATAGCAAGTATCCACACAAGAGTGTTACTCTTTTTCTTTTCTTCCTTCTTACCCAAAAGTTCGTTCAAATTTGCCTTGTCCAATAAGCTTTCAATTTTACTCATAAAAAATACCTGCCTTTCTCTTGTTGCATAAAAACTGCTTTCATTTATTATAACACATTTCCTCAAAAAATACTACACTCTTTTCAATTTTGCAAAGGAAGCATACATGATTTTCTGTCCTGCCGCATCAAATGCCACAGTCACCTTGTAATCTCTGGGTTCTCTGACTACATCTATCACAGTACCCTCTCCATATTTTACATGACTCACACGGTCTCCCACACCGTAATCAAGCTCTGAAACCGCTTGTACTGACGCACCCTTTTGAATGCCTGCAAGGCTGTTTAAGCTGCCAATTCCCTGCGCAATAAAAGGCTTGTCTGCCTTTGCCGTCACCTTGGGGCGCAGGATTGCTTTCGGTCTGAAATCCACCACATCTTCAAAGGTCTGGGGCATAGGACGCTTCACCGCAGGAACCGTATTGTCCAAAAGCTCTGTGGGAATCTCTCTCACAAAACGGCTGATGGGATTAAACTGTGTCTCTCCCCTTATCATGCGGCTTCTGGCACAGGTTAAGGTCAACTCCTCCTTCGCTCTCGTAATACCTACATAAGCAAGTCTGCGTTCCTCTTCAAGCTCTGCCCTGTCATCTGCCACAATAGTCATATAGCTGGGAAATAATCCATCCTCCATACCGGACAGATACACATAAGGAAACTCCAATCCCTTGGCACTGTGTAAGGTCATCAGAAGCACCCTGTTATCACCGTTTTCCACATTGTCAATGTCGGCAACAAGGGCTATTTCCTCCAAGAATTCCGTAAGACTTACATCATCGTGAGTTTCTTCATACAATGCAGCCTTTGAAATTAACTCATCCACATTGGCAAGTCTGTCCTCCGCTGCCTCTTCATCCAAATCCTTCAGGTAATTCACATAATCAATACGCTCTATGATTGCCTTAATTAAATCTGTAATGCCATAAGAAGATAAGCCGCTTCTGAATACCTGTATCAGATTCACAAAGCCACGGATTTTCTCCGCCGCCTTACCCAGGGATGCAATATCATCCGTATAACACATGGCATCATACAGGGAAATATCCCTGATTTCCGCATAATCTGCAATTTTCTCTACCGTCACACCACCGATACCGCGCTTGGGCACATTGATAATACGACGCAGTGCCACCTCATCCTGCCCGTTGTCAATAGTCTTTAAATATGCCAGAATGTCTTTGATTTCCTGCCTTGCATAGAAGTTGATACCACCTACCACGCGGTAAGGTATTCCTTCCACTACCATTCGTTCCTCAAGCACTCGCGCCTGGGCATTGGTTCTGTAAAGAACGGCGCAATCCTTATAGCCGGCACCTTCTCTTTTCACTCTGCGGGTAATATCATCCGCAATATATTCCGCTTCCTCATAAGCATTGTCAAGCTGTCTGAAATGTACCCTGCTTCCGGCCTCCTTCTGTGTCCAGAGAGCCTTTTCCTTGCGTCCCACATTATTGTGAATCACTGCGTTTGCCGCGTCCAGAATACTCTGGGTGGAACGGTAATTCTGCTCCAGCTTTATCACCTTTGCCTCCGGATAATGCAGCTCATAATCCAGAATATTGCGGATGTTGGCGCCACGGAATTTGTAAATGGACTGGTCATCATCACCCACCACACACAAATTGCGGTATCTGTCAGCAAGTAGCCTTATAAACTCAAACTGCGCGGTATTGGTATCCTGATACTCATCCACCATAATATATTTAAAGCGCTCCTGATAGGAGGCAAGAACCTCCGGACAGGACTTAAAAAGCTCCACCGTCTTTACAATAATATCATCAAAATCTAACGCGTTATTCCTGCGAAGTGTCTCCTGATACTCCCTGTAGGCTCTTGCCTGTATCTGCTTATTGAAATCGCCCATTGTTTTGATTTCAAATTCACGCACATCCACAAGCTCGTCCTTGGCTGAAGAAATTGCATTTAATAACGTCTTTTCCTTATGCAGCTTGGTGTTTATATTCAGACGTTTGCACACGCCCTTCATAACCGTCTTCTGGTCATCCGCATCATATATGGTAAATCGGGTGTCATATCCGATTCTGTCAATATGGCGGCGCAGTATTCTCACGCAGGTGGAGTGAAAGGTACTGACCCAAACCTGGTCCGCTCCGAAGCCCACCAGATTATCCACTCTCTCCCGCATCTCCTCAGCCGCTTTGTTTGTGAATGTAATGGCTAAAATATTCCAGGGATTCACTCCCATCTCATCTATCAAATAGGCAATGCGGTGAGTAAGCACCCTGGTCTTACCGCTTCCCGCTCCTGCCAATAAAAGGAGCGGTCCTTCCGTATGAAGAACTGCCTCCTTCTGCTCTCTATTTAAGGTATCGTAAATACTCATACTTCCTCCAAGCTCTATCTGACCTCTATCACCCTGTTAAAGTTCCATATGCGTATGTTAAATTCCATAATCGCACTGTCACAATAAGGGCAAATCTTTGCTCCCAATTTTGTAATGGGCGCATTACAGTTAGGACAATTCATTGCAAGTCCCGCATCATGAAGATTTTCCACAAATTCCTGATCCTGTATATACACAACCTCCACGTTGTACTTGGTCTGCTTCATTTTCTTTTGCTGTTCGGTAAGAACCTTACCCGGCTCCTCCACATAATGTACATATTGCACTGCAGACTGAAAAATGATGGTACATCTGCCTTTACTCTTAAAATATCTGTTAATCTCCGTCTGATGGATCTTAATTTTATCGTAATGCTCTCTTCTGTTATTGTTTCGTAAAATATCAAGCTTTATCTGTAGCTGGTCCTTTAGCTCGTTGGTACCTTCCGTAAGCAGCCCGGGATTCTGTTCATTGATACTCTGCAGATAGGAAACCAATACATTCTCTGCCCTTGCCTTCATCTCGTCATAATGAAACTCAGGAAAGTCACGGACTATGGACGGCTTATAGATACTGGTAGCTGCTGAAACAGACTTCGGAGTAGTCTGTTCTTCAATCTCCATATTCTTTACACCTTGTACAATGGAATCCGTTCCAAATGCAATTCTCGAAAAATTCCGCACCTTTTCGGTAATCCTCCGATAAGCATAGTAAATGATACCTATAATCACCAGTATTAATACTAAAACAACAATGATACCAATTAATTCAGGGCCCATACTACCTCCTGTTTTTAAAAAGAATGCGACAGACCATTACCGTTTTCACAATGCCGGTCTGCCGCACATACTCTCCTTATATCAAATCCTATTTGATATCGTTATCATCAAAAACATCTCCGCATTCAGGACAGAACTTGGGGGGATTGGTGGGATCTTCGGGCTCCCATCCGCACTTGTCACATCTGTAAAGAGGTGCTCCCTCCGGTTTCTTCTTTCCGCACTCGGGACAGAATTTACCCTGGTTTACCTTACCGCAGCTGCAGGTCCAACCATCAAGTGCAGGCTTGGGAAGTCCACATTCCATACAGAACTTGCCTCTGTTGTCGGTAAATCCGCAAGGACAGGTCCAGCCGAGGATTGCACCTTCTTCAACGGTACTTGCAGGCTGCATCTGAACAGGCTGCTGCATACCGGGTACCATCTGCATCCCCTGCACATTTTGCATACCCTGTGCATTCTGCATGCCCTGCATATTCATACCGCCCATATTCTGTCTCATCATATTCATGGCCATCATACCCATCATACTGTCCATAGCGTTGGCACCTTCACCGCTTGCGCCGTTTAAGGAAGAATTCTTGATAAAGGTACTCATAGCCTCTGTATCCATAGCAGCACGATACTGCTGGTCACGAAGAAGCACTCTCTCGTTCCACTCGTTGAGCTTCTCTCTATCCTCGGTGGGAACGGTTGCAGCAATGGTCATGGAACAAACTTCGATACCTCTGTTTACAGTCCAATCCTCAGTAAGCTCAACCTTCAGATACTCAACTATTTCCTCTGTATGATTCTGAATCTGATAGGGAAGCACTCCCTGACCTGCAATCTTGCCAAGTGCTACAGGAAGCTTGGTAAGAAGCTCAGCTTTCATCAGTTTCATAAGCTCCAAACCGCCACCGGAAGACTTAGAGAATTTGTCCTCTACGTTTCCACAGTAATTCGTATAGAATACAATAGGGTCAACAATGCGGAAGCTGTACTCACCGTTACACTTAACAGTAGTTTCTAACTGCAACCCTGTATTAGGAGATACCAGATGGAAATCGATGGGTGTAGCAGTTCCATACAGGTTATTCATAATATTCTTGGTATTGAAATAATAAACTCTCTGGTCTTTCGCGGTATCACCTGCGAAGGTAAATCTTCTGCCCAAAGTCTTAAAGCTATCCTTAATGCTCTGTCCGAGATTTCCTGCAAGTAAACTGGGCTCGGTAGATGCATCATACTTATATTCACCGGGCTCTGAACACAAATCAACAATCTTACCGTTATCAACGATAATCATACACTGACCTGCGTTTACGGAAATAATGGAACCATTGGAAATAATGTTATCCGTACCGTTATTATTGTTGCCCCTGTTGCCTTTTACCTGCTTCTGTCCCTTCATCATCAACACGTCGCTGGGCATTGAACTACAGTAGAAGTATTCCAACCACTGATCTGCAATCAGGCTTCCAACGGCATCTTTTGCTGCTTTAAATAATCCCATAACTCATCCTCCGTCTAATATATTCTTATAATACAGATATGTAAGAGATGTATTTTTCACTCACAAATAATATTATATCAGAGAATTCGGCACATCTCAACATTTTTTTCTTTACAAAAAAACTGTTATACCATAAACTGTATTATAGATGTTGTCGTTCATCCGACACTATGATTATAACATATATGGGAGTATTTACTATGGGTAAAAAAGCTACAAAAGCAGCTGATAATATGTATTATATTGCACGTTCCGAGGCCGCATCGGGCAACCCTGAGCTTACAAGCCGTGAAAAGGCCGCAGAAATCATTGGTATCGACCGCACCAGGCTGGCACGCATCGAGCTGGATGCCATCTCACCTTATCCCGAGGAAGTAAAGGCAATGTCTGAGGTTTACAACACCCCTGAGCTTTGCAATTCCTACTGTGCAAGAGAGTGTCCCATCGGAAAAAGCAGTGTAACGGAAGTCACCATAGACGATTTTGACCGTCTGGCGCTGAAGGTTCTGGGCTCTTTAAAGGATATCGATTCCCTGCGAGCTTCCCTGATAGCCATTTCCGAGGACGGCATTATTGAAAAAAGTGAGCAGCACGCCTTTCAGGATATCTTGGATTCTCTCGAGAAAATCAGCACCAATGCCAAGGCATTACAGCTATGGGCGATAAAGAACATACGGCTTCGTTCCGACGAAGAATAAAGAGAAGAAAAGGCAGCGGTTACTCCGCTGCCTTCTTTGCAAAATCCGTGTTGACAAGTTCTTCATAAGGCACTTCTTTTTCAAGAACCTTGGAATCCATCAGGATATTCTGTAACAGACGGAATGCATCCTCTTCAAACACAAGGTTTTCCTTCCAGGTATCCTGCTTATAGTATCTGTCAATAATTGTGGTTATGGTGTCCAGGTCAGTTTCTTTAAACTGAGGGGCAATTGTTTTTGCAATTTCAGAAGGTGTGTGCGTCCCCACGTAGTCCATTCCTTTTTGAAGGGCATTGGTAAACGCCTGCACAACCTCCGGGTTAGACTCCAGATAGCTTTTCTTAGCAGAAAAGGAAGTATACGGTACATATCCTGAATCCTCTCCCAAAGAAGCAACCACGTATCCGTCACCTTTTTCCTCAAGGGCTGTCGCATGGGGCTCAAACTCCACCGTAAAGTCCCCCTGGCCTCCGGAAAACGCTGCTGCTGTAGAGCCAAAGTCAATGCTCTGGTCAATGGCAAGGTCTGCCTTGGGGTCGATATTGTTTTTTTGGAGAATATATTCAAACACCATCTGAGGCATTCCTCCGGCTCTCCCTCCAAGCACATTTTTCCCCTTTAACATATCCCATGAGAAATTATCAATGGGTTCTCTTGCTACCAGAAAATTACCGGCGCGCTGAGTCAACTGCGCAAAATTTACTACGTAATCGGAAGTACCTCCAACATAAGTATAAACAGTACTCTCACATCCCATAAAGCCGATATCTGCCTCTCCTGTAAGAACTGCCGTCATGGTTTTGTCTGCACCAAATCCGGTCACCAACGTAACATCAAGCCCCTCTTCTGCAAAATACCCCTCTTCCAAAGCTACGTACATAGGCGCGTAAAATATAGAATGGGCAACCTCGTTCAGTACTACCTTTGTCTTTCCTTCCGTATCTGTTGCATCCGCTTTACTGCATCCGGTAAGCAAAAATGCCACACTAAGTACACATAAAAAGCACGATAGTATTCTTTTCTTCATAGTTTAATCAGCCTCCTTTTTCTTAGCTGATTTATTCTATGAACAAATATCTCTATCGTGCCTGTACTTTTTATTTTGTATTCTTGGTTGCCTTTTCAGCCTTCTCCGTCTTTTGCTCCTTCTGCGTTTTTTCATGTTTTTCCGACTTCGCTGTAAGCTCATCTATCATCTTCTCAATAATCAGCTTCTTTACATAAACATCAAAGCTGAGCATGCAGATAAATGCAAACTTTTGCAAAAAGTCCTTATCCTTGGAAGGTGCATTCTCGAATGTCTCCTGGGAACGTTTATATCTCTCAATTACGTCTGCTTTCAGAATTTCTACCTGTTCTTTTTCCATACTGAATACTTCTTTATAGACACTCTCCAGATTAAACTTCTTACCATTCTGGAAATACTGCTCTGTTATGGGACCTAACAGTGTCTGGATATCCGTTATGGACAAAACACCTTTGTAATAATAAATAAAAATAAGCAACAGAATATGTTCCTTGGAATACTTTTTCTTTATCGGTGAAGGAAGCAATTCATTCTTGGCATAATTATTTATCATGGTCTTGGTAAGGATCTTATCCTCTCCCGGATAACGGGAGGAAGATTTCAGTCTCTTATCCATAAATGTGGTTACCTGATCCATATACAAATCAATTGAAGGAATATCCTCCGGCTGAATATACTCTATCCTGTCCAGACTTTCCAATATACTGTTTAATAAATCCCCTGAATTTATTCTCATTTGTTCTTCACTCTCCTCAATATTTGCAAAAAACAATACTAATTCTATTATATAGTATTAAAAACTACATGACAACCATTATTTGAAAAATATTCTCCTCTTTACTTTACAACTTTAATATGTTAAAATACTTACAATGTCACTATAAAATTTTACAGTGTAAAAGTACAAGGAGGTTTTTCATGAATAAGAAGATAAAGACAGAAGCCGTTGACTCCTTATTTGATGCCATTCTATGTCTCCAAACCAGAGAGGAATGTTACAGCTTCTTTGAAGATTTATGTACAGTGAATGAACTGCTGTCACTTTCCCAGCGTTTTGAAGTTGCAGCTATGCTTAAAGATCACAAGACCTATTTAGACATTGCTGACAAGACAGGTGCTTCCACCGCCACCATCAGCCGCGTTAACCGTTCCCTGAATTATGGAAATGACGGCTATGATTTGGTATTCCAGCGCATGAAATAATATAGGCATATAAAAGCACATCCCGGTTCATACCGTGATGTGCTTTATTTTATATTATAAGAAACTTCGCGGGTACATCCGCTATTTATTCATCTGCAGCACCTGCTTCTTCCTCTCGATTGGCTGCTTCCACTTCCTTGAGTGCTTCTACAATGGCAGCCTTGGCACTTTTACGCTCACTGCGAACCGCTCTTGCCTTCACCTTTTTATCCGGTGACGCCTGATTCATATCACATTTTCCCTGGAATACGGCGTGTTCATCAATCACAATCACTGCCGTGGTAATATCACCGATAACTTTTGCAGTTTCCGTAAGCTCCGCCTTTTCAGGTGCTTCCACGTTACCGATAACCTCACCGCCGATAACTACCGCCTTTGCAGAAACATTACCCATGATACTGCCGGTTGCACCAACTATCAAAACCTGCTCTATGGTAACATCACCATTTACCACTCCGTCAATTCTTGCTGACCCCTTTGCACTGAAATCTCCTTCCAAAACAGTGCCCTTTCCAAGCAGGGTACTAATCTGAATTTCGTTATCCTTTTTGTTCATTCTTTTTTCCTCCATTATCCGCTGATAATTATCCACTGATAAGCAGCATTTCCATGGGACTGATATAGGTCCCGTCTTTCATCATCTGATACCCGAGTATCTTGTTATCTTTATCAATTGTAAACAGAGTTGAACCCTGAACAACACTATCTCCCTGTTTTACGGAAGCTTCACCTTTATTTCTGTAAATCGTCACATACCCATTTCCATGATCAATCCAAACAATGTGACCGTATTCAGCATCTTCGTTTACTGCCGTAACAGTTCCTTTGGCAGTCGCTACTACTGTAATTCCTTCAGACGCCGTGAAAACGCAAATCGGATTTCCCGAATCGGTTGTTTCCTCCATAAATGCAGAACCGGTAAGAGGGAATTCCTGCGGCAGACTCTGTTTCTCAAGCTGCTTGGTCAGTTCCTTCTCTATTGCCACCTTTTCGTTGACAGTCTCACTCAGAATTTGAATCCTGTCGTTCAGATTCTTTATTTCCGTGTTAAGCTCTGCTTCCCGTTCTTCTTTCTCCAAAAGCAAAATCTTATTCTCTTCTATCAGCTGTTCAATGGTTTTTGACTGTGAAATCGTTTTCTGAACCGCTGTCTCCCAAAGCTTTTCTTCATAAATTATATACCCTATCATCGCTCCTATTATCATACACAGAACAATAACAAGTATTTTTAACACCTTGGGTCTGATTCTGAATTGTGTGGCATTATCATTCACTGCATCGGATGTAACAATGACTACATGTTTTGTTTTACGCTTATGTTTTTTGCACTGCATAAAAAGGTCACCTCCGGTAAGCCATACTATTTTACCACAGGTAACCTTTTACATCAACGATATTAAATTATTTTTGTCACTTTTTACCAATGAAAGCGGATATTTCAACGCTTATTCATGCGCATAAACACTTATTTTTTGTGTATTTATACTTTTAATGCCATGTCGCCCTGCGCAATAAATCCCTTCTTACGCATGAATTCAGACACCAAAAGTGTAAGGGCTGCAGGTAATACAAAATGCATCATTACAATTAATAAAACAGCCATTCCGGCTCCTGTTCCGCCTGCCGTCATGGACTCAAATGCAGCAAACTGTCCTACAAAACCTGCCGAACCCATACCGGAACCCACAGGCGTACTTGTCATACCAAGTACTGCAGAACCGATAGGACCCAAAATTGCACTAGAAATAATAGCCGGCAACCAGATAATCGGTTTCTTTACAATATTGGGTACCTGAAGCATAGAAGTACCTACTCCCTGTGCAATCAGTCCCCCCACCTTATTCTCACGATAACTTGCCACCGCAAAGCCAACCATGTTACAGCAGCATCCGATAGTTGCCGCACCTGCCGCTAAACCGCTGATACTCATTGCTACGCCGATTGCTGCAGAACTGATAGGCAATGTCAAAATCATACCCATCAGTACAGATACAAGAATACCACCAACAATGGGATGTGCTTCAACATTAATATTTACAAGCGCTCCAAGCCATGCCATAAACGCTGTAATAGGCGGTCCTACAATAAAGCCCACCGCTGCACCGGGAAGTATAGATATAAGGGGGGTAATGATAATATCCACCTTCGTCTTTCCGGCAACTAATTTACCTATTTTAATTGCCACAATCGCTGCTATAAACGCCCCCAGCGGTTCGCCCGGCTTACCAAGTGCAAACGCTTCCATATTATGTACCGTGGGAAATGCCCCTATCATACCCGCAACCGCCGCAGATACGGTAACCAAAGGTCCCTGCTTAAACTTACACGCAACACCTACACCGATACCGGCACCGGTAAGTGTCTTTGCCACATTGCTGATTGCAATCAGATAATCACCGAAGGTACCGCCTATGAGACCGCCAATCTGTGCAATAATGGTACCGATAATCAACGTAGAAAACAGTCCCAGCGCCATACCGCTTAATCCGTCAATAAAAATCTCATTCAACCATTTCTTAATCAGTTTCATCGTTTCTCCGTTCTGCCGGTCACTTCCGGCCATAAGTCATTTGTCCATCGTGTGTAATCAGCTGTCTTGTCAGCTGTCATATCATTTATAACACAGCATCTCTTATTAATCAAGATAATAATTAATTTATTTATCATCAATTTTTCTGACAACTCTTTACTTTTATAGTGTATTATGCTATTATAACAGTGTTGCATCATTTGCAATACGATTTATTATTTGGAGGTATCTGTAATGAACAAAGGTACAGTAAAATGGTTTAACAACCAGAAGGGTTACGGCTTCATTTCTGATGAAGCAGGCAATGATGTTTTCGTACATTATTCCGGACTTAACATGGAAGGATTCAAGACCCTTGAGGAAGGCGCTGCTGTTGAATACGAAGTAGTAAACGGCGAGAAGGGTCCTCAGGCTGTCAACGTAACTAAGCTCTAATCAAGAGCCCAAAAAGCTCCCGCACAAATGTGCAGGAGCTTTTTCATTCTCTTATTTAATAATCCTGTTGTAAAAACTGATTCAGATTATTCAGACACTTATACAAAACCTTCTTCTGTTCTTCATCCAAATCCTTCATCAGCGCTTTTATCATCTTTTTGTGAAAATCCCTGTGGTGAAAAAAAGCTTTCCTTCCCTTCTCTGTCAGAGTCACCAATACAACACGCTTATCTTCTTCGCTTCTCTCACGGACAAGATAACCCTTTTTCTCCAACCCCTTCATATTAATGGTCAGTGTACTAACTGTCACGGATAATCTGGTGGCAATAGCCGACATCATCTTGGGCTCACCGATTCCAACAGCTTCAAGAATATGCATATCATTATTGGTTATATCCTGAAAATCACCTGTAATTACTGCTCTTCCTTCCATGTCCAACACATTGTTGAACAGGTTTACCAGCATCTCATTTAATGTTCTGTTCGTCACTTTTTCTTCACCTGCCTACGTATACTATACTCTATTTCACGGCATTTGGTCAATCCACAAACCTACTTAATTACCAAATCATGGCGCAGGCACCAAAAGTAAGGCCGGCACCAAATCCTGATAACACAAGCTTCATACCCTCTTTCAATTCCCCTGACCTGTTCAACTGGTCCATCAAAACCGGAATACATGCAGAGGACATATTACCATATTCAGAAATGTTCATGGGGAACTTATCAAGCGGCAGCTTGTATCTCCTTGCTATGGTCTCAATAATTCTTGCATTTGCCTGATGTAACAGGAATAAATCCACATCTTCTATGGTCATATCAAGATTATCAAGCACTTGATTGATACATGCGGGCACCTGACGTACAGCAAACTGAAAAACTTCTCTTCCGTCCATAATTACATAAGGATACAAAGGCTCTTTCTTACAGTAGGGATTGTTAACCGCTCTGGAACCGCAGGACAATACGTGTCCCTTGGCACCGTCAGACTGCTGTACAAAGCCCAAAATACCGTCGTTTCCTTCTTGCTTCTCCAATACAACGGCACCTGCACCGTCTCCAAATAACACGCATGTGGAGCGGTCTTCCCAGTCCATAATTTTGGATAATACTTCTGCTCCTACCACCACTGCGTTTTTGTAAAATCCGGCACTCATGTACGCATATGCCGTATTTAATGCAAACAAAAATCCTCCACAAGCTGCATTTAAGTCAAATGCCACCGCGTTCTTTGCCGCAATTCTATCCTGTATCTGACATGCCACACAGGGAAGCAAAAGCTCAGGTGTACAGGTTGCCACAATCAAAAGTTCAACCTCCTCTGCATTCTTACCTGCCTTTTCAAGTGCCCTTTCACATGCTGCAGTCGCAAGGTCTGCTACTGTCTCTCCGGTGGAAATTCTGCGCTTACTGATACCGGTTCTTTCCTTAATCCATTCATCGGATGTATCCATAATCATTGCCAAGTCGTCATTTGTCACTATTTTTTCCGGAAGTGCGCTTCCTGTTCCAATTACTTTTACTGCCATATATCAAATTCCTCCATAATCTCTCTGACAGTTTCCAGCCTCTTTGCCCGATAAGCATTACTTCCGCAAAACAATAACCCTTCGCTTAAATTTTCGGTCACTGCATTGATAAGTGCCCTTGAAATACAATAGGGACTGCTCTGGGGCTTGCAGGTACTGATACAACGCCTGCATTTATCCATAAAGCGTTCTCCGTTTTTTACTCTCTCCAAAAACTCATTGCGGATGGCTCTTCCCGGCATTCCCACCGGACTGTCCACGATTACTATATCTTCTTTTGTTGCATCCAAATATGCCTGCTTATAACTATCACTGGCATCACATTCAATGGTTGTCACAAATCTGGTACCCATCTGGACACCATTTGCTCCCAAAGCCAGATAATGCTCCATATCTTCTTTGGAATATATACCGCCTGCCACAACAACCGGTATGGACACCTCATACTGTGCCTCCAACTCCCCGGCAAGCTCAATAATCTTAACAATTTCCTTATCGTATCCCTCGTCGGTATACTCCTCAATCTGAGCCCTGGTAAATCCCAGATGTCCGCCTGCCTTTGGTCCCTCTATCACAACAAGGTCCGGTAGTCTGTCAAATTTCTTTTTCCAATATTTTGTAATAACTGCCAGTGCATTCTTGCTTGAAACAATGGGAGCTATCTTTACAGCAGAGCCTTCTACCAGCTTAGGAAGCTGCATGGGGAGTCCTGCTCCGGATATAATCAAATCCACCTCGGCATCCACTGCTGCCTTTACATATTCCTCATAATCCTGGGTTGCCACCATAATATTGACGGCTATGACGCCTCCGTCCGCAAGCTGTCTTGCCTTTTTTATTTCCTTTCCCACTGCACGCAAATTGCAGGCAAGCGGGTTGTCATCATAATCCGGCTCTCGGAATCCTATCTGTGCTGTTGAGATGACACCAACTCCTCCTGCAGCAGCCACTGCGCCTGCAAGTCCTGATAAGCTGACGCCAACCCCCATTCCCCCTTGTATTACCGGAATCCGCACACGCAGATTTCCTATCACAAGCTCTTTTCTTTCCATTCAAGCCTCCAAATAACTTACCACTAGAATTTACGGAATCTGTCATAACGCTCTTTTGCGATTTCTTCTCCGCTCATACCATCATATTTCTTTAAAAATTCCTTGATATTATCCTTCAGATAATTACCGATTGCTTCCTGAGTACTTGCATCGGCACCGCCAAATTCGGGAATAATCTTTTCAATAACACCAAGTTTGCGTAAATCCTCCGCAGTAATCTTCATGACCTCACTGGCTTCCTGTGCTCTCGCAGAATCCTTCCACAAAATAGATGCAAAGCCTTCCGGAGAAAGAATGGAATAGGTTGCATTTTCAAGCATCCACACTTCGTTTCCCACAGCAGTTGCCAGCGCTCCGCCACTACCGCCTTCGCCAATCAGAATACAGAGTACGGGTACCTTTAGTGCCGACATCTCCAAAAGATTTCTTGCAATGCTCTCACCCATACCGCGCTCTTCCGCTTCCATACCGCAGAACGCACCCGGTGTATTGACAAAACAGATAATGGGTCTGTTAAACTTCTCCGCCTGTTTCATCAGTCTGAGTGCCTTACGATATCCTTCAGGCATGGGCATACCATAATTTCTCTCTTTACATTCCTTGAGATTTTTACCCTTATGCTCCGCAATCACGGTTACCGGCTTACCGTCCAGAAAACCGATTCCACCCACAATCGCCGGGTCATCACGGAAGGCTCTGTCACCATGGGCCTCCACAAAATACTCCAGGATATAATCCATATAATCACATGCAGAAGGTCTCTCCACCTTTCTGACTGCTTTAACCTTTTCCCATGCATTCTTCTCAGGTGTCTTGATA
>SVFG01000030.1 GCA_015056975.1 Lachnospiraceae bacterium | reverse complement strand
CCATGACGACTCTGTTAGATCCCGCCACCAAAGAGACAACCAGTATTACGGGAGCTTATTATCAGTATATGCTGATGCTGATGCTGATTGCTACGGGAATGTACAGGTATCTTTTGGGAGCGTTAGCGGATACCTTTACCCTGATACCGGTAAACGGTGCGGTTTTTCATGCAGATGCACTGCTTAGCAGTATGATTACCTTTTTAACCAATTATGTAATTATCGGTTTCCGTATTGTATTGCCGATTTTCTGCGTTATGCTTTTGCTTAACGCCATACTTGGTGTATTGGCGAAGGTGTCGCCGCAGATGAATATGTTTGCTGTAGGTATCCAGTTAAAGATTGTAGTTGGCCTTTCTATTTTGTTTTTGGTTACGGGGTTGTTGCCGGGAGCGGCAGATTTTGTATTCCAACAGATGAAAGAGATGATTGTTTCCTTTGTAAAAGCCATGCAAGGGTAATATTTTACTTCCCGGGAGTGAAGAAAAGTGATATTAGAATATAATTTGCAATTCTTCGCCAAGGAGGGAATGGGCGGAGAAAAAACAGAACCTGCTACAGCCAAAAAGTTGCAGGATGCCAGAAAAGAAGGACAGGTAGCAAAGAGCAGGGAGATTGCCAACGGTCTTGGATTACTTGCTCTGTTTCTGGTGTTGAAGTTCTGGGTTGGAAACATGGGGGGACAACTGCTTTCACTGTTTTCAAAGACCTATAACAATATACCGGAAGTGGTAACCTTTTGGCATGGATTTATGCCAACCAACGATACGCGGATTGTTTTTCAGAACATGATGCTGGATACAGTAATTATCTGTGCTCCGATATTGATTGTCGGTGTGATAGTAGCATTTTTAAGTGATGTGGCGCAGGTTGGGTGGAAACCTACGGGAAAGCCCATGCAGCCCAAATTCAGTAAGATAAATCCAATCTCCGGATTCAAACGAATCTTTTCCGTGAATTCTGTGGTGGAATTAATTAAATCTCTGCTAAAAATCGGATTGATTGTATATATCTGTTATGGGTATCTGAAAGACAAATGGCCGCTTCTATATATTTTATATGATATGTCGCTCATGCAGGCAATCGGCCTTGCGGCTGAGACAGTGACGGATTTGGGGATTCGGATTTCCATAGTATATATGGTGATTGCACTGGCGGATTTTGTATATCAGAAGGTGAAATTCAGCCAGGACATGAAAATGACCAAGCAGGAAATCAAAGAAGAATACAAGCAACAGGAAGGAGATCCCCAGATAAAGGGAAAGATACGTCAGAAGATGAGAGAGGTTTCTCAGAGACGTATGATGCAAAATCTTCCTCAGGCAGATGTGGTCATTACCAACCCGACCCATTATGCAGTTGCTATCAAATATGATCCGGAGGTGGCGGATGCGCCGCTGGTGATTGCCAAAGGAGAGGATTATCTGGCGGCAAGAATCAAGGAAATTGCTAAAGAAAATAAGATTGAGATTGTAGAGAATAAGCCGTTAGCACGAATGCTTTATGCCAATGTAGATGTAGGACAGGCGGTGCCGCCGGAGTTATATCAGGCGGTGGCAGAGGTGCTGGCATTTGTATATAAACTGCAAGGGAAAATATAAATTCCCGGTAAAAGAAGCTGTAAATAAAAAATGGAAGGGAGTGAGAGTATGAAAGTTAAGAAGGCCGACCTTGGCGTGGCATTATATCTTATGGTAGCGATTGTCATGTTTATTGTTTCCGTGCCTTCATGGCTTTTGGATATTCTCCTTGCACTTAATATTGCCGTTGCACTGACCATTATGTTTCAGTCCATGTTCAGCAAAGAAGTATTGGATATGTCTTATTTCCCTACTATTTTGCTGTTTACCACCATATTTAGAATTGCATTAAACGTATCCTCCACCAAGCTGATTCTTGGCAAGGGAGATGCCGGTAATGTTGTTGCTACCTTTGGTGAATATGTAGGTGGCGGCGATTTGGTTATCGGTATCATTGTGTTTATCATTCTGATACTGATTCAGTTTATGGTTATCAATAAAGGTTCCGAGCGTGTATCCGAAGTAACCGCAAGATTTACTTTGGATGCAATGCCCGGTAAACAGATGGCAATTGATGCAGATTTAAATACCGGAGCCATCACGGATGAAGAGGCAAAAAGAAGACGTGATAAAATCCAGCAGGAGGCAAATTTCTTCGGCTCCATGGATGGTGCGGTTAAATATGTTAAGGGAGATGCTATTGCCGGTCTGATTATCACTGTAGTCAATATCGTGGGTGGTCTGGTTATGGGTGTTACCAGACAGGGTATGGACATTGGCGCTGCTGTGGACAAATATACGATTTTGACCATTGGTGACGGTCTGGTAAGCCAGATACCTTCCCTGTTGATATCATTATCAACAGGTATACTGGTGACCAAAGGAAGCAAGGATGCTGATTTTGGCTCTGCACTTATGGGACAGCTATTCAGTATTCCAAAGGTGCTTTATCTGGTGGGAACCATGTTGGCGGTGCTGGGCTTTGTTACTACCTTGAACACGATTTTGTTTGTGGGCTTCGGCTTGGTATTTATCATTGTCGGAAGAAACATTGCAGATACTATTGAGACTTCGCAAATTGAAAAAGAGGTAGACAGCGAGGAGGTTGCAGCAGAGGAAATCAGGCAGCCGGAGAATGTAAACAGCTTATTGCAGGTAGACCCTATCGAATTAGAGTTTGGTTACGGAATTATACCCCTTGCGGATGTGAGTCAGGGCGGCGATTTGCTTGACCGTGTTGTTATGATAAGAAGACAGATTGCCATTGAACTTGGTACGGTTGTTCCGATTATCCGTCTGCGAGATAATATCCAGCTCAATCCAAATCAGTATATTATTAAAATCAAAGGAATTCAGGTCAGTGAAGGCGAAATATTGTTTGATCATTACATGGCTATGAATCCCGGGTATGTGGAGGAGGAAATTACCGGTATACCGACCTTTGAGCCTTCCTTCCATCTGCCTGCTATCTGGATAACGGAGGGACAGAGAGAAAGAGCGGAGAGTCTGGGCTATACGGTTGTAGATCCGCCCTCCATTATTGCTACACACCTGACGGAGATTATCAGACAGTACATATCCGAGCTTTTGACACGTCAGGATGTACAGAGCCTGATAAACAACTTAAAAGAGACCAATCCTTCGCTTGTGGAGGAGCTGGTACCCAAGCTATTGGGGCTTGGCGAGGTGCAGAAGGTGTTACAAAACCTGTTAAGAGAAGGTATTTCCATCAGAGATTTGCTGACAATAGCAGAAACACTGGCAGATTATGCACCGACCACGAGGGATACGGATATTCTGACGGAATATGTACGCCAAAGCTTAAAGCGTGCAATTTCCACCAAGTATTTTCCTGCACATGAGACCACGAGCGTGGTAACACTTGACCCTAAGATAGAACAGGAGATTATGGCAAGTGTGAAGCAGACAGAGACAGGGGCGTTCTTAAATATTGACCCTGCAAGAGCCAGAGCAATCGTGGATTCCGTAGGAAGAGAAACAGCGAAATTGGAAAATCTGGGAAAAAATCCTATTATTATTACTTCGCCCATTGTAAGAGTATACTTTAAACGTCTTACAGAGGATTATTACAGGGATTTGGTTGTGGTATCCTACAATGAGGTGGAAAGTAACGTTGAATTACAGTCAGTAGGAATGGTGACAGCATAATGATTATTAAAAAATTTGTCGGAAAAACAGAAGAGGAAGCAATAGAGGCGGCTAAAAAGGAGCTTGGTAACGGCGTTGTTATCATGAATGTAAAGAATGTAAAGCGCAAAGGATTATTTGCGGCTTTCCGTTCCAAGCAGGTGGAAGTGACAGTGGCCCTGGAAGATGAAAGAGAAGTCATTGCGCCGGTGCGCAGGGAACCGGTACAAAAGAGTACAGCAAACAGAGAAGGTATTCATCTGACCAATACGGATAATATCGAAAAGAAATTGGATAGTCTGCAGACGCTTTTGGAAAACCGTCTGCAAAATCCCCCCGAGCCTGTTAAGAAAGAAAATAAACAGGAGCCTGTTGCAGAAGCAATGCCGGAAAATGTGCAAAAGAAGCCGGATGTGCAAGAGGAAAAATCAATGGAGAACAAGGAACAGGATAAATTTATCCGTCTGCTGTACAATACCATGATTGACAATGGTGTAGATGAAAAATATGCAAATCAGCTGATGGAGGATATTGAAAAGAACAAAAAGCCCAACATGCCGTTTGACTATATCCTTGCCAATATTTATCAGAAGATGATTTTGAAGTTTGGCAAAATAGGAGGGATTACGCCGGCTGAAAAAGGACCGAAGGTTATTCTTTTTGTAGGACCCACCGGAGTGGGAAAGACTACGACGATAGCCAAGCTTGCAAGTTACTATTCCGTGGAGGAAAAGAAGAAAGTGGCGTTGCTTACCGCGGATACTTATCGTATAGCCGCAGCTGAACAGCTTCGTACCTACGCTAATATTTTGGAGGTACCATTCAGGGTTATCTATACCAAAGAGGAGCTGCAGGATGCCATTGCAAGCTTTCATGAATTTGACTATATTTTTGTTGATACGGCAGGTCATTCCTACAAGAACGAGCAGCAGCTTGGTGATATGAAGGTATTATTGGATTCCCTGAAGGAAAATGTGGGCGGGAATGTAACGGAATACCAGTGTTTTTTGGTACTCAGTGTTACCACCCAGTATAGAGATCTGTTAAAGATAGTGGATACTTACAAAGAGATTACCGGATTTCAGCTGATTTTTACCAAGATTGATGAGACATCAACTCTCGGAAGTATCTTAAATATTAAACTGGCGGCTGACAGCAGTGTTGCATATGTAACCTATGGACAGAATGTTCCGGATGATATTGAAAAGTTCAACCCGCAGAAGACGGTAAAACAATTATTGGGAGGAAAGCATTAGCTTTATGGATCAGGCAGAACAGTTACGAATAATTAAGGCAAGCATGCAGAATCGTCCGTTAGCGAGGGTGATTACCGTAACCAGTGGTAAGGGCGGTGTGGGAAAATCCAATACAGCCATCAATCTGGCCATTCAGTTTCGCAAGATGGGTAAGAAAGTGATTATTCTGGACGCGGATTTTGGACTTGCCAATATAGAGATTATGTTTGGTGCAGTTCCCAAGCATAATCTGTGTGATTTGATTTATCAGGGAAAAAATATAAAAGAGATTATTACCTGGGGACCTATGGAGGTGGGATTTATTTCCGGCGGTTCCGGAATAGCGGGTATGTCTAATTTGAGCAGGGATTATCTGGCGTATATCATTCAGAATCTTGCTCAATTAGATGCGATAGCGGATATTGTGATTGTGGATACGGGAGCCGGAATTGCTGATGCAGTATTGGAATTTTTGGTGGCAAGCGGTGAAATCTTATTGATTACAACACCGGAGCCGACTTCCATAACGGATTCCTATTCTTTGCTGAAGGCGCTTTACAGACATCCCAGATTCAGGGAGGATGTCACTAAAGTAAAGCTGATTGCCAACAAGGTTGAAAGAGAAGCTGACGGTGAGGTTTTGTTTAATAAACTGAATGCTGTGGTGACCAGGTATTTGAAACTTCCGATGACATATCTGGGATGCATACCGCAAGATGCCCAGCTTGTTAGGGCAGTGATGCAGCAAACACCCATATCGGCACAAAACCCTGCTGCGAAATCAAGCCTTGCCTACGAAAAAATAGCTTACAGACTTATGGATAAGGAAGAAGAACTCCGCCAGCCCAAACGTGGAATGGCAGCCTTCTTTTCTCATATAGTTTCAGGCAGATAAAGGAATTGAAAGGTGTTTAGTATGCTTTCAAAGTTTATTGAAAACGGAAACAGAATAGATTTACAGTCACTGGACAGATGGAAGGGGAGCGAAGAGGTTACCCCCAAGGTATATCAAAGCAGAGTGATTGACATATTAACGGAGGATACACTTGAGATTGAGATGCCTCTGGAGCAGAGCAAACTGGTGCTTCTCCCCATAGACAGTGAGTATGAGATGATATTTTACGGAGAAAGCGGTTTGTATCAATGCTACGCACGAATCACAGACAGATATAAGAGCAATAACGTTTATATGCTTGTAATGGAATTGATTAGTGATTTGAGTAAATATCAGAGAAGAGAGTATTACCGGTTCAGCTGTGCCATTGAGATGCAGGTAAGGGCACTTACAGAAGAGGAAATGCGACCGATTGAGAATAATGAGCCTTATCGCATACAGCTTGGATTAACCATGCAGGAGGGTGTTATTGTAGATATAAGCGGCGGAGGAATACGGTTCATGTCTAAGGAGCGTTTTGAAGCCGGAAGTCTGATATATTGCAGCTATCCTCTGCAAATCGGTGATACACGTAAGCAATTTGAGGTGTTGGGCAAGATATTGTCCGTGAAAAATCCGGAGAACAAACCGGGTTATCTGGAATATCGTATGGAGTATTTCCGCCTTAATGTAAATTCCAGAGAAGAGATTATCAGATATATATTTGAGGAAGAGAGAAAAAGCCGAAAAAAAGAAAGATTATTATAAATTACTAAAATTTTCGGAAAAAGAGGTTAAAAAATGGAAGAAATCACAAAAAAAATCATGGTAGTTGATGACTCTGCACTCATGAGAAGCGTGCTTTGTGATATAATCAATAATGACAAGAGATTCCAGGTGACAGCAAGAGCAACAAACGGTCTGCAGGCCTTGGATTTACTCAGCAGGAATACATATGATGCAGTGGTTTTAGATGTGAATATGCCGAGAATGAATGGTTTGGAACTTTTAAAGGAGCTGCGTAAGTACAAGATTCCGGCGAAAGTAATGATGGCCAGTACAGATACAAGAGAGGGGGCCAAGACCACTCTCGATGCTCTGGAACTTGGAGCCTTGGATTTCATACATAAACCGGACAACGCAATGGATTGTCGGGTGGAACAGTTTCGAGATGATTTGCTCCGTATTTTGGAGGTCGTTTGTGACAGCAAGCCACCTGTATTTGAGTCTGAAAGCAAGGAGCTAAAGGACAAGAATATTACCGCAAAAGTGGTAGACATTGTGAAAAAGCATTCGGCTAATACAACGGGGAATAAGATTGTTGCCATAGCAAGCTCTACGGGAGGTCCCAAAGCTTTGCAGGCAGTCATTCCAAAGTTGCCGGGTGATTTGGATGCACCGGTGGTATTGGTACAGCATATGCCCAAGGGCTTTACGGCTTCACTGGCTGAACGGTTAAACGGTTTGAGTGAGGTTGAGGTTAAGGAAGCAAGCGAGGGTGATGTCCTTAAAAAGGGAGTTGTATATGTTGCCATGGGAGGCATGCACATGAATGTAGTGACTTCGCAGACCGGCATTGCAACAATCCATTATACGGATGAACCTTCCCGTGAAGGAGTAAAACCGTGTGCCAATTATATGTATGAATCTTTGGCTGACAGCAGATATGACCAAATTGTCTGTGCTGTTATGACCGGAATGGGTGCCGATGGAATGGAGGGTATCCGGAATCTGAAAGCAAAGAAAAAAGTGCATGTCATTGCTCAAAATCAGGACAGCTGTGTGGTCTACGGAATGCCTAAAAGCATTGTAAATGCAGGGTTGGCAGATCAAACAGTTCCACTGGAGCAGATAGCACAGGAAATTATTCTACAGGTGGGAGTAACACCCTAATGATGAAGGTGCCGGTTTCGGCAGATTGGAGGATAAGATGGACGTTAGCCAATATCTTGAAATTTTTCTGGATGAAACAAAAGAGCATTTACAAAATCTGAACACTCAGATTCTGGATTTGGAGGCAGATCCTGAGAATATGGATACTGTCAATGAGATTTTCCGTGCAGCACATTCCTTAAAGGGAATGGCGGGTACTATGGGTTATAAGCGTATGCAGGCACTGACCCATGACATGGAGAATGTTTTTTCAGAGGTGAGAAACGGTAATATCAAAGTGCAACCCGAAATGATTGATGTTTTGTTCCGTTGTCTTGATGCATTGGAAGAGTATAATAACAATATTCAATCAACGGCAGATGAGGGTACTAATGATAATGAACCGCTTATTAAGCAGTTGAATGAGATTTTGGCGGGTAAGTCTGCTGATGATGAGAAGAAAGAAGCGCCTAAGAAGACCAAGAAAGCTGCAAAATCCGAAGTGACTGAAGAAAAGTGGAATGATATCAATTTGGATGATAGTCAGATACGTGTTATTCAGGCAGCAAAGAAGCAGGATAAAAATGTATTCGGTCTTAATGTTGTGGTACAGGAAAGCTGCATTTTGAAAGCGGCAAGAGCATTCCTTGTGTTTAAAGCTATTGAAGAAAAGGGCGAAATTATTGTTTCCTGGCCGAGCGCACAGGATATCGAGGATGAGAGATTTGAGAGAGACTTTACACTGATTGTTGTTTCAGAGAACAGCCTCGATGTGATTATCAAAGCAGCAGAATATGTTTCTGAGATTGCACAGGTAACAGGTGCTGAGCTGGAGCTTGAGAAGGTGAAGAGTTATCACCCTGTTGAAGATATTGCAGATGGTGATAATGCTGCTAAGGGCAGTGCGCTTGCGAAAACAGAGGACAAGTCCAAAGCAGCAGCTAAGACAGAGAAGAAGCAGGTTCCCGGCAAGCCGGTTGTTAACCGTACTGTCCGTGTTGATATTGAAAAGCTGGATGTCCTTATGAATCTGGTAAGCGAGCTTATCATTGCTAAGAACTCTTTGGTATCTGCTACAGATCAGGAGGGCACTGCAAACGGAGCGATTGATGAGCATATTGAGTATCTTGAGAGCGTAACCACCAGCCTTCACGAATCCGTTATGAAGGTTCGAATGGTTCCCATTGAGAGCGTTGTTAATAAGTTCCCTCGTATGATTCGTGATCTTTCCAAAAATCTCGGAAAGAAAATGGAACTGTATATGTCCGGTGAGGAGACAGAGCTTGACCGTACGGTGGTGGATGAGATTGGTGACCCTCTGATGCATTTGCTTCGTAATTCTGCAGACCATGGTCTGGAGTCAGCAGAAATCCGTGCACAGCGTGGCAAACCTGCAGTAGGTTCTATTTTCCTGGATGCATATCAGGATGGTAATAACGTTGTTATCGAAGTAAGAGATGACGGTAACGGTATTGATATAGAGGCAGTTAAAGAGAAGGCTATTGAACGCGGAGTTATTACACCTGAGCAGGCTGCAACCATGGCGGAAAAGGATATCATTAATCTTCTATTCCTGCCCAGCTTCTCAACTGCAAAGAAGGTATCAGATGTATCCGGACGAGGAGTTGGTCTTGATGTAGTACGTTCCAAGATTGAATCCTTGAGCGGTGAGGTGGAAGTTAAGACAAAGCTGGGAGAGGGAAGTACATGGACAATTCGACTTCCGCTTACCCTTGCAATTATTCAGGCACTTATGGTTGTTGTAGGAGGAGAAAAGTATGCTATTTCTCTTGGCTCTATCCAGACAATCGAAGATATTGAGCCCGGTGAGATTAAGCTGGTTCAGGGTAAGGAAGTAATTCATTTGAGAGGTACCGTAATTCCTATCATCCGCTTGAATGAGTTGCTGGATGTGGAAAGTACCAAGTCTCCCGACGCTAATATGGTAGTTGTTATCGTTAAGAAGGGTGACCGTTTAGCCGGTCTGGTAATTGACGAGTTGATTGGACAGCAGGAAATTGTTATAAAGTCCCTTGGTAAATACATTAAGCAGTGTAAGTTTATCAGCGGAGCAACCATTTTGGGTGATGGCGAAGTGGCACTGATTTTGGATGCCAACGCTTTACTGTAAAGAAGGGAGAGATAACAGTATGGAACAGCTGACTACAACAAATAATTTAAGTGTTGCTGATATTAATAGCAAAGAAGCATTGGAGACCATCCAGTTTATCGTAATTCGTCTGGGTGAAGAACAGTTTGGAATCGATATTCGCTACATAGACAATATTGTAAGAATGCAGCGGATGACCAGAGTGCCGAAGGTGCCGGAGTATTTAAAGGGTGTTATCAACCTTCGAGGAGAGGTTTTGCCGGTTATCAGTATCCGTCTTAAGATGGGTTATGAAGCCGATGAGATTACCAAAGCAACCAGAATTATTATTCTGAAGCTTGAGCAGGAAGGTAATGTCGGCATCATCGTTGATGAGGTAAAAGAGGTAGTGACTCTGACAAGTAACGAAATCGAAAAGCTGAACTATGATAACAAGGACGGAAAGGTCAGATTTACAAACGCAGTGGGAAAACACAATGGTGAATTGATTTCCCTGTTAGACTTAAATATGATTACCTTGGAAGAAAATGCTTAAGAGTTAACGGAGGAAATATCCCATGGGTGATATGAGCTTGGAAAAGGTCTCTGAGAATTACGGAGACGTATTAAAAGAAATTGGTAATATCGGAGCGGGAAATGCCATGACGGCACTTTCCCAGATGCTCCAGTGCAAAGTGGATATGCAGGTTCCCCAGGTTAAACTGTTGGATTTCTCTGAGGTTGGTGAAATCATGGGCGGTGAAGAACAGATTATGGTTGGTGTTTTTCTCGGTGTAGAGGGAGATATCACCGGCAGTATGATGTTTTTGGTAGAGCAGGCAAGCGCAAAGCATCTGATTAATAAAATCATGATGGGAATGGCTCCTGAGAGCGATGAGTTCACGGAGATGGAATTATCTGCTATGAAAGAGGTCGGTAATATCATTACCGGTGCTTATTTAAATTCGCTGTCAAGCCTGACAAATTTGAAGATATTCCCTACGCCGCCGCAGTTAACGGTTGATATGGCAAGTGCCATTTTGAGTGTGCCTGCAATTTATTTCGGAACTATGGGTGACAAAATTCTTTTAATTCAGTCTCAGTTCTATGACGAAGTAGAGATTGACGGTTATTTTATATTGATACCGGATTTGGATTCTTATTCTAAAATTTTGACTTCTTTAGGAATACCGGTACTGTAAATCTAGGGACAAAGGATAAAAGAATGAGTGAAATAATTAAGGTTGGAATGGCAGATTTGAAGACTTGCGTAAGCCCCGATGGTGTAACCACCTTGGGGCTTGGTTCCTGTGTAGGAATTGCTCTTCGTGACCCTGTTACCAAAATCGGTGGACTTGCACATATTATGTTACCGGACAGTACAGCAATTCGTAACAGTAGCCAGAATATTGCAAAGTTTGCAGATACCGGAATTGTAGAGCTGGTAAGTCAGATGGAAAAGCTGGGTGCAAGCAGAGCGCGCATGGAGGCAAAGATTGCGGGCGGAGCAACTATGTTCCAGTTTAATACCAATAATGGTACGATGATGATTGGAGAGCGAAATGTTGAGGCATCCGTACAAAAGCTTGCAGAATTGAATATACCGCTTCTTGCTCAGGATACAGGGGCAAATTATGGTAGAACTGTAACCTATTATCCCGAGACGGGAGAATTTCATATAAGGGCAGTTGGAAAAGCACAGACAGTCATCTGATAAGGAAGAACGAAATGAACAGAAAATATATGCCTATAATATTAATGTTGGTAGCGGGCGCCGTTACCTGTATCATTACATTTTTGAAAAACTATTCCATCAGTGCAAAATTGATTTCCCTTGCAGTGGTATTGGTATTGTTCTATACGTTAGGCAGCGTTCTCAAAGGCTTACTTGACAATTTTGAGAAACAGAATGATAAGAAAAGCAAGGAAGAAGGAGAAGTAATTCAAAAGGATGCTGAAGAGGCTGAAGGGGAGAAGGAAAATCAGCAGGAAGCATAAATTACGGAAGGAGGGTGTAAAGGCCTATGGATGAAGCCGGCAAGAAAAAGCTGTTAGAAGAATATGCGCAAACAAAATCTCCGGAAGCCAGGGAAAAGATTATTCTTGAGTATGCACCCTTGGTAAAACTGGTGGCAGGAAGACTCAGTATGTATCTGGGATACAATGTGGAGTATGAGGATTTGGTGAGCTATGGTATTTTTGGTCTGATAGATGCCATAGATAAGTTTGACTGCATGAAGGAAGTGAAGTTTGAAACTTATGCGAGTTTGAGAATCCGGGGAGCCATACTGGATCAAATCCGGAAAATGGATTGGATACCGAGAACCATCAGACAGAAACAGAAACAAATTGACTCTGTGATTAAGGAAATAGAGCAGACTACAGGTCATTCCGCGACTGATGAGGAAATTGCTAAAGGACTTGGAATTTCTCAAGATGAATATGCGGACTGGCAGTCGCAGATGAAAATCACAGGTGTTGTGTCATTAAATGAATATATGGACCAGGGAAGCGATGTCTCGCAGGATTACAGCAGACATACAACTTCGCGCTTTGTAGGTCCTGAGGAACAGGTGGAAAAGGATGAGCTAACCAAGGTACTTGGTGAAGCATTGTCCCTGTTGACGGAAAAAGAACAAAAGGTTATTACGCTATATTATTATGAGGAGCTGACACTTAAGGAAATCAGCAATATTCTTGAAGTTTCAGAATCCAGGATTTCCCAGTTGCACACCAGAGCACTGCAAAAAATGAAGGTGAAAATGGGAAGCTATATGGGGCTTTTATCAGATAAGTAAATACGGTTTAGGAGAAGGGAATGAAATGAATAACGGGTACTTTCAGTTAGTAAAAACAGTAGAAGGTGTGGGGGTAAAGCTATTTCCGGCAAAGGATGGCGGAGAAGACATTAGAACGTTGGAATTGCAGGCATATCTTGAAAAAGGCGGATATACCTACGATTTGACAGCTCTTCACAGAGCTATTTTAGAGCAGAGGGAAATGGTATTTCCATTGGGGACAGGTCAGTGCCCTCCATACAAAGAAGATTATCAGGTTACAGTCAGTCCGGATAACATGACGGCAGTAGCCCGCTTTTTTGCGCCTTCGGAAACCGGTAAAAGACTTACGATTGATGAATTTGTAAAAGATTTGCGTTTCCGTAATATCACGGCGGGAATTCAGTTGGAAACATTGAAAAAGCATTTTGAGGAGCCTTCCTACTGTACGGATTTGATAGTCGCAAAGGGTAAAGAACCAAGACATGGTACGGATGCCAAGATGGAGTATTTTTTCAATACCGATGTACATGTGCAGCCTACTATGTTAGAGGATGGTAGTGTTGACTTTTTCCATCTGAATGTGATTAATCACTGTAAGAAGGGCGACGTGCTGGCACGTATTATTCCTGCGGATGAAGGAGAATACGGAGAGGATGTAATCGGTAATAAAATAAAGCCCAGAGAAGTGAAAAAGCTGATGCACAAATATGGTAACAATATTCAGCTTTCGGAGGACAGACTTTCCATTACCTCCATGGTGAACGGGCATGTAATGCTTGTGGAGGATAAGGTTTTTGTTTCTGACGTTTATGAGGTTGAAAACGTAGATATTTCTACAGGAAATATTGATTTTGAAGGCAGCGTACAGGTAAACGGCAATGTGGCATCAAATTATGAGATTAAAGCCAGGGGAAACGTTATCATTAACGGCGTGGTTGAGGGTGCAAAAATCTATGCGGACGGTAACATTATTATTGCCAGAGGCATGAACGGTATGTCCAAGGGAATACTTCAGGCAGGAGGAAATATTGTTGCCAAGTTTTTGGAAAATGCAAAAGCAGAGGCAGACGGATATGTGAGTACGGAGTCTATTCTGCACTCTGATGTTTCAGCAGGTACGGAGATTACCGTATCCGGAAAAAGAGGCTTTATAACGGGCGGTCATATACACGCGGGAAATAAAATATCCGTAAAGACACTGGGAGCAGTGATGGGAGCCTCTACCATTGTAGAAGTTGGTGTCAGTCCGCAAATAAAGACGCAATATATGCAGACGCAGAAAGAGGTTGCGGAAATAGTTAAAGTAATCCGTTCCGTACAGCCTGTAATAGCGAATTTTACAGAAAAGAAGGCAAAGGGAGCAAAGTTTTCACTTGACCAGGTAAATTATGTTAAGGGAGCTATAAAGACGCTCACGGAAAAGAAGGTGGAACTTGAGCAGAAGAGTAATCTTATGAAGGAATTACAGCTTTTGTTTGATCCGTCCATTAAAGCTGAGATTGAAGTACTCGGGGAGGTTTATCCCGGTACCACGATTGTAATCGGTGATGTGTCCATGTTGATTCAGACAAGCTATAAATATTGCAAATTCGAGAAGCGTGAGGGCGAGGTAAAAATGATGCCTCTATAAAGGAGGAGTATTATGGCATTTGGTTCGATAGAACTTACAACTATATCAAGAGCGCAGGACTATACAACCATAAAGCATAATGAAGATATTAAAGGTTTTGTTGACCAGTCCAATATCGGACAGCATGTACAAAAGGAGCAGGTAAGACGCACTAATCAGGTGAATGAAAGTGATGAGACCGGCTGGCATAGCAGACAGTTCGATGCGAAGGAAAAGGGAGACAATGAGTATGCCGGAAACGGTGGAAAGGACCGTAGAAAGCAGCAAAAGCATGAGCAGATGGTTGTAAAGGGCAGGCAAAGCTTTGATATGAAAATATAAGGATTGGATGATAAGATTTCATGGAAGTAATGGAAATTGTTTTGTTGATAGTGGGTGCAGTTGTCTTTATTTTAAGCTTTGTACTTCCGGTCAGGAAGGAAGAGATGGCGGAAGAAACGCAGGTAGTAGCAAAAGAAGAAATAAAGACAATGATTTCCCGGGAAATGGACAGCGTGAGAGCACATGTGGATGATGTAGTAGAAGAAGCCGTGGGATATGCGGTGGAGAAGACCGAACGTTCCCTGGAGCGGCTTACAAATGAAAAGATAATGGCTGTAAACGAGTATTCAGATACCGTATTACAGGAAATCCATAAGAATCATGAAGAGGTAATGTTTTTATATGATATGCTGAATGACAAGCATACCAACCTGAAAAACACGGTATCAGAGGTGAATAAAACCGTAAAGGAAGCAGAAGCTACCGTTACCAATTTCCAGAAGCTTTCGGTTGAGACCATT
Organism: Lachnospiraceae bacterium; assembly: GCA_015056975.1. Classification (GTDB taxonomy): domain Bacteria; phylum Bacillota; class Clostridia; order Lachnospirales; family Lachnospiraceae; genus Acetatifactor. The sequence goes on along the minus strand of SVFG01000030.1, from coordinate 10,565 downwards.
AAAGAAGAGAAGGTTCAAACAGAGACAGTGGTAATACCGGCTAAGGAAAAAGAAAGCCAAAATCCGGAAAAGAAACAAAAACGTGTGACAAAGGTTGCAAAAGAAACGAAAACAGGTCAGGACACAGTTTTATTACCCGAGTCAGAAAGCATTGGTGCCAATAAGAACGAACAGATTCTGGAACTTTACAGACAGGGAAAATCCAATGTGGTGATTGCAAAGACACTTGGTCTTGGTGTGGGTGAGGTAAAACTGGTCATTGATTTATATAAGAACAGTTGATTGTAATAATTAAGAAATGTGAGCCAAAATGAAAAGAAGATATTATATGCGGGGAATCGGCATCAGTATGATTGTGACAGCCATTTTAATGGGTGTTGCAACCGGAGGAAAAGAATCCCTGTCGGATGAAGAAATAAAAAAGAGAGCGTTACAATTGGGAATGGTGGAAGAAAAAGCCACGGTTCTTTCCGATTTGAAAAATCAGGAGAGTACATCCCCGACGATAGTATATGACGAGGATGAGAAGCAGGAGAGCGAAAGTATAGCCGAAAGCACAGAGCCTGCAGAGAGTGAAGAAGTACCAGAGAGCACAGAGACTACAGAGAGTGAGGAAGTACCAGAGAGCACAGAGGCTACAGAGAGTGAGGAAGTACCAGAGAGCACGGAGCCTACAGAGAGTGAGGAAGTACCAGAGAGTACAGAGCCTGACGAAAGCACGGAAGAAGCAGGAAGCACAGATGCTGCAGAAGCGGTTGCCATAACGGTGGTGAAAGGTGACAGCTCGGTAAGCGTAAGCCGTGATTTGGAAGAAGCCGGTCTTGTGGAGAGTGCAAAGGATTTTGACAGATATTTGTGCAACAACGGATATGATAAACGGATTAGCGTAGGCACTTATGAAATCCCTTATGGAACCTCAGAGGAAGAAATCGCTAAAATCATTACGAGAAGCAGATAAAATTGCAGATAAAATTAAGAAAAACCCCTTGTCACAGGGGTTTTCTTATGTTATAATCACAACGTTGTGACTAAAAAACACGCATCCTGATTCAAAAATGGTGTTTCCCTTCGGGGGAATCTTTTTTGGAGCTAACCGGGTAATAACGCTTGCCCGGCAGAAAAGGGAGTGCGGAAGTATTTAACCAAACGGAGGTAAAGACATGAGCGTTATTTCTATGAAGCAGTTACTTGAAGCAGGTGTTCATTTCGGACATCAGACCAGAAGATGGAACCCTAAGATGGCTCCCTACACTTTCACCGAGAGAAACGGTATCCACATCATCGACTTACAGAAGTCTGTAGGCAAGGTTGATGAGGCATACAAGGCAATCTCAGAAATCGCAGCACAGGGCGGTACCATTCTTTTCGTAGGTACCAAGAAGCAGGCACAGGATGCAGTTAAGACTGAGGCTGAGCGTTGCGGTATGTACTATGTAAACGAGAGATGGTTGGGCGGTATGCTTACCAACTTCAAGACCATCCAGTCCCGTATCGACAGATTGCATGCAATCGAGACCATGTCTCAGGACGGTACTTTTGATGTACTTCCCAAGAAGGAAGTTATCGAGCTTAAGAAGGAGTGGGAGAAGCTGGAGAAGAACCTTGGCGGTATCAAGAACATGACCAGAGTTCCCGATGCTATCTTCGTAGTAGATCCTAAGAAGGAAAGAATTTGTGTTCAGGAAGCACACTCTCTGGGAATTACTTTACTTGGTATCGGTGATACCAACTGTGACCCTGAAGAGCTTGACTATATCATCCCCGGTAACGATGATGCTATCAGAGCAGTAAAGCTTATCGTTGCAAAGATGGCAGATGCAGTTATCGAAGCTAACCAGGGCGAAGCTGTTTATACCGAGGAAGAGGTAGCAGCAGACGCTGAGGCAGCTGAGGATATTGAAGAGGTTGTAGACGCTGAGTAATTAGGAGGATAATAAAATGGCAGAAATTACAGCAGCTATGGTAAAAGAACTGCGTGAGATGACCGGCGCAGGTATGATGGATTGTAAGAAGGCTCTTAATGAGACCAATGGAAATATGGATGAGGCTGTTGAGTTCCTTAGAAAGAACGGACAGGCAAAGGCTGAGAAGAAGGCAAGCAGAATCGCAGCAGAGGGTATCTGCCGTATCGCTAGCAAGGGTGATAAGGTAGCAGCTGTTGTTGAGGTTAACTCTGAGACCGACTTCGTTGCAAAGAATGAATTGTTCCAGCAGTATGTTGAAGCTGTTGCTGAGCAGGCTGTTAATTCTGAGGCGGCTGACATGGATGCTTTCCTGGCAGAAGCTTGGAATGCAGATACCACAAAGACCGTTAAGGAAGCTTTGGTTGAGAAGATTTCCGTTATCGGTGAGAACCTTAACATCAGAAGATTCGAGAAGGTTGAAGCTACTAACGGTTGTGTAGTATCTTACTTACATGGCGGCGGAAGAATTGGCGTTATCGTTGAGGCTGAGACTGCAGTTGTTAACGATGCAGTTAAGGAAGCAATGACCAACATCGCTATGCAGGTTGCTGCTTTGAATCCTAAGTATGTTGCTACTGCTGATGTTTCCGAGGAATACAAGGAGCATGAGAAGGAAATCATCAAGGCTCAGATAGAGCAGGATCCTAAGATGGCAGGTAAGCCTGAGAAGGTTATCGAGGGTGCTATCATTGGTCGTCTCAACAAGGAGCTTAAGGAAGTATGTCTGTTAGAGCAGGTATATGTTAAGGCAGAGGACGGCAAGCAGACTGTTGCTCAGTATATTGCACAGGTTGCTAAGGAAAACGGCACTGACTTAAGCGTTAAGAAGTTCGTTCGTTTCGAGACCGGTGAAGGTCTTGAGAAGAAGAGCGAGGACTTCGCTGCAGAGGTTGCTGCTCAGATGGCAGGTAAATAAGACCAGATAAAGTGATTTTATGAGACATCATTGCTTATAGAAATATAAGTGATGATGTCTTTTATTTTTGCAATTGATTGGCAAAAAAGAACATTTTATTAGCAATTTTGTACATTTACTCTCCGGGTATGTGGGGATAGAATGAATTTAGTCTAAGAGAAATATGAATGATGATGAAACTCGTGAAGGAGGAGAAGCTATGAAGAACCAAAAGTCGAAAATAGCATGGCTTTGGGAGAATATGCGTGGGTATCGGTTTATTTATTTTATCGGTATTTTGGGAACAATCGCATATAACGCCATGCAATTGGTTGTGCCGTACATTACTGCCAAAATTGTAGATACTTTTTTGACAGGAGAGAAAGCGGCAGAGAATATTAATACTCAAAGAGACCTGTTCTATCAGCTGATTATCGCCATGGTAGTACTGACCTTTGTGCGAACACTGATAGTTTATCTGGTTTGTTTTGATGTGGAGCATGTATCGCAAAAGGTATTGTTCCGTATCAGAACGCATCTGTTTGACAAAATTGAGCGTCAGGATATGAAGTTTTACAGTACCTACCGTACCGGTGACTTGATGACCAGAGTTACGGGTGACTTGGATGCTATCCGCCATATGATTGCCTGGGTTGTCAGAAGTATTGTGGAATCTTTTGCATTGTTTGGGGCAACTACAGTTTATTTCCTCTATATGGATTGGAGATTGGCGCTCTCAGTGCTGGCAATTGCACCTTTTATCTTAATAGTTATTGTATTGTTTAAGAATAAGGTTGCGCCCCGTCATAAGGCACTTCGTGAGAAGCTGTCACACTTAAATACGGCGGCACAGGAAAATATTTCCGGTAACCGTGTAGTAAAAGCGTTTGCAAGAGAAGAGTATGAGATTGCCAAGTTTAATGAGTGCAATACAGAATACTCCCAGACAAACAGAAAGACTGCAATGACATGGTTAACCTATTATCCTTACATTGAAACCTTTGCAAACCTGATGCCTATCGTGCTTCTTGTTGTGGGTGGTCTGTTTATCATTAACGGTCAGCTTACCATGGGTGAATATGTAGCGTTTACCGGACTTATTTGGGCGATTGCAAACCCTATGCGTCAGCTGGGCAATATTATGAATGAATTCCAAAGATTCTCTGCAGCATCGGATAAGGTTATGGAGATTTATTACTCTGAGCCTGAGATTGTTGATCATCCCGATGCCATTGACCTTACTGAGAGAATCAAAGGTAAGGTGGAATTTAAGAATGTAAGCTTCAAGTATGATGACGGTAATCTGCCGGTGTTGCACGATATTTCCTTTGTGGCAAATCCCGGTGAGACCATTGCAATCATGGGAGAAACGGGTTGCGGTAAGACATCGCTGATTCAGCTGATTCCCAGATTCTATGAGCCTACAGAGGGTGATGTGCTGGTGGATGATATCAATGTAAAAGATATGAAGCTTCATCAGCTTCGCAAGAATATCGGTCTGGCGACACAGGATGTACTTTTGTACTCTGATACCATCGATGGCAACATTGCTTTTGGAGACCCTCATATCAAGCAGGAGGAGGTTGTGAAGTTTGCAAGATATTCTGCAGCTTCGGACTTTATCGCAAAGATGCCTGAAGGCTATGATACTATAGTCGGTGAACGTGGTGTGGGCTTGTCCGGAGGACAGAAGCAGAGAATTTCCCTGGCAAGAGCCTTGGCTGTAAAGCCTGCTATTTTGATATTGGATGACACCACATCCGCAGTGGATATGGAGACTGAGAAACAGATTCAACACAGCTTAAATGAATTGGATTTCCCCTGCACCAAAATTATCATTGCACAGAGAATTTCCACCACGAAATTTGCTGACAAGATTTTAGTGGTACAGGATGGAAGGATTACTGAGTCCGGTACCCATGATGAACTGGTTGCTAAGAAGGGCTATTATTACAATTTGGTACAGCTGCAGACAGGAGAGGAGGTATAACCATGGCAAGAAGAAATACATATAAAGAAGATGAAGTCTTGGAAACTCCCTTTGAGGTCCGACATCTGTTAAGAGCTTTTGTCTATATTAAAAAATATCTTGGCAAGATGATTTTCGCATTGGTCTTAAGTGCAATTGGCGGTATTATGGGCTTGTTTGGTCCTATGATAACCCAGCATGCACTGGATGATGCAATTCCCAATAAGAATGTGGAGCTTTTGTTATGGCTGGCAGGCGCATTGGTAGGAACCTTTGTTGTCGGTGTTATCTTTACCACCATCCGCTCCAGAATCATGATTAATGTGAGCCAGAATATTATTTTTGATATCCGTAAGGATATATTTGAACATTTGCAGAAGCTGCCGTTCCAGTATTATGACGACAGACCTCACGGTAAGATTCTGATTCGTGTGGTAAACTATGTAAACTCAGTTTCCGATATGCTTAGTAACGGACTGATTAACGTAATTTTGGAGTCTCTAAACCTGATATTTATCGTTATTTTCATGCTTTGCGTGGATGTAAAGCTGTCTCTTGTAGTACTTGCAGGTGTGCCTATACTGGCGGCATTCATGCTTTGGCTTAAGAAGAAGCAGCGTCGTGCATGGCAACAGGTTTCGAATAAGAATTCCAATCTGAATGCTTATTTACAGGAAAATATTGTAGGAGCCAGAATTACACAGATTTTTGTAAGGGAGGATGAAAACTCCGAGACCTTCCGTACGCTTTCTGACCGTTGCCGTAAGACATGGCTTGAGGCAGTTATGTACAGTAACCTGATGTGGCCGGGTATTGACAATATTTCTGTATGGGTAAGAGCTGCCGTATTTATTGTGGGTCTTATCTTTATGGGAACCGGAAATGTCAGCCTTGGCGTGGTAGTTGCAATCAACTCTTACTCCGCAAGATTCTGGCAGCCGATTATGAGTCTTGGTAATATCTTTAACAACTTTATCAACAATATTGCTTATCTTGAACGTATTTTTGAGACTCTGGATGAACCTGTAACCGTGGATGATGCAGAAGATGCGGTAAAGATGCCTGATATAAAGGGTGAAGTAACCTTTGAAAACGTAACCTTTGGTTATGAAGAGAAGAAAACAGTACTTAAGAATTTATCCTTCACAGTTAAGCCGGGTGAAAGCGTTGCGCTTGTAGGACCTACCGGAGCCGGTAAGAGTACCATTGTAAATCTGATATCCAGGTTTTACAATGTAAACAGCGGAAGAGTATTGATTGACGGACAGGATATTTCCAAGGTGACCTTGAACTCCCTGCGTTCCCAGATGGGTATCATGCTTCAGGACAGCTTTATTTTCTCCGGTACTATTGAGGATAATATCCGTTACGGTAAGCTGGATGCCACACAGGAAGAGATTATACGTGCAAGTAAAACCGTATGTGCGCATGAATTTATCAACAGATTCCAGGACGGCTATCAGACAGAGGTTAAGGAGCGTGGTTCCCTGCTTTCACAGGGACAGAAACAGCTGATATCCTTTGCAAGAACCCTCTTATCCAATCCTGCAATTTTAGTGTTGGATGAGGCGACCTCCAGTATTGACGTACAGACGGAGCGTGCGTTACAGCAGGGCTTAAATGCAATGCTTGAGGGCAGAACTTCCTTTATTATTGCACACAGACTATCTACCATCAAAAACTGTGACAAGATTATGTATATTGATGACGGTGGTATTGCAGAGTGCGGTACTCACGAAGAGCTTCTTGCAAAAAAGGGACATTATTATCATCTCTATACTGCACAGATGGAAGATATTGCATAAGAAATATTGTGATTTATGGGATGCCGCATGATGTGCGGCATCCTTTTTTGTGTGGAGTGTGCCGGAGAAAGGGGATACCCATGGTAGCCGCAGGCACGCTCCCGCTATGCTTCGCAACGTAGCGGTACTAAGCTCGCTTAATTGCACCTTGCGGCGCAATTACCTCGCTAAGTGCCGACGTGCTCAGAATGCGCTGCTTGTACCATAGGTATCCCCTTTCTCCGGCACACTCCGCATACACAACCATCTCACCATGCGACATCCCGCAAATGCACATAATGCTTTTCATATATATAGAAATATGATATAATAAATATTTAGAGGCTTTATAGTATGGCAAGGAAGACTGGGTGGAGTTGCTTAATATGATGAAACACTTGGTTCAAAAGATGCTCTTGTCAGTTATATCACTCATATTAATGTGGAGCGATTATACGACAACGGCAGAAGCAAAGACAGCAGAATATGAAAACATTATCACACAGGCAGAAGGGTTTGGGAAGCCGGAGCGTCTTTTTGATAAAGACAGAGGCACGTATTCCACTGCAAAAGAAGACGCGTGTATCAACCTTTCATATGAAGAGGGGATTCAATCCATATACATAGAATTTGATAGAATTCCGGACAGTTGGAGTCTGACAGATACAGAGAGTGGAGAAACGGTATACTGCGGAAGCTATGGATTCTTGCATGAATATGTAGATGTGGCTTCAGCGTTTGGCAGGGAGCCGGAAGCATTGTCGTGCGAGTTGCAACTGACCTTTCCTGCAGGTACTGTGATTGCAGATGTATACGGATTTTCTGAGGGAGAATTACCGGGCTTTGTACAAATATGGCAACCGCCCTGCGAGGAAGCTGATTTGCTGTTGTTTTCTTCCCATTCGGATGATGAGCAGTTATTCTTTTTGGGTATGCTTCCCTTGTATGCCGGCGAAAGAGGTTTGCAGGTACAGGTGGCTTATGTGGTGCAGCATTTTGAGGTTAATAAGACTCAAAATCATGTGCGTCCCCATGAACAGTTGGATGGTCTTTGGGTAGTAGGAGTGCGCAATTATCCGGTGATGTCGGAGTTCCCTGACTTGTATGCGGAATCAAAGGATAGGGAGACTGCGCTTACTCAGGCAAAAAAGGTGTATGAAAATGCAGGATACTCCTATGAGGATTTTGTAGACTATTTAGTGGGCTGTATACGTAGGTTTAAGCCGTTGGTTGTGGTGTCCCATGATTTGGATGGTGAGTACGGACACGGTACCCATGTGCTTTGTGCGGCGGCACTTACTGAGGCGATAGGGTATGCTGCAGAGGACACTTATGTGATACAGGGCGATGAAACACCCTGGCAGATTGAAAAACTGTATCTGCATCTCTATGAAGAAAATCCCATTGTGATGGATTATGATACCCCTCTTGAGCATTTTGACGGAAAGACAGCCTTTGAAGTGTCAAGAGAGGGCTTTGATTGTCATAAAAGCCAACACTGGACATGGTTTTATAAATGGATTTACGGTACGGAAGCGCGTCCTATCCTGAAAGCAACTGATATCAGAAGCTATTCTCCCTGTAAATTCGGTCTGTACTATACAGGCGTGGGTGCAGATGAAGCATGCAATGATTTTTTTGAGAATGTAAAGACCTATGGCATGCGCTATGAGGAGCAGGCAAGAATGGAAGCAGAGAAAGAAGCGCAGAGGCTAAAGGAAGAGGCAGAGAGGGAGGCGCTGGAGAAAGCGGAAGCTGAGAAAGCCGCACTTGAGAAGGCTGAGCGTGAAAAGGCTGAGCGTGAAAAGGCAGAAGCAGCCGAGCTTCAGAAAGAGCTGGAGGAAGAAAAGGCTGAATTTGAACGTGAAAGAAAGCAGAAGCTGACTTGGGGAATTTTGTTGCTTTGTGTTATCACAGTGTCTGCAATCAGTTTGCTGATTTGGAGAAAACGTAAGCATTGAGGGAATAAACAAATGAGTGGTGAGAAAATGAGTTTGGAAAAGGTTTCGGTTATCATTCCGGCATATAAGCCTGATGATAAACTGATTCAGACAGTTGAAGAACTTGTGAAAGCAGGTTTTTCAGATATTTTGATAGTAGATGACGGGAGCGGCGAGGCTTACAGCACAATTTTTGATGCGCTGAAGGAGCGCTCTGTCTGTACCGTTCTCGTGCACAATGTAAACAGAGGCAAGGGTGCGGCACTTAAGACTGCATTTAAGTATGTCACGGATAATATGACAAATCGGGCCTGTGTGGTTACCGCTGATGCCGACGGACAGCATATTCCGTCTGATATCAAAGCAGTTGCATTAGCAGCTTTAGATAGCGGTAATATTGTTCTGGGCGTCAGAAATTTTTCGACACCTGATGTTCCGGCAAGAAGTAAGTTTGGCAACAATATGACAAAGGGTGTATTCAGGCTGTTCTTTGGCATGAAAATACAGGATACACAGACCGGACTGCGAGCAATTCCTACGGAATATCTGGAAGGTCTGCTTACTGTTGCGGGAGAGCGGTATGAGTATGAAACCAATATGCTGTTTTGGACCAATAAGGAAAAACTCACCTTAGAACAGGTAGAAATTCATACGGTTTATCTGGATGAAAACAGTTCTTCGCATTTCAGACCGATACGTGACAGTATCCGTGTGTATGGCTTGATTTTGAAATATCTGTTTAGCTCCTGCGGCGCGGCAGTGATAGATGCATCTGTGTTTTATCTGCTTAAGAGACTTGCATTTGCTACATTTCCGGCAGCTTTCCTTGCAAGAGCAGTATCCTCGGTGGTTAATTTTTGTGTGAATGCTAAGGTAGTATTTGGGGAGCGGGCAAGTACAACAAGCGTTTTAAAGTATTATGTGTTGGCGATAGCTCAGATTGCAGTGAGTACACTGCTTGTTTTTGGCGTGGAGCATACGCTTGGGATTGTCTCTCCACTGTTATCAACCTGTGCTAAAATTGTGATTGATACATTGCTGTTCTTTGTCAGCTTCCGTATTCAACATAAATGGGTTTTTGCAACTACAAAAGAAGGGAAGAAATAACCTGTGAAAAAGAACAAAATAACCTTTAAGAAGGTATATCTCGCCTATGTAATGATTTTACTTGCTGCATCTGTAGCAGCGGTTTTATATGTAAGCTCAGTGCTGAAGCAGTATGAAGAGATGCTCCCGGAGAAGAAGGTGCAGGCAGCCATGAGTCAGCTGACACAGGATGCCGCGACGGATGCTTTTTTTGGAAAGTATGGTGTCCCGGTGATTCAGGGAAGCAAATATGAAGAACAGTCTGCTTTGCAGGAGAGATACCTGGCACAATATAAAAAAGAATCTCTTGAGATTGTAGCAAAAAGCAGTCAGGCGGAGGACGAGCTGCTGTATCATTTGGAAAATTCCGGCGTGCCGGTAGCCGAGGTCAAATTGAAGGCGGCATCCCCTGTAAAAACAAAGCTTACGGTTCTTAATTTCAGAGAGTGGGAATTGGAATATATAAAACCGATTGTGAAACCTGTGGATTATACTCTGACGGTTCCTGAGGATTTTGTAGTCAGTATAAATGATGTTTTATTGACGGAAGCAGACCAAACGGATGTTATGGGAAAGCAGGTGACTTATACCATCAAAAAGCTGTATCTTGTTCCGGAAATAGCGATTTGGGACAAGGATGGTAATCCGGTTTCTTTTGGAATCCGTAACGGTAAGATACTGGCAGAATATTATGATTATTCACTGACGCTTCCTTCCGCACTTCTAGTAGAGGTTGACGGAGTGTATTTAGAGGGAGAGAAGATATCCGGAAACCGTACCGTGTATGATATCAGGACGCTTAAAAAGCCCATTGTACGACTTTTGGATGATTACGGAAACGAACTGAATTATGACGGTGGAAACGAAATTCCCCTCACGGTTCTTTCCCTGAAAGCAGATAGCAGATATGATGTGAAGATAGAGGGA
>SVFG01000029.1 GCA_015056975.1 Lachnospiraceae bacterium | reverse complement strand
GATGTGCGGATGGAGGAGCTTACGGTACAATCTGCTATGGGGAGATATGACAGAATTGTGGCAGAAGCGCAGGGCGAAATCAATGATGCCCGTGAGGAACTGGAAGAAAAGCGGGTAGAAGGGGAATCAGAACTTTCCGATGCATGGGCGGAGCTTGAAAAGGCAAGGAAAGAACTTGAGGATGGGAAACAGGTATTAATTGATGCCGAAGCAGAACTTTTGGATGCGGAAGTCGTCATTAAGGATAAGGAGAAAGAACTTTCCGACGGAAAACAGACTCTTGTAGAAAAGGAAGCGGAGCTTTTAAATGCTGAAAATGAGATTGCGAATGGTTGGTTACAGTGGCAACAGGGAAATGAAGAATGCAATAAAGCAGAAGCTGAACTGAATGCCATGCAGGGGCAACTGAACAATAAAAAAGCACAGTTGAAGGAGCAGATTCCGTTTTTATCCATGTCAGAGGAAGGAAAAGCCATACTTGCACAGGCCCAGGCGGAACTTGCAATTTATGAAATTCAGTTAAATGAAGGAAGAACACAGCTTGCAAACGGAAGAGGCGCTCTTTATAATACCTATCTGCAACTTGAAGAAGCACAGAAAGAAGTTTACGCAGGTGCAGAAGAAATAAAGAAAGCGAAGGCAGAAATTGCGTCAGGAGAAGAACAGTTAAAAAGTGCCAAAGCTGAACTTGAAGAGGGGAAAGCGACCCTTGTTGAGAAAAACAAGGAATATGAAGAAGGCCTTTTAGAGTATGAGGACGGCATCTCGGAATATGAGGATGCATATGCTGAATTTACGGAGAAAATAGCGGAAGCGGAGGCGGAAATTGCAGACGCAGAAGCAGAAATTGCAAAGCTTGAAAAGCCGGAAACCTATGTGCTTTCCAGAGATACCAATGTGGGATATGTCTGCTTTGAAAGTGATTCCGCTATCGTGGAGGGAATTGCCAATGTTTTCCCGGTGTTTTTCTTCCTTGTGGCGGCGCTGGTATGTATGACTACCATGAACCGCATGGTAGAAGAACAGAGAACTCAGATTGGAGTGCTGAAAGCGCTGGGCTACAGTAACGGAAGGATTATGTCCAAATATATGATCTATTCGGGACTTGCGGCAACGTTTGGTGCCCTTATCGGCTATTTTGGCGGTACGTGGCTGTTCCCCAGAGTGTTATGGGTAGTTTACGGGATTATGTATAGAGTGGATGATAGGCTCTTATATGTGTTTGACCCTGGACTTGCTTTGGTTTCCCTGGCCGTATCCTTACTTTGTTCTGTAGGAACCACGTGGTTTTCCTGCAGAGTGGAGCTTAAGGAGGTGGCAGCACAACTGATGCGTCCCAAAGCACCTAAGGCGGGAAAGAGAGTTTTTCTGGAGTTCATTCCCTTTTTATGGAAACGTCTGGGATTTCTAAAAAAGGTGTCAATTCGAAATGTGTTCCGCTATAAGAAGCGTCTGTTTATGATGGTTCTTGGCATCAGTGGCTGTACGGCACTTCTGGTTACGGGCTTCGGTATCAAGGATTCCATTGCAAATGTGGCAAATCAACAATTTGAAGAAATACAGATTTATGATATCGGGGTGAATTTTTCAGAGGAACCGGCATCGGAAGTGCGGAAGGAATTGGGAGAGCATGTCATGCTTTCTGAGAGCGCATGGGATATTGTGAAAGAGGAGAAGCAAAAGGCAATCAGCCTGATTGTGGCTGACAGGGAAGAGAGTATCTTAGATTATTTGGATTTACACACCCAGAAGAAATTAAAAATTCCGTATCCGGGCGAAGGGGAAGCGGTTGTTACCCATAAGATTGCGGCAGAGCTTGGTATCAGTGTGGGAGACCGTCTGATGCTGCGAAATGAAGCTATGCAGACCATGGAGTTTACTGTTGCCGCCATTAATGAAAACTTCCTGTATAACTATGTATATATTGACAGCAGTTCCTACAAAAATCAGATTGGGGAAGATGCAGAGTGCAAAACAGCCTATGTCAATGTGCAGGACGGGCAGGATGTATATGAGCTTGCGGCAGGGTTTATGAAGCTTGAAGGGGTGACGGGAGTGAGTGTCAATGCGGACACCATGGACCGTATTACCAATATGTTAGACAGTTTAAATTTGATTGTGGTAGTGATTATTATCTGTGCAGCGGGACTTGCCTTTATCGTACTTTATAATCTTACCAATATAAATATTACGGAGCGTATCAGGGAGATTGCCACTATTAAGGTGCTTGGCTTTTATAAGCGGGAGACCTCCAAGTACGTGTTTAGGGAAAATCTGATTCTGACATTCTTTGGTGTGATTCTGGGCATGTTTTTGGGAAAGGCACTTCATATTTTTGTAATGAACGAGATAAATGTGGACATGATTGCTTTTGACATTCATATTTTGCCTGTAAGTTATGTTTACAGTATAATTCTTACATTTATATTTGCGGTCTGTGTAAATTCCTTTATGGGAAGGAAGCTTGAAAACATCAGCATGACGGAATCTTTAAAAAGTGTTGACTAAATCTTACAAAAAACGTAAGAAATGTAAAGAATTGTTCATAAAAACTTAAGGTGATTTTTGTGTGGATTATGCTATAATATAAATTGTACATAATTTACACAAAATATAAGGTATAAGGGAAAGAAAAGATGAAGGGAAAAAAATTACATGATTTGTGGAAGAGAACCGCTATGGTTTCTCTGTCCGTAGCGTTACTTACTTTGACTGCAGGCTGCGGCGAAAAGAAGGAAGAAGCAGATGCGCAACTGCCGGAGTACAGCTATGTACCGAAGTACATAGAACTGGATGAGGAACAAAATTATTATCAGTCTGTTATTGTAGGAAATGCTCTATACAACCAAGTGTATGAATTTGATGAAGAGACAATGACTGCTGCTCAGCGCCTTGTAAAATATCCTATAGAGGATGGCCGGTTGGGTGAGGAATCGACAATATTAACCTTTTCCCAAAATGATGGCGTGCAAAGCTTTGTTGTTGATGATTCGGAAAATTTGTATTGTGTAATGGAACGTTATCCGGAATTGACAGAAGAGGAAGCGTGGACGGAGGATTATTATAACAACAGACAGATTCTTCTGTGCAAATATGACTCACAGGGGAATATGGTTTATGAGCAGGAGATTACAAAGCTTCTGGCTGTAGAAGGAGACATGTACGGAGGTTATGTTGAAAATCTTGCCGTGGATAAGGAAGGCAGAGTGTATGTCAGCTGCAATAATGAGTTGAAGTTGTTTGATGAAAGCGGCAAGCATGCAGGTGATATGCAGGTGGAGGGCGGTCATGTCGGCTCCATGGGCTGTGGTAAGGACGGTAAGGTTTATATTACTTATTATGATGAAATGTCTGAATACGGCGGGTATGCTTTAGGAGAAGTGGATTTTGCCGGCAAAAAGGTTGCAAAGTCTTACAAGAATTTTAACGGGAACTACGGAAACAGTCTTCTCCCCGGAATCGAAAAGGACTTTTTGACACAGGACGGCTCCAATGTATACGAATACGATATGGAAAGCCAGACATCAGAACTGTTATTTAGCTGGGTAGATTGCGATATCAACGGAAGCTATGTGGACAATATGGCTGTAACGGAGGATGGCAGAATAGTTGTCATTACCAATGACTGGAATACCGGAGTCGGTGAAATGGCTGTTTTGACAAAAACCAAAACAAGCGAACTGGTACCAAAAGAAATTCTTACACTTGGAGCACTATATGACAATCAGTCAACCCAGGCAGCGGTGGTGGCATTTAATAAGGCAAGCGATAAATACCGTATAAGGATAAAGACATATCTTGACGTGAATGATTGGACGGAGACATCTTACAGCGATGCGGTTTCCAGATTGAATAACGATATCATTTCAGGTAAGAACTGTCCGGATATCCTGGACGTGTCCGCTTTAAATGTGACACAGCTTGCAGCAAAGGGCGTTTTTGAAAACTTGACACCATATTTGGATAATAGTATGCTGTTAGATAAGGATGATTATCTGAAGAGTGTTTTGGAGGGATTTACCTATAAGGATACATTGATTTCTATTCCCTATTCCTTCAATCTGGAAACAGTAATGGGCAAAACAGCCGACGTGGGAAGTGATATGGGATGGAGTCTGGATGAAATGATGAGCTTTTGTGAAAAGCATCCGGGCGTACAGCTTTTTGATTATGCGACCAAAGAGACTATTATGTACTATTGCCTGTTGTATAATGAGTCTGCATTTATAGATTGGGAAAAGGGTACCTGTAGCTTTGATTCGGAAGAATTTAAGAAACTGCTTACTTTTGTAAACAGCTTCCCGGATGACATTGATTGGGAGTCGGATACCCGCTCCACACCGGAGAAGATTGCGGCGGGGGATGTACTTTTAAATATGTCCTATGTTAGCAGCTACGATGAAATACAGTATAATATTGCCCAATTTGGCGGTGAGGAAGTAACCTGTATCGGTTACCCGGATATGGCAGGCGGAAGCGGTTGTATTATGACCGTGGAAGATACCTATGCAATTTCTTCAAAGTCCAAGAATAAGGAAGCTGCATGGGAATTTATTGAAAGTAAGCTTGCGCAGGAAAGAGATATGCGCGGGCATTCATGGGGCTTTTCCACCAGAAAATCCGAGCTTGCAAAGCAGCGTGAGGAGGCCGTAAAGGTGGAATACTTAACGGATGAAAACGGTGAACTTGTGCTGGACGAAATGGGAGTTCCCATTGAGCTTGGCGGTGGAGGCGGCTCCGTTATGATAGGGGACGGAAGCTGGTCTTACAGCTATCATAAGACTACCGAAGAAGAAGCAGACATGGTGGATGAACTGATTGCAAATGCAAAGCCTGTTTTTTTCAATACAAATGAACAGATACATTTAATTATATCGGAAGCGGCAGAAGCTTACTATAAGGGGCAAAAAACGGTTGATGATGTGGCTAAGGTGATTCAGAGCCGTGTCAAACTGTTTTTGGAAGAGAATCAATAGGGGTGGAATAGTTGAAGACAAAGGAGTTTAGAAAACGCAACAGAATATCTAAGAGTACGCGTAAGATTAAAAGAAGCTCGGGGCTTTATATAGCCCCCAGCTTAATTGGTGTACTCTTATTTTTTATTATACCGTTTATTGTGGTAATCTATTATTCGTTGGTGGATAATCCCATCAGCGCCAATTTCGTGTTTTTGGATAATTACAAAAGTGTAATTGCAAACGGTGCTTTTAAGACGGCGGTGCGGAATACCTTTGCTTTTTCTGTGGTGGCGGTACCGCTGGCGGTGGTATTGTCCCTGCTTTTAGCAATTGTATTGGAAGCAAAGCTGCCCTTTAGGAGTCAGTTCCGTACCTTTTTCTTAAGTCCGCTTATGGTACCGGTGGCATCCATAGTACTTATCTGGCAGGTATTGTTCCATTATAACGGAGCCGTAAACGAACTGTTGCAGAAATTCGGCGGGCCAAAGATTGACTGGATGAATTCCGAATATTTTATTGTGGTTATCGTGATTCTGTTTTTGTGGAAGAACTTAGGCTACAATATGATTTTGTTTATGGCGGCACTTGCCAGTATTCCCAAAGATATATTGGAGGTTGCGAAGCTGGAGAGTGCCTCTGCCTTTAAAACCTTCTTTTACATAAAAATCAGGTACTTGTCTTCGACCATATTGTTCGTAACAATTATGTCACTAATCAGTTCCTTTAAGATATTCCGTGAGATTTATCTGCTCACAACGGATTATCCCTATGATTCGGCATATATGTTGCAGCATTTTATGAATAACAAGTTCAGGAATCTGGATTATCAGACATTGTCTGCGGCGGCAATCTTAATGTCGTTAGTTATGATTGTTATTATAGGAATCCTGTTTATCGTTGAGAACAGGTTCGGAAAGGATGTGGAAGGCTGATGAAAAAGAAAAACACATCCGGTTTAAGCGGACTGACACAGGAAAAAATTGCATTACAGGCAAAACGCAGAAAATTCTTTAAGATGTTCCGCCTTGTGATAGCGACCATGATAGCAGCGGTGTTTGCAGTATTGTTCCTGACGCCGATTGTACTGACGATTACCAATTCCTTTATGGCAAGTTCGGAGATAAGTGCCAATTACGGTTCCGTGTTTGCCACTACACAGACAGGCGGAAAGGTTTACATTGCAGAGAAGGTCAATTTGAAATTTATTCCGGACATGGTATCCTTTAGTCAGTATATTACCGTATTGTTTAAGAGTCCGGAGTACCTTTTGAAGTTTTGGAATTCCGTGATTTTGGTGGGGCCCATCGTATTGTTCCAGCTTATCATAGCGACGTTGGCATCCTACGGTTTTTCCAGATACAGCGGTAAACTGAGGTCGATAATTTTCTTTGCATACATCATACTGATGCTGATGCCGTATCAGGTTACGCTGGTACCCAATTATCTGGTCAGCGATTGGCTGAACATATTGGACAGCTATTGGTCCATCTGGCTGCCGGGTATTTTCTCACCATTTGCGGTGTATCTGCTTACCAAATATATGAGGCGAATACCCACATCGGTGATAGAGGCGGCACAGATTGACGGAGCGGGAGAATGGCAGATATACAGACGCATCTGCATGCCACTTTGTAAGGGAGCTATCTGCTCGGCGGCAATATTGGTATTTATTGACTATTGGAATATGGTGGAACAGCCGTTAATATTATTATCAGATGCAGAGACACATCCCCTATCGGTATTCTTAAGTAAGATTAACCAGGGAGAGATAGGTCTTGCGTTTGCGGTGGCAACCATATATATGGTGCCAAGCTTATTGGTATTTTTGTACGGAGAAGAGTATCTGGTTGACGGTATTACCTACCAGGGTGGTATAAAAGGATAGAGGAGAGGAAAAATGGACGAGAAGAAAACCAAAAGAAGAGAATGGGTAAAAACAGTAGCGATTATCTTTTTGTCGGTAATGCTGGTATTAACCTTTTTTTCGCAGACGATTATGAATTATTCCCTGCCCGAAGTTGCAGCACAGTATGTGCAGAGCGGCTCCATCACTGCTAAAATCCGCGGCATGGGCATGATAGAGAGCGGAGACCCCTACAATGTCATGGTGAAGGAGACCAGAAAGGTTTCCAGTGTTGCAGTGCGTGTGGGAGATAAGGTGCAGAAGGGGGATGTGCTTTTGTATCTGGCAGAGGAAGACAGCGATGAGCTGGAGATGGCTAAAAATGAGCTGAAGATGGCACAGGAGGCGTATGACAAAGCGCTTCTTACAGATTCAGTTACTGCTTCTGATATCAATGCTGCAGATAAGAATGTGTCTGCAGAAACCTATCGCAAGAAGATTACCGATTTGCAGGCTTCCATAAAGAATGATGAAAAGGCAATAGAACCGTTGCAGAAAAATGTCAGGGATCTGGAACAGGCTATTGCGGATATCAATCAGCAGATTTTGTATGAGCAGGATGTCAATGTGATTGCCAACGAAAGATTGTCCGTGGCAGAAAGCGCATTACAGAAAGCTGAGAGAGAAAAGAATGCTGCATATGCAGCGTTGTCTGAAGCGGTAGGTGCACGAGATGGCGCACAGGGACAGCTGGATGCGGCGGTTGCATCCGGTGCGGATGCTGCAACCATAGAGGGGCTGCAGGCACAGCTTCAGACCGCGGAAGGAAAAGTGACTTCTGCACAGCAGACCTGCACCGCGACTGAGAATACCTACAGTGCGGCAACTACCGAATACAATATTGCGTTTACAAATGCAGAGGCCAGAAATACCAGCGCTGTCATTGTAAATCTTAGAAATCAGGCAGCTACCAACGAAATCAACCTGTATAATGCCAGAAAGGAACTGACTGCGGCTCAGGAGGCGAAGACCCAAAAGGAATCCCAGTTGACGGAACTGATATCACAGATTGATAAGGTGACCTCCTTGGAAAATTATCTGAACGCTATTGAAGAAGCCAAGAAACGTGTGGAAGAGCTGGAAAAGGATGCGCTTGGCGGTACTGTAAATGCGGATATCGCGGGTACCGTAACGGCTATCTATGCAAGTGCGGGAAAAGAAATTTCAGCAGCTATGGAGGTTGTGGTGATTCAGCCTGAGGGTCAGGGCTATACCTTAAGCTTCTCCGTAACCAATGAGCAGGCAAGCAGACTTTCCGTAGGAGACAGGGCTGATTTGATTAACTCATGGCGTTATGATGATGTGGATGTGGTTCTTGCAAAAATCCAGCCGGATAAAAATGAGCCCGGCAAAAAGAAGCTGCTTACATTTAATGTGACAGGTGAGGTGACAGCAGGACAGACTTTAAATGTATCCGTGGGTCAGAAGAGCGCAAATTATGACCTGATTGTACCCAACAGTGCAATCCGTGAAGATAACAACGGTAAATTTATACTCACCGTGGAATCCAAGAGCAGTCCTCTCGGAAACCGTTACATAGCAACGCGTGTAGATGTTGAGGTACTTGCAAGTGATGATACACAGTCCGCAATCAGCGGCGGTCTGTACGGCTATGAGTTTATTATTACCACCTCTACAAAACCTGTGGAGGCGGGAAAACAGGTAAGATTGGCAGAGTAATAAGGAGAAAATAGTGAAAAAATTACATTTTTCCAGGAAGAAAATAATACTGTGCATAGTCGCGGTGCTATCCTTCATCTTTTTCCTGATTCTGTCAGCAGTCACGAGACGTATGGCGGGTGCCCAGGAGGCACAGCAGATGGCGGCAAGGTGGAGTGAGAAAAACAATGTGGCACAAATCAGTTGTTTTTTCTCCCCCACATCATATGTGACAGAGGATTCCATCATGGAGTTTGAACATACGCTGGATCGGGTTTTGGAGGAGGCCTCCATTATCTCTGAGTCTGAAAATCCCGGTGCCAGACTGTGGGCGGATGCCTATAGTGCAGGCGGTGAGATTATGATTTCCAGTGATAAGACTATGCTGATGGCAGATGCCATCGGTATCGGGGGAGATTTCTTTTTGTTTCATCCCCTGAAGCTGCTTAGCGGTTCTTACTTTTCAGGAAATGATTTAATGCAGGATTACTGTATTATTGATGAAGATGCAGCTTGGCAGCTGTTCGGCTCAAATGACGTTGCAGGTATGATGGTGACCATCAATCAGGTTCCCCATATGGTAACAGGCGTGGTGAAGCGTCCTAAGGGAAGACTTGAGGAAGCAGCAGGGCTTGATGAGACACTTGTCTATGTTTCTTATGAAACCCTGCAGCGGATAAATCCGGGCAGCAATATTAATCATTATGAGATTGTTATGCCCAATCCGGTAAGCGATTTTGCACGTCAAAAGGTGCAGGAAAACTTCTTTGTGGACGAAAGGGAAGTGGAGATTATTGAAAACACCTCCAGATATTCCTTAGTGTCGAATTTAAAGCGTTTTATGCAATTCGGCACCCGTTCCATGAACGGTAAGGCTATTATTTATCCCTATTGGGAGAATGTGGCAAGAGGATATGAGGATATCATTTCTTTGTTGACAATTATCATGCTGTTGTTCTTGACCTTTCCCGTTTTGTATGTCCTCATTTGCTTTGTGAAGTGGTGGAGACATAAGGGATGGACCTTAAAAGATATGTGGCATATCGGCAAAGATAAGATAGAGCGCTTTTTTGAAAAGAGGCGTATAAAGAGATTGCGCAAAAGAAAAGCAAAAAAGGGAATAGAAGAAGGAGAATGGATGGAATGGCTCTAAAGAAATTATGGAAGAAAACGGCGAGTATACTGCTGGTAGTGACAATGGTAATAGGTCTTTGCGCTTGCGGAGGCGACAAAACGGATGATGACGGCAAAGGCGGAAAAGACTCTAAAGGTATAAATTCCGAGCTTGCGAAGCAATTTGTATATAAGGAAGAAGCACTTGATTTATCTGCATTGGGTTCAGAGAATGATTATTATATTACCAAGATGCAGAAATTAGGTGATGTTCTGTATGTATTGGCAAGCTATAATCAGTATAAAATGGACGGAACCTCTTTAAATTATTTTAAACTGTTATCCATGAACACAGATGGCAGTAATTC
This sequence comes from Lachnospiraceae bacterium, assembly GCA_015056975.1. Lineage (GTDB taxonomy): Bacteria > Bacillota > Clostridia > Lachnospirales > Lachnospiraceae > Acetatifactor. The sequence goes on along the minus strand of SVFG01000029.1, from coordinate 15,904 downwards.
CAAGGTAATAGATTTGTTATTGCCGGGACAGGTAATAGAGGACATTCCGGAGGAGGAAATCACAGGGGAGGGTGCCGGTGATGCGGTAGTACTTCCCATGCCAAGGGCAGAGGTGTCTTCAAAGGTGATGGTTGAGACTGAAGTTGCCGTAGAGGATGTGGTGACAGAGGATGTAGCCGTAGAAGATGCAGTTATTGATGTGCCTGCGGATGACTTTTATTATGAACCGTCTACCTCTTATGAGTACAGTGGTTATGGAAATAGTGTTATTTCCGGGGAGGGAATGGTTTATGCAGTCAGAAATCATACGATAGAGGACTGGTCAGATCCGGAGAATTACATTTCCAAGTCAGATACCACCATTTGCTGCTGGGATAAGGACGGTAATTTTGTGTGGGAAGCACCCATAGAAGGATTGCAGACGGAAGAGCATTGGTATTATGTGCAGAATATGATGCCTCAGAAGGAGGGTGGTGTCACACTTTTATTAAGCGGTGACAAGGTTTGTAAAATTGATGTTGACAAGACTGGTAAAGCATCGGAGATGAAGCCGCTTTCCGAGGAGTTGAGCAGTAACTTTAATAATGCCCAGAACATTATGATAGGAAATGACGGAAAGATTGTGTTTACCTATTATGATCAGGAATGGACCAATATGTATATGGCAACCTATGATCCCACAACGGGAGCTGTAAGTGAAGGTGTGAAGCTTCCTTCTGCCATGCAAATGATGGGCTACAGCAATATGGCAACGGGAGAGAATGGGGAACTGATTTATTCCAACAGCAGCGGTGTGTTTAAGTTTACGCCCGGTCAGGAAGAAGCTACCCAGATTATGAGCTATATCAATTCAGATCTGAATGTGAGTGATATCAATCAGATGGTGTATCTGGATGAGAGCCATATGATTCTTACCTATTATGATAATTATGAATATAAGATGCATTGCGGTTACTTTACCAAGGTAGACCCCAAGGACATTCCGGATAAAGATGTCATTGTGCTTGCAGGTAACTGGATAGATTATAATTTGAAGAATCGTGTGATAGAGTACAATAAGGCAAGCGATAAGTATCGCATTGTAGTCAAAGAATATCAGATGTACAGTACCAACGAGGATTATATGGCGGGCTATACAAAGTTAAACAATGATATCATTGCAGGTAATATTCCGGATATTATGATTGCTGATGGTAATCTTCCGGTTGAAAATTATGTTTCTAAGGGAATTTTGGCAGATGTGGGTAAATTGATTGCCGAGGACGAAGAACTGTCAAAATCAGAATTTATGGAAAATGTGTTTGAAGCCTATAAGATTGACGGCAAGCTTTATCAGGTAATTCCCAGCTTTTATGTACAGACCGTTATCGGTAAGAAATCCAACATCGGTGACAGAAAATCATGGACCATGAAGGAAATGCGTGAGGTTGTAGAAGGTTTTGGAGAGGGTACACAGGCCTTTGGAGAAATGACCAGAGACAGCTTTATGTACTATGTGATGAATTTCGGAAGCAGTGATTTTGTGGATGTGGCAAACGGTAAGTGTAATTTCAATTCCCAGCAGTTTATTGATATACTGGAGTATGCAAAGACACTGCCTGAGCAGATAAGTGAAGATTACTATAATGATGAAGATTGGTGGATGACCTATCAGTCCCAGTACAGAGATAACAGAACATTGCTTATGTATCTGTATATCAGTGATTTCCAGAGCATGAAGTATCAGATAAACGGTTACATGGGTGATGATGTCAGCTATGTAGGTTTCCCTACCGATACAGGAAACGGTTCTGTTTTGGGCGCAGATACCAGCTATGTGATTTCTGCAAAGTCAAAGTGTCTGGACGGAGCATGGGATTTTGTGCGTTATTACCTGACAGACGAATATCAGATTGGAGACGGTCAGAATGTGTCTTACTGGGGACTTCCGGTTTCTAAGAAAGCATTCTTTGAGAAGGCAAAGGATGTAACCTGTAAATCCTATTGGGTTGATGAGGAAGGCAAGAAGCAGGAGTATGATGATTACTTCAGTATCAATGGAGAAGAAATCGTTATTGAGCCTCTCAGCCAGGCACAGTATGATGAAATGGTAAACTTTATCCAGTCTGTGACTAAGAGAAGCTATTATAACGAAGAGCTTCAAAAGATTGTGACGGAAGGTGTAGAACCTTTCTTTGCAGGACAGAAGAGCGCTGCGGATGTAGCAAAGATTATTCAGAGCCGTGCACAGGTTTATGTGAATGAAAATATGTAAAAGATAAGCAAAAGGCCGGGAGCTATCCCGGTCTTTTTGTATAGGAAGGGACGTTTATAAGGCGGGGAAGCGGTGGGGGTGGTGTTTTGATGATTCCGGGTTCCGGAAGGACATTTTCTAAGCATTGCGTATAATTCTATATAACTTCCGGGGCGGCGTGCATGACGCTTCCATGCGCAAGCACGCCTAAATCGCTCTTCCATGAGCGCTTTTCCCTGTATCATTTAGCGCAATACTTGAAAATGTAGCCATCCTACACCAGGAACACAAAACACCACCCCACACTTCCACATCTTACAGCCGCCCCTGCTTATGCAAATGCTGCTCGATGGATAGCTCGCTGCCGTGCTCGCGCAGCCAGTTTTTGTACTGCTTGTAGTCGGGCATGACGGTTGCTACCATATTCCAGAAATCTTTGGAGTGGTTCATGTGGGTTAGGTGGCACAGTTCGTGTACCACTACATAGTCAAGCACGCCTGCAGGAGCAAAAATAAGTCTGTAATTAAAAGAGAGTGTACCTCGGGAGGAACAGCTTCCCCAGCGGCTCTTTTGGTCACGGATGGTGATGGAGGTGTAATTGCCTCCCGTAAATTGATGATAATATGTAACCCTGTTGGTAAATACTTCTCTTGCCAGATTACGGTAACGGCGCTCGAGGACTTCGAGACGTTTTCTGTCATCGGGAGATAATAATTTATAGGGGTAAGTTTGATAGTCGGTCATATAGATACAGGTGGCTCCTTTCAAACGATTCATTGTAACTTATATTATACGCATTTTATGGGTTTGTGTCGACAGGAGGCGTGACTTTTGCCTGCGATTATGGTATGATGATTTTCGGGTATTACAAAGATATAAAGAAAGAGGTAAAACATGCTGGGAAAATGTATCATCATAGGTGCAGGAGATTTGACTATAGGTGAGATTAACTTACAGGAAGACGATTTTGTCATAGCCGTGGATGGAGGTCTTGGCTACTGCGGTATTTTGAATGTGGAGCCGGATTTTATCATCGGAGACTTTGATTCTGTCAGCGATGGGGAGAGAGAAGCAATTGCCACCTTGGAACAGGAAATTCCGGAGCGGATTATTCGTCTAAAGCCCGAGAAGGATGATACGGATATGCTGGCGGCGTTAAAGCTTGCACTTGAGAAGGGGTATACCGAGTTTCGTATCTATGCGGCAACGGGTGGGCGTTTTGACCACACGCTGGCCAATATACAATGCCTTTTGTATCTGAAAAATCACGGGGCAACCGGGTATCTGGTAGACGGAACAGGAATGATACTGGTGCTTCAGAATGAGGCAGTACATTTCAATAAAAATCTGGAGGGCTATCTGTCATTGTTTGCTTTAGGGAAGGAGGTAAAGGGTGTCACCATACAGGGTATGAAGTACACACTTGACAATTACACCATAAAAAATGATTTCCCCATAGGCATCAGCAATGAGTTTATCGGTGAGGAGTCCGTAATCAGTGTGGAGGACGGGGAGCTGGTATGTATGCTTTCTTATGTGGTAGATTGAGCACGTGGAAAGAATGCGCGAACTGTGATAAATTGGTCTTGCGCAGGTATGTTTTTTTGTGTATAATTTGCAATTGGGTGAATACTGCCGCAAACGGCAGATATGAATAAATGATTAAGAGGACTGCAGTAGTAGTCAGAATGGAGGAATATATGAGCAAGAAACCTGTTGTATTAATGATTTTAGACGGCTACGGCTTAAACGGTAAGAGCGAGGGCAATGCAGTTGCCATTGCTAAGACTCCCGTTGTAGACAGCCTGATGAAGGAGTATCCCTTTGTAAAGGGTAATGCCAGCGGTATGGCAGTAGGTCTTCCCGACGGACAGATGGGTAACTCTGAGGTTGGACATCTGAATATGGGTGCAGGCCGTATCGTATATCAGGAGCTTACCAGAATTACCAAGGAAATTATGGATGGCACCTTCTTTGAGAATCCTGCTCTGTTAAAGGCAGTGGAGAATTGTAAGAAGAACAACAGTGCATTGCACTTTATGGGACTTTTGTCTGATGGTGGTGTACACAGCCACAACACTCATTTGTACGGACTTCTTGAACTGGCTAAGAGAAACGGTCTTGAGAAGGTATATGTACATTGCTTCTTAGACGGACGTGATACCCCTCCTGCAAGTGGTAAGGAGTATGCAGAGCAGCTTCGTGACAAGATGGAGGAAATCGGCGTTGGTAAGATTGCATCCGTAATGGGACGTTACTACGCAATGGACAGAGATAACAATTATGACCGTGTGAAGCTGGCATATGATGCCATGACAAAGGGTGAAGGTCTTACAGCTCCCTGCGGTATCTGCGGTATCCAGGCGTCCTACGATAGAGATGAGACTGACGAGTTTGTAAAGCCTACCGTAGCGGTAGAGGACGGCAAGCCCGTTGCAGTGATTGAGGATGGAGACAGCGTGGTATTCTTTAACTTCCGTCCCGACAGAGCAAGACAGATTACCAGAGCCTTCTGTGATGATGATTTCAAGGGCTTTGACAGAGGTGCAAGAAAGGATATTACCTTTGCATGCTTCTCTGACTATGATCCTACCATCCCCAACAAGGAGGTTGCATTCCACAAGGTAGCAGTAACCAATACCTTTGGTGAGTGGCTTGCAGCAAACAACATGACTCAGGCACGTATCGCTGAGACGGAGAAGTATGCTCATGTAACCTTCTTCTTTAACGGTGGAGTGGAGGAGCCCAACGCAGGCGAGGACAGAATTCTTGTAAATTCTCCCAAGGTTGCAACCTATGACTTAAAGCCTGAGATGAGTGCTTATGAGGTTTGTGATATGCTGACAGAGGCAATTCGTTCCGACAAGTATGATGTGATTATCATTAACTTTGCAAACCCGGACATGGTAGGACATACCGGTGTGTTGGAAGCGGCAGTAAAGGCAGTAGAGGCTGTTGATGAGTGTGTAGGCAAGACTGTGGAGGCTATCAAAGAGGTAGACGGTGTTCTGTTTATCTGTGCAGACCACGGCAATGCAGAGCAGCTTGTGGATTATGACAACGGCGAACCCTTCACCGCACACACCACCAATGAAGTACCTTTCATTCTGGTAAATTATGATGATGCGTACACCTTAAGAGAGGGCGGCTGTCTGGCTGACATCATTCCTACCCTGATTGAGATTATGGGCAAGGAGCAGCCTGTAGAAATGACCGGTAAGTCTCTGTTAATCAAAAAGTAATTTAAAGTAAAGTATAAGGACCTCCTTTTCGGGAATATTATGAAATAGTTAATTACCCGGAAGGAGGTCTTTTTATGCTTAATTACTTAGAAATCAAAGCGGTACATGCCAGGGAAATTTTGGATTCCAGAGGAAATCCCACAGTGGAGGCGGAGGTTACCGTATACAATCAGGAGAATAACAGATATTTTACAGGTCTGGCGGCAGTGCCATCAGGTGCAAGCACGGGACGCTTTGAAGCGGTGGAGCTTAGAGACGGTGAAACCCGTTACTTTGGACTGGGTGTTCAGCATGCCGTAAAAAATGTGAATGAAAAGATTGCCAGCGTGCTTACAGGTCAGAATGCTCTGGAGCAGATTAAAATTGACAGAATGCTGATTGAGACGGACGGAACAGATAACAAAGGGAACTTAGGAGCCAATGCCATGCTCTCCGTATCCATGGCGGTGGCAAAGGCTGCAGCAGAGGCGTTATCCCTGCCCTTATATCGTTACCTTGGAGGTATTTCACCCAGGCTGCTTCCTGTTCCCATGATGAATATTTTAAACGGCGGAAAGCATGCGGATAATACGGTAGATTTTCAGGAATTTATGATTATGCCGGTGCAGGCGGAAACCTTTGCTCATGGCCTAAGAATCTGTGCGGAAATTTATCACAACCTAAAAAAGATTTTGGAGAAACGCGGGCTTTCTACCGGTGTGGGTGACGAGGGTGGCTTCGCCCCAGACATTGCGGATGCAGAAGGTGTGTTGCAGTTGATTGTAGAAGCAATAGAAGCTGCCGGTTACGCTCCCGGAAAAGATATTAAGATTGCCATGGATGCGGCGAGCAGTGAGCTTTATAATGAAAAGACAGGTATGTATCACTTCCCCGGTGAGAGTAGTTTGAAGGGGGAAGAGGTCATCAGGGATACCTCTGAAATGATTGCCTATTATGAGTCTCTTGTAGAAAAATTCCCCATTATTTCTATTGAAGATGGTCTTGCAGAGGATGATTGGGACGGCTGGCAGGAGCTGACAAAACGTTTGGGAGATAGTGTGCAGCTGGTAGGAGATGATTTGTTTGTAACCAACACCAAGAGATTGGATGCAGGCATTAAGCTTAAGGTAGCCAACGCTATTTTGGTGAAGGTAAATCAGATTGGTACCTTGACGGAAGCCTTTGAAGCGGTGGAGATGGCACACAAGAACGGTTACAAGGCAGTGATTTCCCACCGTTCCGGTGAGACGGAGGACACCACCATTGCCGATATTGCGGTAGCTTTAAACAGCGGTCAGATTAAGACCGGCGCACCCTGCAGAAGTGACCGTGTGGCAAAATATAACCGTCTGTTGCGCATTGAAGAAGAACTTTCCACGGCAGCGGCTTATATGGAACCCTTCAAGAAAATATAGTTTTTTTTGACAAAAGTAGTTGAAATTGTGTGAATGTTATGGTATGATAACCTTTGCGTGACATTAGGAGGTGCGAAATGGGAGCGTTAAAGACAGTTATTGCGATAATATTCATAATAGTATGTATTTTACTTGTAGTGTTGGTATTGATGCAGGAAGGTAAGTCTGCAGGCCTTGGTTCTATCAGCGGCGCGGCAGAGACCTACTGGGGTAAGAATAAAGGACGTTCTATGGAAGGTCTGTTGGTTAAGTTGACAAAGATAATGGCAGTAGCATTTCTTCTGCTGGCTGTTTTGTTGAATCTTAACATATTTTAATTGATTGACTGAAAACACTCTTGAAATACAGAGTGTTTTTTTGCTTTATAGGAAAGACCTTGTCACACTAAAGTGTGAAAGGTTTCCTATAAAGCAAAAAAGCTCCGCGGGATGCGCACGCCGAAGCAGCGGAAGATGTCGCTATGCGACGCTTCGGCGGCGCGAGAGTTCGTGAGCGAACTCTTTTTTATGATAGCCATGAGGGAAATGTAGAAGATGGAAGAGAAGAGAAAAAAGGTGATATGTGATCTGGTGGAAGATGAGCTTTATGTGCCCATGAAGGAGAAGGAGCTTGCCATGTTTTTGCAGGTGGCAAAGGAAGAGCGGGAAGAACTCCGTAGAATCCTAAATGAGCTTGTGGCAGAAGGAAAGCTGATGGTCACCGCAAAGGGAAAGTATAAAAAGGCGGAGGGAAATCTTCTCATCGGAACCTTTATCAGTAACAGCAAGGGCTTTGGCTTTGTGGAGATAGAGGGGCAGGAAGAGGATTATTATATCCCCGAGGATAAGACAAACGGAGCTTTTCATAAGGATACGGTACAGATAGCCCTGCTTCCCGGAAAATCAGGCGGAAAGCGCAAGGAAGCACAGGTTGTCCGCATCATTGAAAGAGGCATTACACAGATAGTGGGAACCTATGAAAGCTCCCGCAAGCAAAGCTTTGGCTTTGTCATACCGGATAATGCGAAGCTTTCACAGGATATTTTTATTTCCAAGGAACGTTCTAAAGGAGCCATGACCGGGCATAAAGTAGTAGTGGAGATTACCGACTATGGTCATGACAGAAAGAGCCCCGAGGGAAAAGTAGTAGAAATACTGGGACATGTAAATGATCCGGGTGTGGACATTATGTCCATTGTACGGGCGTACGAGCTTCCCGTAGAGTTTGGTGAGAAAATCATGAACCAGGTGGAGCGGGTATCTCAGGAGGTGTCTGAGGCAGACAGAGCCGGAAGAAGAGACCTGCGGGAGTTGGTAATGGTGACCATTGACGGCGAGGATGCCAAGGATTTGGATGATGCAGTCAGCGTTACCTTTGACGGTGAAATGTATCAGCTGGGCGTACACATTGCGGATGTAACCAATTATGTACAGGAAAATTCTGCCTTAGACAGAGAGGCATTAAAGCGCGGTACCAGCGTGTATCTGGTGGACAGAGTGATTCCCATGCTGCCCCATGCGCTGTCTAACGGTATCTGCTCCTTAAATGAAGGAGTGGACAGGCTTGCCTTAAGTTGCCTGATGACCGTGGACAAAAAGGGTGAGATTAGTGATTACGAAATTTGTGAATCCGTGATTCGGGTAAACAATCGTATGTCCTATACACAGGTAAAGGCAATTCTAGAGGATGAAACCCTTGTGGAGAAGGAGCCTGAATTCTACAGATATGCTTATCTTGTACCCATGTTTAAGCAGATGGAGGAGCTTGCGGCAATCCTTCGTGAAAAGAGAAGAAAACGTGGTTCCATAGATTTTGACTTCCCGGAGTGCAAGATTTATCTGGATAAGGAAGGGTATCCCACGGATATTAAACCCTATGAGAGAAATGTAGCCACCCGAATTATAGAGGATTTCATGCTGGCGGCAAATGAGACCGTGGCGCAGCATTTTTATTGGCAGGAGCTTCCCTTTGTCTACCGTGTGCATAGCGTGCCGGATGCGGATAGAATTCAGCAGCTTGCTACCTTTATCAATAATTTCGGTTACTATATGAAGACCATGGACCGAAAGGGCAGCAAGGTGGGCAGTGAAGAAATTCATCCCAAGGAGATTCAGAAGCTTTTGGACAAAATTGCAGGTACTCCTGAGGAGGCCATGATTAGCCGATTGACTTTAAGAAGTATGAAGCAGGCGAAATACAGTGTGGAGAGCAGCGGACACTTCGGCCTTGCCTGCCAGTTTTATTGTCATTTCACTTCACCAATCCGCAGGTATCCTGATTTGCAGATTCACCGCATTATCAAGGAACAGCTGCGTGGACGGTTAAAGGAAGAAAGAGTGCATCATTACAGAGAGATTCTGCCCGAGGTTGCCAAGCATTCTTCGGAGATGGAACGCAGAGCTGATGAGGCGGAGCGCGAGACCGATAAGCTCAAGAAAGTAGAATATATGGAAACACGCATCGGTGAGGAATACGATGGCGTGGTATCCGGTGTCACCGGCTGGGGCATTTATGTGGAACTGCCAAATACTGTTGAGGGAATGGTGCACGTGTCAAAACTGCCGGGAGACTATTATTACTACAACGAAACCACCTATGAGATGGTGGGAGATGTCACGGGAAGAACCTTTAAGCTTGGTATGCCGGTGCGCGTGAGAGTGGAGAACTGTGACCGCATGATGAGAACCATTGATTTTTCTCTGGTGGTGTCGTAAAATAAGGAAGCAGACGAAAAATCTGCGAAGTGGAGGATTAAAATGGGGAATAAGGAGACACAAAAGCTGATTGCCAACAACAAAAAGGCATTTCACGATTTCTTTATAGATGAGACTTATGAGGCAGGCATTGCCCTTCACGGCACGGAGGTAAAATCCATGCGTATGGGCAAATGCAGCATTAAGGAGAGCTTTATCCGTATTGAAAACGGAGAGGTCTTTGTATACGGTATGCATGTAAGCCCCTATGAAAAGGGCAACATCTTCAACAAAGACCCTCTTCGTATAAAAAAGCTTTTGCTTCACAAGTATGAAATCAACAAGCTTCTGGGCAAAATAAAGGAAAAGGGTTATACGCTGGTGCCCTTGCAGGTGTATTTTAAAGAGGGCAAGGTGAAGGTGGAGATTGGTCTGGCACGCGGTAAAAAGCTCTACGACAAGCGGGCAGATATCGCCAAGAAGGACCAGAGAAGAGAGGCAGAGAAGGAATTCAAGGTGCGGAATCTGCACTGAGAATCGTAGCACACAAATTAAATTGGTGATGAGAGTTTCCTTCCACATCAAAGGTGTATATAATGGCATATTTTGCCGATTATATAAAAGATTTATAAATTAGCAGTAGGATTGATTGACTTATCATAATCAGTGAATTATACTGAGCATGTAAGAACAATTTAACCTTTACATGATCCCGGGGTAGTAAAGGTTTCGACAGGGGTCTTGCAGCTGGAGAAGCGAGTCGCATGCAATGCGTTAAATGGCAAAATTAAAATTAAACGCTGAAGATAATTTAGCATACGCAGCCTAATGGCTGCAGTCGGCTCTTAGGCACCTACGCCTAGGAATCCCGGCTTCGACTACGTAGGAAACGACACTGCCAAAGCTTTGAGGCAGTGGGCGTATGATGAAGCTACCGAAACCGTAAGGGTGTTTGTTCCCGGACGGAGGTAGGGAATGCCAAATAACAAACTACACTCGTAGAAGTACAGGGAATGGGCTTTTGGACACGGGTTCGACTCCCGTCTACTCCATATCTGACCGCGAAGTGACGAATACCGTCCGAAAGGATGAGGGATTTGTTATTTCGCGGTTTGTATTCTTTCTATTTTTCTTTGGTATAGGCGTTCAATGCCCAAATGCAGTGATTTTTTCTTTGTTGTCATGGCATGAAATTGGATTTCACCCAGTTGGAGGCATCCGATATTTTTCAAACTCCAAAATCTATCTGTAGAAAAATTTCCCTTAAAAATTTTCCGGCATATATAATTTAAAAAAGTGCTATTTTTATCTGCCCCCAAATTGATGAAAAAGAGAATGGCGGCAGATAGAATCTTTAATATTGGCAATTCTATCTGCCCAAGTCAGCCATTTTAGGTCATTTCAGCATCAAAAAGTTCCCTTAAAATCAAAATTCAGCATCCGTCATTTGGCGAAATTTAAAATCTATCTGCTCACAATTTCTTTTCGAGCCAAAATCCGGCATCCGATAAATCATAAATTTACAATGCTATATGCTGCTGATATATAAGTAGGTTCATAGTTATATAGGCTATGGTAGCGTAGTAAGAATTATGGTGAGTATAGAGCATGTCAAAAGTTATTTCCAGAGCATAACAAACAATTTATTACAAAAGGAGGAATTATATGGAACAACTAAAAGAACAGATGGTGACAAGAGAAAACTACCTGATTCATTTGAAGGAAGAAAAGGAGAAGGCGCTGAAAGCAGCTCCTGAAGGCAACCTTAGAATTTGCAGTCATGGGAATCGGACGCAGTATTACAAAAGAGAAGATTCCAAGGATTTCAATGGAGTATATATTAGGGACAGTGATGTTAAGCTGGCGCGCAAATTGGCACAGAAGGAATATGATAAGAAAGTACTTTCCAGCGTTGAGAAGGAATTGCAGGCAATTAAGAAATATCTTTCAAACGCTCCTGCAACTTCACCGGAACAGATATATGAAAATTTGCACAGAGCGCGGAAAGAACTGGTTGTGCCAATAAAGCAGCCGTTGGAGGAGTATGTGCAGGAGTGGGAAGCTGTCAGTTATCAGGGGAAAGTTTTTGAGGAAGGCGTTCCGCAAATGTACACTGCCAAAGGGGAACGTGTTCGCTCAAAATCCGAAGTAATCATAGCGGATTCTCTGTATCGTGAAGGTATTCCCTACAAATATGAGTGTCCCTTGCACCTAAAAAGCGGACTGGTGTTTTATCCGGATTTTACGGTATTAAAGACGGATACCAGAGAAGAGATATATTGGGAACACATGGGGATGATGGATGATGCAGAGTATGTGGAAAAGGCTTTATATAAGCTTATGGTTTATGAGCAAAATAACATATTTCCGGGGAAAAACCTGATTCTTACCTATGAGACAAAAAAGTATCCGCTTAATCAGAGGCGGATAAAGGAATGCATCAGGCAGTATTTGTTATTGGCGAATGAAGGATGTGGTAGGCAAACTATATAATTGGCTTGCAAGAATGAGAAAGATGCGTTAGTATAGATAAAACAAAATGCAGGAGGACATACGTATGAACGAACAAATACGTCTTTATGAAGAGTTATCCTTTAACTCCCATCCGTCTCTGCAAACACTGTATTATGATGGTTGGATTTTGCGTTTTTCTAATGGGTATACCAACAGGGCAAACTCCGTGAATATGATATATTCCTCCACCATTGATTTGCAGACTAAAATAGCTGTTTGTGAAGAACGTTATTTTAGTGAGCACCAGCCATGTGTATTCAAGGTGACGGATGGCAATGATGAGAAACTGGATTCGCTGCTTGCAGACAAAGGTTATCAGGTAGTCACTCCTACTAATTTAATGAGTATGGATTTGACGGACAAGCAGTTTGAAGCAGGAAATTGTATCATTACAGAGCAGCCAAGTGAAGAGTGGTTACATACTTATTTTGCATTGGAAAATTGCACGGATGTGCAAATGCAATCCACTGCAAAACAAATGCTTGATATGATACAAAATAAAACTCTTTATTGTCGCATTGTGGAAGCCGGTAAAAGCGTTGCCTGCGCATCAGCGGTGATAGAGCGAGGATATATGACATTGGTTCATGTAGTAGTGGATGAAGCCTATCGGGGCAGAGGCTATGGAAGAAAAGTATGCGAAGCTCTTTTGTTTGAAGCTAAGCAACAAGGTGCTCATACAGCGTATCTTCAGGTGGTGCAAAATAATAAGGTAGCTATTAATTTGTACGAAAAGTTAGGATATAAGAAGCTTTATTCGTATTGGTATCGGGTGAAGAAAAGCATGCCCTACAAATTCAGACCACTGACAGACAGCGACTACAATTTTATTTATCAGGTAAAAAAGGATGCTTACAAAAACTATGTGGAAATGAATTTCGGAAGCTGGAATGAGGAAGACCAACAGGGTTATTTTGCGAAATTCATGGAGGCGTATAAAGATGGCGCAGTGATAATTACAAAGGACGGTATTGATATCGGTTTTTATAATGGTGAAGTAGTGGATGATACCTATGAAATCGGTAATATATGCATTATCCCGGAGTATCAGAACAGGGGAATCGGCACGGCGATTTTAAAGGATATCTTAGATGCCAACAGGGACAGAACGGTGACACTTCAGTATTTTAAGCAAAATCCTGTAGGCAGATTGTATGAAAGACTGGGCTTTAAAGTGGTTGGGGAAACAAAGTTTCATTATCAAATGTCATGGTAGCAATTTAAAAACAAAGCATAGGAGGAGTACAGTATATGGGAAGAATTATAGCGATATCAAGCGGAGATTTACAGTCCACCGCACCGATTAATGAGTACGCAGTAAATATGATTAAAGGAAACACGAAGAACCTCTTATTCATCAGTACTGCGAGTCATGATGCCGAGGGGTATATTGAAAGTATGACACAAGTCTTTGGAGAACTTGGATGTCAGGTACGTGCCCTGAAACTTACGACAGGCAGTTACACCACTGAAGAAATAGAGGAAATGGTTTTCTGGGCAGATATCATCTATGTGGGTGGCGGAGACACCATTTTTATGATGAATATCTGGAAACAGTACGGACTTAATAAGCTGCTCAAAGAAGTTTATGAAAAGGATACCGCTGTTTTGATGGGGATTAGTGCCGGTGCTATCTGCTGGTTCGACTGTGGCTGTACGGACAGTGAACTTGCGATTATCAGAGACGGATTAAAATATGGTTGGGCAAATGATATGTTGGGGATACATAGCTATGCATTTTGCCCGCATTATGAAGACAGAGTGGAACAGTTTGACGCATTGTTGCAGGAAAAGCAGATTGATGCCATTGCTCTTGAAAGTGATACGGCTTTTGTGGAAGAGAACGGAAGAGTATATTATATCAAGTGCAGGGAAGAGGCAAAGGTATTTGCGTTTAAATATACAGATGAGGGACATGAAAGGTATGAAATAGAGCTTGAGAATCCATTCGCTGTTTATGGGGAAGACACAAAGCTTTAAAAATGCTAGGATTTTTCCGGGAGGCAGTAAGTGCGAAGAAGAACCTTCACGAAATTGCACGGCAATGTAGTTGCCTTGAGGAAAGGAGATAAAATGGATTTAGTCAAAATCGGTAAATTTATATCAGAGCTTAGAAAAGAAAACGGTTTTACGCAGGAGCAGCTGGGAGAAAAGGTGGGAGTGACCAACAAGACGGTTTCACGTTGGGAAACAGGCACCTATCTGCCCCCTGCGGATGTGCTGATGATTATGAGTGAATTATTTGCGGTCAGTGTGAATGAACTGCTTAGCGGAAGGAGATTGACAGCAGAGGAATACAAGGAAGCTGCCGAGGAAAATTTAAAGCAGGCCATCCGTACAAGCAGCTTTACCCTGCGGGACAGAATTGATTTTTACAAAAAGAAATGGATAAAAGACCATATTGCATTTATGGTGCTTATGGGAGTGGTATTGCTTGCGGTGTTTGTTATGGCAGTAGTACTGAGAGAATATTGGCTGGGATTTGCAGGCATGATTTTGCTGCTTGTTTTTCATGGTGTCAGAAATAATGCCATGATGACCTATGTGGAAGCCCATGCTTACGATGGTACAGGAAAGTAAGAGAAGGCGTCGGAGAGTATGCAAGAATCCGGCGCCTGTTTAAATTCCGAAAGTCATATTTTACCTCTTTACATGGAAGAAAATGTTTGATATGATAAAAACAAACATATGTTCTGCAAGGAGGTGAGAGGAATGGAAAATGCTCAGATAACGCAGATGCATCCTGTTAATATACCGGTTCAGATGGTGGCGGCCACGGACAGGGACGGCAGGGTGACGCCCATATGGTTTCGCTTTGAGGCACAGGACCACCATATTGAAAAGGTGGTTGTAGAGAAGGTAGTATCCAGAGATGAGAGCCACAGCGTGGGAGTGCGTGAGAAGCGGTTTATCTGTATGGTGATGGACGGTGAAGTAAGCAGGCTTTTAGAGCTTCGCTATCACGTGGAGAATCAGAAGTGGAGGATTTTCCAATTCCTGTCCTGATGACTGACAGAACGATTTTTCATGTGGACGTGAACAGTGCTTTTTTAAGCTGGAGTGCGTCCTATCGGGTGAATATTTTGGGGGAGCAGACAGACCTTAGGCTGCTCCCCAGCATTGTAGGAGGAGACCAGGAAAAGCGACACGGCATTGTACTTGCCAAGAGTACACCTGCCAAAAGGTATGGGATTCAGACGGGCGAGGCGATTGTCACCGCCAGGCAGAAGTGTCCGGATCTTGTGGTGATTCCGCCGGACTATGGTCTGTATGTGAATGCATCCAGAGCCTTTATCAGCAAGCTTAAGAAGTATTCTGATCATGTGATTCAGTACAGTATTGATGAAGCGTGGGTAATTTTTGACGGGTTTGAGAGCCTGTATGGCAAAGGTCAAATGGTAAAGCTGGCATACGACTTAAAGGACGAGTTAAAGGAAGAACTGGGCTTTACGGTCAATATAGGGATTTCCAATAATTTCCTGCTGTCAAAGATGGCAGGAGATTTTTCAAAACCGGACAAAGTGCATACACTATTCCCGGAAGAGATACAAGAGAAAATGTGGCCTCTTCCGGTTTCGGAATTGTTTTTTGTGGGAAGAGCTACCACGAAAAAGCTTTTTGCTTTAGGGATTAAGACCATTGGAGAGCTGGCAAATGCCGATGAAGCCATGCTGCGTGCTCATCTAAAGAGCCTGGGAGGAGTAATTCAGGGCTATGCCAGAGGCGAGGATTTACAACCCTATATGTTTACCCATGATGCCAATAAGGGATATGGGAACAGTCTGACGGCACCCCAGGATATTGTCACAAGGGAATATGCCGGACATCTGTTGCTTTCTCTGTGCGAGA
>SVFG01000158.1 GCA_015056975.1 Lachnospiraceae bacterium | reverse complement strand
CCACGGGCTCTTTATTAACAAAATCTCTTCATTTTCATTGCAAACCAATCCCGCCACAGAAACAAAATGTGTATAATTCATTTTATATTTACCTCCTCAAATTCTTTAGGTTAGAATCGATGATGGGGTAAACGAAAAAGCAGTTTTGACATTACAGGGAACTGCCCCTTCGTTTACACCATTTTCGATTTAACCTTATTGAACAAAGTGAGCGTCTGGGTAGCTGCTACCTATGGACATTCAATCTTTGTTCTTATCCATGATTATACAGAATTTCCAGCATGAAATCAATACAGAATTCGTGCCTCCCATATAAACAGAATTCGTGCCTCCCATATAAACAGGCATGACGATAAAACCTCAGTGTATGAGGTTTCTGGCAAATATGATGTTCCTGCTTTTAACAACGTTGCGGCAGTCGTTTTTGTGGTTTGCCAAGGTGTCCACCACAAGCTTTGCATACGCTGATCTTGATGCCATAAAGATGTTCCAGTATTTCCGGCATCTCAAGATCACGGAGCTGCGAAAGATATTTCCTGCAGCCAAGCAGATTCCTGCAAAGTGTAAGCTTTTGGTTCTTGGTTCTGGAACACAACAATCCATAGTGGCGGATGCGTACAAAACGCCTGGGCGGTACATGCATCAGGAAGCGTCTGATGAATTCCACGCCGGAAATAGTCAATTCTTTCCATTGTCCTTCATTACGATAATCCTTCACGGAAAAAGTAACTGTATCTTCATCCATACGGAGGATTCGGTGATTGCTGACAGCAATACGGTGAGTATATTTACCCAGGTAATCAATCACAGACTTTGCTCCATTAAAAGTTTTCTTGCAATGGGGTATCCAGTCAATGGAATAACAGGAATCGACCAATTCTTTAAAGGTATAATAGTTCCGATATTTCTCGGCAGTACCATAGAATACAAGCTTATTTTCTTCCCGCAGCTTTTTAAATTCATCCATATATTTCCCACGGAACACCTTAGAAATAACGTGGATGGGAAGGAAGAAATCATTACCATTATCCTTCCATTCATTTGAAGGTGTCAGTCCTCCGCCAAGGAGAATGGTATGGATATGGGGATGGAAATTCATCTCAGAGCCCCAGGTATGTAAAATACAGATATATCCGACCTTTGCACCAAGATGTCTGGAGTCAGCTGCCAGTTCACTGATCGTTTCTGAAGCAGCATGATACAGGGCATCATAGAGAAGCTCCTGATTACAGTAAATGACCGGATTCAGGATATCAGGCACTGTAAACACCAGGTGAAAATAAGGAGCATCAAGCACATCTTCCCTGCGTGCGTCCATCCATTTTTCCTTTGGTACTGCCTGGCACATGGGACAGCAACGATTCCGACAGGAATTATAATGGGTCTGGATGGCACCGCAATCTTCGCAAATACAGACATTGGAGCCATATGCACCTGTCTTGCAGTTCATGATGTTATGTGCGGCTTTTGACTGTACCGATGAAGGGGAATAATTATCAAGGTATGCCGGATAAAAGCGAAGAAAAATATCCTGTACAGTCGTTTCACTCATGTGAACCACCAGCCTTTCTGTCAAAAGGACTGCGTATGCCCATGAGGGATTTATTGCTGACATGAAGATAAACTTCGGTAGATTTAGGATCACGATGTCCCAGCAGAGCCTGAATGTTTCTCTGTTCTACTCCTTGTTCCATGAGATGGGTAGCAAAACTATGACGGAGACAATGGGGAGTGATCCTGCCGCTGAGACCGGCATCAGCAACAGAACGACGCATGACCTGCTCCAGGGTGCTGACAGTAAGGTACCGGCCGGTAAATTTGTTGGGAAAGAGGATGCCTCTGGGTCTGCCTTTACAGAACCAGTATTCTGTAAGCAGTGCCAGGTTTCTTTCTGAAAGTATGGTATACCGATCCATGCGGTTTTTGGTATCCCGGACATGAATCTGCATATTTGTACGGGAAATGTCATCATAGTGAAGATGGATCACTTCCGAGACACGCATGCCGGAAGAGTACATGGTTGCAAACATGGCCTTATATTTCAGGTCATCAGTAGCATCAAGCAGCATATCGATTTCTTCCACTGAAAGCACAACCGGAAGCTTATGTTCAATCATCATACGAGGGACAGTGGTGTCATCCCAGAGTATATGAAGTACATTCCGGTAAAAGAAACGAATGGCAGAATTATAAAGATTCAGGGTGGTTGCCTTTAAGCCATCGCTCTTTTTGGCAAGAAGGAATTCCCTAACATCCAGGCAGGTAAGGGTTTCAGGTACTTTGCCCATGTAATTCAGGAAATAAGAAACATAATTCTTATAACAGGTAATGGTATGCTCTTTGAGGTTACGGATCTTTCCGGCTTCCTCAAGCTGTAATAAATATTTTTCGTACATAAAAAATCCTCCGCGAATTAAGTAAGTGATTGAGTATCAACTACCATTCATGGAGGGGCATGAGCATCATAAAAATGCTTGCAAACAAAGCAGATAAGTGTTATTCTATTCATAGCAGTAGTTGTGATGATCCTTTGCGTATATAATTGTTATTTTGTGGTGATTTAACAATACCTTATTTAGGACTCATTTACTACTGCTTTTTTAAAAAAAGAAAAAATCGCTTGCGACATCCTTGGCAGGCCATCGCGCAGCGATTTTGTTCAATTGGAATTTGCTTAATCCTTTTTCAATCCGAAAAAGCCAAGTGCTGCTCCAACAAGCATTGTGGCAATACCAATATACTGAGGTGCCAGCATATAATTTGCTTGAACATCCATATCGGCAAAACCTAATGTGCCAATGGAATACATAATGGCACCGCCAATAAATAATAATCCGCCAAATATAACTTTCTTCATACAATCACACTCCTTTGCCAAATTCAAGTTTATTTGTCTTTTCTGATAATGCCGAAATAGCAAATCTGAAAAAGACCGAGAGCAATTAGAGCGATTGAAGCGACAGTTACAAACGGAAAAGATATTTCATAGTTTGAAGCACTATATCCACCTGCTGCTGCAGCTTGATAAGCTACTCGTCCAAGGATGGGCATTACTTGCTTAATGATTGATGTCATAGAAAGTAAAGTAATGCCGACAATTATTTCAATACTTCCGATTATGTATGCAGCTTTTTTCATACAACTCTACTCCTTTGTAAATTCAAGAGTTATCATTCTCTGTTCTGTCGGCAGGAGTTTTCAATGTAATGGCATAGACTGTATTTATCTGCATAGGATAACTCTCTGCAATATTGCCATCGTAATAGACAACAACTTCATCACCGACGCTAAAATTGGTCATGCTATCTTTGTTCTCTACATTCAAAGATACCCAATATTCTCCATCTTCGTTTTCAATCAAAATGGAATTATCATTGGTTTCTTTGA
>SVFG01000028.1 GCA_015056975.1 Lachnospiraceae bacterium | reverse complement strand
TTGACAGCTTTCGCAGACAGCCTTTGGATACACAGGCAGTATTGCTTCAGCTAAATATAGCGGATGATTATTTCAAAGCCAAGAAAAAAATTGATGTCATTGAAGAAGAGCTGCAGACAAAAGAAAAAGAGCTATATGATTTGAAGCATGAATTGATTTCTGCACAAATTAAGCTTGAAAATTCTGAAAAGAAGTATAAAGAGCTTCAAAAGGAATGCAATGATAAGGCCAAAGAAATTGTTCGTTTAGAAACAGAATTAAAAGATAAATAGAGTAGAGCTGTCCGCATTTCGGACAGCTTTTACATTTTGAGGATTGAGACATGACTAATAATAAGAGGGTGGAGCTATTGGCTCCTGCAGGAAACATAGAAGGCTTTTATGGTGCAATGAACGCCGGTGCGGATGCAGTATATTTAGCCGGTGAGAAATTTGGTGCCAGAGCCTATGCAGAGAATTTTACAACAGAGCAGATTGTTGAATGTATCAGATATGCGCATTTATTTGGCAGAAAAGTATATCTTACAGTTAATACACTTATAAAGGAGAAAGAATTTGATGAACTGTATGATTATCTTGTTCCCTTTTACGAAGAGGGTTTGGATGCAGTAATTGTTCAGGATATCGGTGTGTTTCAGTTTGTAAAAGAGCGTTTCCCCGGACTTGTTTTACATGTCAGCACACAGATGACAATTACCGGTGTTCATGGAGCTTCTTTATTACAGAAGATGGGGGCAGAGCGTATTGTACCCGCAAGAGAATTAAGTCTGCCTGAAATCAAAAAAATAAAGGAACAAACCTGCATGGAGCTGGAGTGCTTTATTCATGGTGCCATGTGCTATTGTTATTCCGGACAATGCCTGTTTAGCAGCATTTTGGGCGGCAGAAGTGGTAACAGAGGCAGATGTGCGCAGCCATGCAGGCTTCCCTATTCCGTTGATGGTATAAAGACAGGACATAAGGAATGTTATCCGTTAAGTTTAAAGGATATGTGTACAATTGAACATATTGATAAATTGATTGAAGCCGGGATTGATTCCTTTAAGATTGAAGGACGCATGAAAAAACCGGAATATACCGCAGGAGTAACGGCTATTTACCGAAAATATATTGATGCCTATTATAAATGCGGTCATGCTGTTAAGGTTTCGGATGAAGACATGAAGGTGCTTACTTCATTGTACATTAGAAGTGAACGCGAAACCGGATATTATTTTCGACATAACGGGTCCGAAATGGTTTCCTTGTACAATCCGTCATATGGCAAAAGTGATGAATTACTTATAGAAAAAATCAGGTCAATGTATTTGGAACAGCGTATGAAGTGCAAGATTAAAATGCAGGCTCAATTTCAATTATATAAGCCTGCACAGCTAACAGTATCGTCTGACAATGTTTCAATATCAGTATGCGGACCGATAGTTGAGAGAGCTCAAAAACAACCTGTGACAAAGGAAAATATCCATAAGCAGTTAAATAAACTTGGTGACAGTAATTTTGTATCAGATGATATCCGGATTATTGCTGACGAAGATATTTTTATTCCGCTTAAAGCAATTAATGAATTGAGACGAGAGGCTGTTTTGCTCCTTGAAAGGGAATTAATTGAGCAGAATAGAACAATTGAAAAGCCGGTATATAATGGTGAAGGGTATTATGAGTATATTCATAAATCACATGATGCAGCAAAGAACATGTTTACCATCTCTGTCGAGACTATGGAGCAGTTAAAGGCAGTGATTGCTTTTTTAGAGAATAATAAGGCGTTATCCGTTAAAAAGCTGTATGTAAACGGTGATTTGCTTATGGATGATAAAGTATTATCCTTTGTTTTAGAGCATCCATTGAAGCATTCCTATATCGTGAAAATGCCTTATATTATTAGAGAGAGAGATGCGTCATATTTAGCTGAAATTTTTCGATTGGTCAATCAATATCCGCAAGTATTGAAGGGGTTCCTTGTACCTTCACCAGAGGCATTGGGCTACCTGCTAGAACAAAAATATGAAGGTGAAATATACGGCGATGCAGGTTTATATATGTGGAATCATTATGCTGTGGATTGTTTTTATGACATTTTTGATGGCTATTGCCTTCCGTATGAACTAAAAGGAAGTGAAAAACAAAATCTTTTAAGCCATAAAGAGTTACCTTTTGAACAGGTGGTATATGGTCGTATTCCAATGATGATAACTGCAAATTGTATATCGCGTACAACCGGAATGGGGTGCGGGGAAAAGACGATTCATCTTACAGACAGATATAATAAGCGTTTTCCGGTGAAGACAGTATGTTCACACTGCATGAATATTATATACAATAGTGTACCATTGTCATTACACAATGTAGTAATGAATAAAAAGGAGCGATTAAATTATCGAATGAATTTTACGCTGGAAAATACTAAAGAGGTTTTGGAAATTTTATCTTATTTTACGTTGCTGTATAATAACAATTCCACTGAACATACACAAAAACCTCCATATGAAGAATATACAACCGGACATGAAAAAAGAGGTGTAGAATAAGGAGAAGGTATATTTTGAGTATGGTTTGATAAATAATAGTTGCATGGAGAAATAAAGTAGATTATACTGAATTTAGTCATATGTGACACACCAACAAGGAGGAATTGCAATGATTGAAGCAACAAGCTGTGGTGGTGTGGTAATTTTTCGTGGAAAGATTTTACTCTTGTATAAGAATTACAAGAATAAGTACGAAGGCTGGGTTTTGCCAAAGGGAACTGTAGAGCAGGGAGAGGAACACAAAGATACTGCTTTACGTGAGGTTTTGGAAGAATCGGGCGCGAAAGCAACCATAATCAAATATGTTGGAAAAAGTGAGTATTCTTTTGCAGTGCCGGATGGTATTGTTGAAAAAGAAGTTCATTGGTATTTGATGATGGCTGATAGTTATTACAGCAAACCACAAAAAGAAGAATTCTTTGTAGACTCCGGATATTACAAGTATCATGAGGCGTATCATCTGCTAAAATTTGCAAATGAAAAGCAAATCTTAGAAAAAGCGTACAATGAATATTTAGAGTTAAAGAAGAAAAATTTATGGGGCAGCTCCAAGTATTAGAGGAGGCTGCCCTTTTATTGGTTTTTATTTAATATATAACTCAGGATTTTGCATCAAATCAAGGATTTCATTCTTGTCATTGCGCAAAAGAGGCCTAGAGAATTTGGTGGGATGGATTATCATAACCTCCCATTTGGAATCATCATTTAAGGTGACAGTGGTACCAATCTGTGCATCGGCAATACGTTTCATAATCGGAAGCAAAAGCTCGGTATCAAATTGATCCATGCGTTTTTCAAAATCTGCAAGAATGGAAAGCGGAGTAAATGCACTTCTGTATGATCTGGGAGAAGCCATGGCCACATAAGCATCAATAATAGCCATATATCTTGCATATTTATCAATTGTTAGCTCATTGAGCCGATATGGATATCCGGTACCATCAAGGCGTTCGTGATGCATAATGACGGAATTCTTAACATGCTGGTTCATATTTAAATTCTTCACCATATCATAGCCTATTTCAGGATGCTTGCGGATAGTAGCAATTTCATCATCCGTAAGCTTTCCTGGCTTCCATAATAACTCGTTCGGTAAAAATAATTTGCCGATATCATAATAAAATCCGCATAACACCATTGTTTTGCGAGCTTCTTCATTCATGCTGAGCCAATCTGCAATGGTTCCGGCCAGAAGAGCAGAGGTAACACAATGCGAATAAGTCATTTCATCCTCGTTGGGAATCATATTGTAGAGATAATCCAATAATTCTGCGCCGGAATCAATTTTATCTTTTAAATCAGAATAAATACTTAAGAGCGCAGCATCATCTATTTTAACGCCTGTACTGAAAAAATTCTGCATAAAGAATTTATAGCTCTGCATTGCAATATTATATTGGTGTTCAAACAGTAAAAATTTATTGTTGTAACGAAGCTTTTCATGATGTGTCGTAGCAAAATCTACATTTTCCATGATGGTTACACACATGACGGAATATCGTTTCAGTTTAGATATGATTGTCTCATCTAATGTGGTATTTGCAGGAAAAATAACACGATTCTGATGTATAACATCCTCTCCGAGAACCATGCCCGGTTGCAGTGCCATAATAGCTACAGATTTCATTCCCCTAACCTCCTTAGTAACCCTAATATAAGTATAAATTATTATAGATGATTGTCAATCTATTTTTATATATTTAATTGTACTCTGGTAGGTTACAAAAGCTTTTTTTTATGATATACTTTGAAGGTAACAGGTTGTCTATGAGAGGAAGAGCATGGAAAGAAATCTTACTTTTTATCCAAATCTTTACATAGGGGAAAGCATCAAGCCAAAGAAATTGGATAAACTAAAAAATAAGTTAATAAAAAGACCTTTATTTGCAAAGGTTTATGTCATAGCCATTGCTTCGAATCCCATTGATCAGCTGGACATATTTGAAGCAAAGCAGCTTGCTTGGAATTATTATGTAAAACATCCCGTGTATATTGTGGGATTGGCAGGAGATTATGAGGAAGCAGTCGTATTAGTACAACAAATTGTTAGTGAGTGTATGAAGAGCAGAAATGATTGTTCGTTGAAGGAGTATTTATTATGTTAGCCGTTATTTTAAAAATACTAGGCATTTTCGGTATTGTACTCCTGATTTTATTGGCAGTTTTCCTTTTGCTTCTCTTGATCATACTGTTTTTCCCGGTTAAATATCGTATAGCTGCTTCCAAAAACAGTGAAGACTTAATTGCAGATATTAAGATTAGCTGGCTGTTTGGATTGTTAAGAGCAAAATATCGATATCCCAAACCCGGTAAGCTGAAGATAAAATTACTTTGTTTTACACTATTTCCCAAAGAAAAGCAAAATGATGCGCAAGACCGGATACAAAATGAAACAAGGACCGAAGAAAAGTCTGTTTCTGTAGCTGAAAGCGCCCCTGCAGGTAAAACACATAACGCAGAAGAAACAGCAGAAGCTATAAGTAATAATACCGAAAAGGCTAAAAAGAGCATTAAAGAAAAGATTTTAGCGAAATATGAGAATATCAAGTACACAATTTGTAATATATGTGATAAAATAAAATATATTTGGGACAATATTACCTTCTATAAAGACTTGTTGTTTCATGAAGATACCAAAGCTCTGATAAAGCATATTTTTCAGAGATTACAAAATATCCTAAAGAAGTTAAAGCCCAAAAGAATAAAAGCAGATATTCTCTTTGGAACAGGACAACCGGATACCACCGGCTATGTATTGGGTGTATATGGTGTACTGTCAACACAGATTCATAAGCCCAATGTTATTAACCTTACACCTGATTTTGAAAACAAGGTGATTGAGGGCAGAGTTGAAGCATCGGGACGCTTCAGAATATTTACTTTATTAAAGAATGGTATAATGATTATTCTGGATAAACGGTTAAAGGAATTACTATCAAAATTTAAGAAACATAAGGCGGCAATGGAAGCGCTGAATGAACAGAAAGGAAAATAATATGGCAGATAAAGAAAATCAGTTTCAGGGTGTTGTGGAATCATTGTTAAAGGGCATGGATACGGTATTGTCTACCAAGACTGTAGTAGGCGAGGCGACTCAGATTGGCGATACTATTATTTTACCCCTGGTAGATGTCAGCTTCGGTGTGGGAGCAGGTGCGGGTAATAATACCCAAAAGGGCTCGGGCTCCGGTGCGGGCGGCATGGGAGGTAAGATGACTCCCAGCGCAGTGCTTGTTATTAAGGACGGTAATACCAAGCTTGTCAATATCAAAAACCAGAATACAACAAATAAAATTTTGGATATGATTCCTGATTTGATTGATAAATTTGCAAGTAAATCAAATAACGGCAAATCAGAAGACCTTTCCGACACGGAAGTAGTTGAAATTGCATTTCCTGAAGAGGAAGTATAAGTTTCGGACTATAGGAACCTGATTTGCATATAATAGAGTGAGATAATATATAGACGGTATGATGAATGAAAAAACTCATCGGATTGATTGCATTATTTATTGCTCTCGGCATGTTTCTCATGCTGATTACAAGAAACAGACTCATCGGCCTTTTAATCATCGCTCTGTTAGTATTTATAGGATATAATTGCTTTTGTGATGACTGAGAGGTTTTCATAAATTATGATTGATTGGGAAGAGATACTTCGTACGGAAAGCATTGATGAACTGAAAAAAGTAAAACGGTGGCTCTTTCAGGAAAATATGCGCATTGAAAATGAGAGAAAGGATTTGGAACAGGCGCAGGATAAATTTTTGAAGGAAAGGGTCAAATTCCGGGATGAAATGGACACGCTGAACAGGCGTACTGTTTTGGAGAGGAAACGTTTGAAGGAGGAGAATCTCTTTTTTGACAAGAAGATGGCGATTCTTCAGGCCGGTTTTCAACAGCTGGAAGAGGACAGGAAAACATTCGAACGCCAGAAACAAAATTATGTACATGAAGAGAAGGTTAGGAGAGAGTGCGTGATTGAGAGTGGAGATATTGTGGAGGTATTGTTCCGCAGTGTAAATAATCCGCTTGCTTTAAGGAAACGCTATAGAGACCTGGTTAAAATTTATCATCCGGACAACCTCTTTGGAGACGAGGAGCTGGCACAGATGATTAACAAAGAATTCTTAAGAAGAAAGAAGGAAGAGTGGTAATAAAAAACGAGCAGGATCATCCCGCTCGTTTTAATTACTTATGCTCTTTCTACTTTACCGGATTTCAAGCAGCTGGTGCAAACATGTAATCTCTTTGCAGCACCATTAACCTTACACTTAACGTTCTTTACGTTAGAATTCCAAATAGCGTTGGTCTTTCTATTAGAATGGCTTACGTTATTACCAAAATGAACGCCTTTTCCACAAACATCACATTTAGCCATTTTGACACCTCCTCAACCTCTGCGTTATATTACGCTTAATTATTTGGTTTACAATTTTCATATGTTATAAACTCACAACATTGATATATTAACAGAAAACAAAAATAAAAGCAAGGGAAAAATTTCTTTTTTACTATTTTTTTCATTTTCATGTTTCCTTTTTGAAGAAAAACTGTTATTATATAGAATATCGAGTAAAATATAGTGGCTTATTTTAAGGAAAATTTCAAATGCCTTATCTAAGTCGCAGAAAGGTTTGGTATGAATATGAAAGGTTCTTCTATGAATACTCACATGGGCAACATAGTTATAAATAATGAGGTTATTGCTCAATATGCCGGAAGTGTGGCTGTTGAATGCTTCGGTATTGTCGGCATGGCGGGAATCAATGTTAAGGACGGTCTGGTAAGACTTCTTAAGATGGACAGTATGACAAGAGGTATTAATGTTTCTGTGAAAAATAATAAATTGACTCTTGATTTTCATGTCATTGTAGCGTATGGTGTAAGCATTAGTGCGGTTGCTGACAATCTTATCAGCAATGTAAAGTACAAGGTGGAGGAGTTCACCGGTATTAATATTGAAAAAATCAACATTTACGTTGATGGCGTTAGAGTGATTGATTAAGGAGGATTTATTGTGAATATTCAATATATCGATGCTAAGATGCTTGCAAAGATGTTCTTAGCCGGTGCTCAAAATTTGGAAGCCAAGAAGGAATGGATAAATGAACTTAATGTATTCCCTGTTCCTGACGGCGATACCGGTACCAATATGACCATGACTATTATGTCTGCTGCCCGCGAGGTTTCTGCGTTGGGTGATTCTGATATGGAATCCATCTGCAAGGCAATATCCAGCGGTTCCCTCAGAGGTGCAAGAGGTAACTCCGGTGTTATTCTGTCACAGTTGTTTAGAGGCTTTACAAAGGTAGTAAAGGAACATGATTCTTTAGATGTTGCGCTTCTTGCAGAAGCATGCGAAAAGGCTGTGGAAACAGCCTATAAGGCAGTTATGAAGCCCAAGGAGGGTACCATCTTAACTGTCGCAAAGGGTGCTGCGGAGAAGGCAAGAGAGCTTGCAGACAATGAACTTGCTGATATGGAAGAGTTTATCTCACAGGTGATAGCACATGCTGAATATGTACTCAGCCAGACACCTGAGATGCTTCCTGTGTTAAAGCAGGCAGGTGTTGTAGATTCCGGAGGACAGGGTCTCGTGGAAGTGTTAAAGGGTGCATTTGATGCATTCCTCGGCAAAGAAATTGATTTTAGCGCAGTAGCAGCATCAAAGCCTGCAGGCAGTACGGTTCCTATGAGTCCTTCCTTGGAGGCACAGGCAGAAGCTGATATTAAGTTTGGCTATTGTACAGAGTTTATTATTTTATTAAATAAGACATTCAATATCAAGATGGAGATGGATTTTAAAGAGTATCTTGAATCCATCGGTGATTCTATTGTATGTGTTGCCGACGATGATGTGGTAAAGGTGCATGTACATACCAATGACCCCGGACTTGCAATCCAGAGAGCATTGAAGTATGGTGCACTTTCCAATATGAAGATTGATAACATGCGTCTTGAGCATCAGGAGAAGCTTTTTAAAATGTCTGAAAAGGAAGCGGCTGCTAATAAAGCACCGGAGGCTCCTGCTGCAGAAGAGCCCAAGAAGCCTGTAGGATTCATTGCAGTTTCTGTTGGTGAAGGCATTAATGAAATCTTTACAAGTCTTGGTGTAGATTATATCATTGAAGGCGGTCAGACCATGAATCCAAGTACCGCAGACATTTTAGATGCGGTTGACAAAGTAAATGCGGAGACCATATTTATCCTTCCCAATAACAAAAATATTATTTTAGCTGCAAATCAGGCAGCTGAGCTGATGACCGATAAGAATCTTTTGGTGATTCCGACGAAAACTATCCCTCAGGGTATAACAGCAGTCATTAATTATGTGCCGGAGATGTCAATTGATGACAATGAGGCTGCTATGATTTCTGAAATCGGTAACGTAAAAACCGGTCAGGTAACTTATGCTGTTCGTGATACCATGATTGACGACAAGGAAATCAAGAAGGACGATTTCATGGGAATTGGTGATGCCGGAATTCTTTCTGTTGGTACGGATGTGATAACCGTTACAGAGCAGATGGTTGATGCAATGGTTGATGATAATACCGAATTAATCAGTATTTATTACGGAAGTGATGTCAGTGCTGATGATGCTGAAGCGCTTCAGGCAGGCTTGGAAGCAACCTATCCCGACTGTGATATTGAGCTTCAGTACGGCGGACAGCCAATTTATTATTATGTGATTTCTATTGAATAAGAGTTTTTAGAAGGAGGCGTTTTGTCTCCTTCTTTTACTAATGGGAGGTTATTATGATTCATAATACACCAATTACGGATTTAAAAGGTATAGGAGAAAAAACGACAGGATATTTTCACAAGCTGAACATTACTTATGTGAAAGATTTGTTATACCATTTTCCCAGAGAGTATGAAACCTTTGAAGAACCTGTGAATATAAAAGATGCAAAGCCGGGAGAAGTCTGTGCAATTTATGCTTCCGTAACCGGTATACCGAATCTGAAAAAAATACGTAACCTTACAATAATGAATGTTTTGATAAAGGATTCCACAGGTGGAATGCAGCTAACCTTTTTTAATATGCCCTATTTAAAAAAGGTATTAAAGCCAGGTGGGTATTATGTTTTTCGTGGAATGGTGCAGACAAGAGGTGCCGCCAAAATAATGGAGCAGCCGAAGATGTATTCCTTTGATGATTATCACAAGCAGGCAAATATGCTGCAACCAAGATATTCTTTAACCAAAGGTTTGTCAAATCAATCCATTCAAAAAGCAGTAAAACAGGCTCTGACTTTCTATACCTTTGAACAGGAGTATTACCCTTCACAAATAATTGAGGAGTATCAGCTTGTATCAGGGAAAGAAGCCTTGTGCTCCATTCATTTTCCGATGGATAATGAGGATTTGCAAAGAGCGAGGAAGCGTATTGTTTTTGATGAGTTCTTTGCGTTTCTTTTGATGCTTCGTAAGAACAAAGAGCTGAGTGCAAGGCTTGAAAATGAATTTCAAATGTTTGAGACAGCTGATACGGTACGATTTTTGGAACAGTTGCCTTTTACCTTAACCAAGGGACAAAAACATGTATGGCAGGAAATCCGCAACGATTTAGCCAGCCCTTATTGCATGAACCGTCTGATTCAGGGGGATGTTGGTAGTGGTAAGACGATCGTTGCACTTCTTGCACTGCTTATGTGTGTGGCAAACGGTCATCAGGGCGCATTGATGGCACCCACAGAAGTGTTGGCAAAGCAGCATTTTGAAAGTGTGAAAGCATATATTGAGCAATATGGTGTTGCATTCAAACCGGTGCTTTTAGTGGGCTCCATGTCGGCTAAGGAAAAAAAGGAAGCATATGACATGATAGCTTCCGGAGATGTTAACTTAGTGATAGGTACACATGCATTGATTCAGGATAAGGTAAATTACAAGGATTTGGCGCTTGTGGTAACGGACGAGCAACACCGCTTCGGTGTAATGCAACGTGAAAACCTGGTTAAGAAAGGAAGGAATCCTCATGTCTTGGTAATGAGTGCAACACCCATTCCCAGAACACTTGCTATTATTTTGTATGGTGATTTGAATATCTCTGTCATTGATGAGTTGCCGGCAGACCGATTGCCTATAAAGAATTGTGTAGTGAATACAGCATTCCGTCCGAAGGCATATGAGTTTATTGCAAAAGAGGTATCGCAGGGCAGACAGGCATATGTCATTTGTCCCATGGTGGAAGAAGGCGAGCTTGAGGATGCTGAGAACGTCATAGAATACACCGGCAAGCTTCAGGCGGCATTGCCGGAACAAGTTAGAGTTTCCTATCTTCATGGGAAAATGCGCCCTTCAGATAAAAACAGGATTATGGAAGAATTTTCGACAGGGAATATTGATGTTTTGGTTTCCACAACGGTTATTGAAGTCGGGATTAATGTGCCAAATGCAACTGTGATGATGGTTGAAAATGCAGAACGCTTTGGTCTTGCACAGCTTCATCAGCTTAGAGGAAGAGTAGGTCGCGGTGAACATCAAAGCTATTGTATTTTTGTCAGTACCAATGAAAAGAAAGAAACCATGGAACGGCTTACTATTTTGAATAAATCAAATGATGGTTTCTATATTGCATCGGAAGATTTAAAGCTTCGAGGTCCGGGTGAACTGTTCGGCGTAAGACAAAGCGGGGAATTTGCCTTTGAAATCGGTGATATTTACGCAGATGCTGGTATTTTAAAGGATGCTAATGATGCAGTTGATAATTTGCTGGAAAGAGACAGGCAATTATTGTTATCGGAAAACCAACCTTTAAAAAGGCATTTTATGGAGATGGATAGGAACGCTATTGACTTTAGAACCATCTGACAGTAAAATAGTAGACAAACAAGATAAAAATAGAAAGGTTTAGGAGATAAGATGACAAAGATAGCAGTAGTTACCGACAGTAACAGCGGCATTACACAGGCTCAGGCGAAGGAACTAGGCGTTTACGTGCTACCGATGCCCTTTATCATTGATGAACAGACTTTTTTAGAGGATATTAATCTTACGCAGGAAGAATTCTATATAAAACTTCAAAGTGGTGCGAATGTAAGCACCAGTCAGCCTTCTCCGGATGACGTGATGAGTCTTTGGAATGAACTTTTAAAGGACTATGATGAGATTGTTCATATACCAATGAGCAGTGGCCTTTCAGGCTCCTGCCAGACTGCAATGATGCTTGCTGAGGATTATGACGGAAAGGTGCAGGTTGTAAATAATCAGCGCATTTCAGTAACACAGCGGCAGTCTGCCCTTGATGCTCTTACTTTGGCGGATAGGGGTATGAATGCAAAGGAAATCAAAGAATTTCTGGAAGCAGACAAGTTTAACAGCAGTATCTATATCATGCTTGATACCTTGCATTATCTCAAAAAAGGAGGCAGAATCACTCCTGCAGCTGCTGCAATCGGTACCATGCTGAAATTAAAGCCTGTTTTGCAGATACAGGGCGAAAAATTGGATGCTTTTGCGAAAGCCCGCACGGTTAATCAGGGTAAGTCTGTAATGATTAATGCGATAAAGAATGATATTATTAACCGCTTTGGCGGTATTACGGAGGAAAAGGGAATCTGGCTTCAAATAGCACATACTCACAATGATGAAGCGGCGCTTGCTTTGCGAGATGAGTTGGCGGAAGTGTTCCCGGGATATGACATATTTATCGCTCCGTTGTCATTGAGTGTTGCATGTCATATCGGTCCGGGTTCTCTGGCGATAGCATGTTGTAAAAAGATTAATTAACCATCCTTTACTTTAATTATTTTTCTGCTCTAAGAAAGCACCACAGTAAATTGCTGTGGTGCTTTCTATATACATATTTTTCGCATATTTAGTATTTCCCCTTTTCTTTTCCACAAAATGTATGGTATAATATATATTAGATATTTATGGTTAAAGGAGTTTTCTCAAAATGGCAAAGTCAAATAATTATGATGCCTCCAGTATCACAGTGCTCGAAGGTTTAGAGGCTGTTCGAAAAAGACCGGGAATGTATATCGGCAGTGTTTCCACAAAGGGCTTAAATCATCTGATTTATGAAATCGTTGATAACTCCGTGGACGAGCATTTGGCAGGCTATTGTGATACCATAACGGTAACATTGGAAGCGGACGGTTCTGCAACTGTTTCCGATAACGGAAGAGGTATTCCTGTCGGTATGCATGAAAAGGGTATCAGTGCGGAACGACTGGTATTTACAACACTTCATGCCGGAGGTAAATTTGACAATTCAGCCTATAAGACAAGCGGTGGTCTTCATGGTGTTGGTTCCTCGGTAGTAAATGCTCTTTCTACAAGGTTGACTGTCAGAGTCAAAAGCGGCGGTTCCATCTATGAAGATAAATATGAGCGTGGTAATCCTGTTATAGAGCTGATTGACGGTTTGCTACCCGTTGTAGGTAAGACGAAGGAAACCGGTACCACCATTAATTTTTTGCCGGATGACACAATTTTTGATAAAACCCGTTTTAAGGAAGATGAAGTAAAAAGCAGACTTCATGAGACTGCATATCTGAATCCTAATTTAACCATTGTATTTGAAGACAAAAGGAAGGAAGAAGCGGAACTTATTACGTTTCATGAGCCGGAAGGTATCATTGGATTTGTAAAGGATATGAATAAATCCAATGAAGCGATTCATGATGTGATTTATTTTACCGGAGAGAGCGAAGGAATCACGGTTGAGGTTGCTTTCCAATATATCAATGAATTCCATGAAAACGTACTTGGTTTTTGTAATAATATTTATAACTCTGAAGGCGGTACACATCTTACCGGCTTTAAAACCATGTTCACAAACGTGATTAACACCTATGCAAGAGAGTTAAATATTTTAAAGGAGAAGGATGTAAACTTTACCGGTGCCGATGTCCGTAACGGTATGACAGCAGTTGTATCCATCAAACATCCGGATCCAAGATTTGAGGGACAGACTAAGACAAAGCTTGACAACCAGGATGCTGCAAAGGTGGTTTCCAAGGTAACCGGCGATGAGATTGTACGGTTCTTTGACCGTAATCTGGAGACTCTAAAAAATGTAATAGCCTGCGCTGAAAAGGCGGCTAAGATTCGTAAATCAGAGGAAAAGGCAAAGACAAACATGCTTACCAAGCAGAAGTTTTCCTTTGATTCCAACGGTAAGCTTGCGAATTGTGAATCTAAAGACCCCTCAAAGTGTGAAATCTTTATCGTAGAGGGAGACAGTGCGGGCGGAAGCGCCAAGACTGCCAGAAACCGGATGTATCAGGCGATTTTGCCCATCAGAGGTAAAATCTTAAACGTTGAGAAGGCAAGTATTGATAAAGTACTGGCAAATGCAGAAATTAAGACTATGATTAATGCCTTCGGCTGTGGATTTTCCGAAGGATACGGCAACGATTTTGATATAACAAAGCTTCGTTATGACAAAATTATTATCATGGCGGATGCGGACGTGGACGGTGCCCATATCTCCAATCTTTTGCTTACCTTGTTTTACAGATTTATGCCGGAGCTTATTTTTGAAGGACATATTTATATCGCAATGCCTCCTCTTTATAAGGCAATGCCGGCAAAGGGGGAGGAGCAGTATCTATATGATGATAAAGCGCTTGAAAAATATCGTAAGACACACAAAGGTCCTTTTACATTACAGAGATACAAAGGTCTTGGTGAAATGGATGCACAGCAATTGTGGGAGACAACACTAGACCCTGATACCAGACTTTTAAAGAAAGTAGAAATAGAGGACGCCAGAATGGCTTCAGAGATGACAGAGCTTTTGATGGGAACAGAAGTACCGCCCAGAAGAGCCTTTATCTATGAGCATGCAACCGATGCGGCACTTGATATATAAGATTACATAAAATAAATAAGGCAGGACAATAAAAACAATGGATGAAAGTAGAATAATCAGAACCGAATATTCGGAGGAAATGCAGAAATCCTTTATAGATTACGCCATGAGTGTAATTATTGCGAGAGCATTACCGGATGCCAGAGACGGACTTAAGCCTGTTCAGCGCAGAACCCTTTATGATATGCATGAGCTTGGTATCCGCTATGACAGACCCTACCGTAAGAGTGCACGTATTGTAGGAGATACCATGGGTAAATATCATCCCCACGGTGACAGCTCCATTTATGATGCATTGGTAGTGATGAGTCAGGATTTCAAAAAGGGACTTCCTCTCATTGACGGTCACGGTAACTTCGGTAATATTGAGGGTGACGGCGCGGCTGCCATGCGTTACACTGAGGCAAGACTTCAGAAGATTACCCAGGAAGCCTTCTTGTCCGATTTGGACAAGGATGTTGTAGATTTTGTGCCAAACTTCGATGAAACCGAAAAAGAACCGTCCGTATTACCTGTAAAGATTTCCAATCTGCTTGTAAACGGTTCAGAGGGTATCGCAGTAGGTATGGCTACCAGTATTCCACCTCACAATTTGGGAGAGGTAATTGATGCCACAAAAGCATACCTGCAAAATGAGAATATTACCACAGCAGAGCTGATGAGATATATAAAGGGTCCTGATTTTCCTACAGGCGGCATTGTTATCAATAAGGATGAGCTTGCGGAAATCTATGAAACCGGTATGGGTAAAATTAAACTTCGTGGTAAAGTGGAGTTTGAAAAGGCGAAGGGTGGTAAGACTAACGTAGTAATTACTGAGATTCCATACACCATGATTGGTGCCAATATCTCTAAGTTTTTAATGGATGTGGCAGCCCTTTCCGAGACCAAAAAAACTCAGGACATTGTAGATATTTCCAACCAGTCCTCCAAAGAAGGAATCCGTATTGTTATTGAACTTAGAAAGGATGCCGACCCTGAGAATTTTGTAAATATGCTTTACAAAAAGACCCGTCTGGAGGACACCTTTGGTGTCAATATGCTTGCAATTTATAACGGAAGACCTGAAACCATGAGTCTTCGCCAGATTATCAAGGCAAGCGTTGACTTCCAGTTTGAGATTGCCACCCGCAAATATACCAATATGCTTGCAAAAGAGCTGGAACGCAAGGAAATTCAGGAGGGTCTTATCAAGGCTTGTAATGTCATCGACCTGATTATCGAGATTTTACGCGGTTCCAAGGACAGAGCTATGGCTAAGGCTTGTCTTGTGGAAGGCAAAATAGACGGCATTAAATTCCGCACTAAGGAGTCCAAGATTATGGCTACCCAGCTGTGTTTCACGGAAAAGCAGGCAAATGCGATTCTTGAAATGCGTCTGTACAAGTTAATCGGGCTGGAAATAGAAGCCTTGATTAATGAGCACGAAGATACCATGGCGAATATTTACCGTTACGAAGAAATCTTAGAAAAACGTGATGCTATGGCAATGGTTATCAGCAGCGAATTGGATGGCTTTAAAAAGGAATATGCAAAGGCGCGTAAAACCGTAATTGAAAACGGTCAGGAAGCAGTTTACAAGGAAAAAGAGATTGAGGAAATGGAAATCATATTCCTCATGGACCGCTTCGGTTATGCGAAAACCATTGATATGGCAACCTACGAACGCAACAAAGAGGCTGCAGATGCAGAGAATAAGTATGTGTTTACCTGTAAGAACACCGGCAGAATATGTCTTTTTACCAATACGGGTCAGCTTCACACCATAAAGGTAATGGATTTGCCCTTTGGCAAATTCCGTGATAAGGGTGTACCTATTGATAATGTTAGTAATTTCAGCTCTGAAAAGGAGCAGATTGTTTATATTACTTCACAAAAAGAACTGAATCTTTGTCAGGTACTCTTTGTAACAGCACAGTCCATGATGAAAATTGTGGATGGCGGTGAGTTTGATGTGGCTAAAAGAACGGTCGCAGCAACCAAGTTGAATGATGGTGATGAAGTCGTAAGTGTAGTTGCACTCCGAGAACAAAGAAATATTGTCTTGCAGACAAAGGACGGATATTTCCTCCGCTTCCCCATCGAAGAGATTCCGGAAAAGAAAAAGGGCGCAGTCGGTGTGCGCGGTATGAAACTTGGTGATAAAGATTTGATAGAACAGGTATACTATACCAGAAACGCTGTTGAAACTACCATAGAATATAAAAATAAGAAAATGGTATTAAATAATTTGAAGCCCGGAAAGCGTGATACGAAGGGAACCAAAGTGCGCGTTTAAGGGAAGGAAAGAAGGGATTATCAGATGAGAGTCATTGCAGGTACAGCAAGGAGCCTACCTTTAAAAACGCCTGAAGGATTGGACACCCGTCCAACCTCAGACAGAATCAAGGAAACCCTCTTTAACATGTTACAGAATTATATTCCGGATTGTGTTTTTGTGGATATGTTTGCCGGGAGTGGCGGAATCGGTATAGAAGCATTAAGCAGAGGAGCCCGTAAGGCTTACTTTATTGAAAATGCACCGAAAGCAATTTCCTGTATTGAGCAAAATCTTACATTTACGAAATTCGCAGACCGTGCTATAGTATTAAAGCAGGATGCTTTGGCGGCCTTAAACAGTATTTATGAGAAAGAGATTGATGTGATTTTCATGGATCCTCCCTACAATCAGGAGCATGAGAAACGAATTCTAAATCTGCTTAGAAATATGAAATATGTGACAGAAGATACGCTGATAATTGTTGAAGCTGATTTAAAAACAGATTTTTCATATCTTGAAGAGTATGGTTATCGACTTTACAAAGAAAAGAAGTACAAAAACAATAAGCACATGTTTATCTATAAGGATGCACAAAGCGAATAAAGAAAAGGAAAAGTGCAGGAAATGCACGGATGGAGTGACTTATGAAAAGAGCAATATATCCGGGGAGTTTTGACCCGATGACCTTGGGACATTTGGACATTATCAAAAGAGCATCTGAAATATTTGATGTATTAATTGTAAGTGTGTTGAACAATAAAGAAAAGACACCGTTGTTTTCTGTTGAGGAACGTGTTAATATATTAAAAGAGGCAACTAAGGAGCTTCCCAATGTTGAGGTTGACAGCTTCAGCGGTCTGCTGATTAATTATGCGGCGGAAAAGGACTTGCATATTGCTGTCAGAGGCTTACGTGCAATTACCGATTTTGAGTATGAGTTGCAGCTGGCACAGGTAAACAGACTGCTTTCCAAGGGAGAGCTTGATACGGTGTTTTTGACTACCAGTTTAGAGTATGCATACCTCAGTTCCTCAAGTGTTAAGGAAATTGCAAGCTTTGGCGGCGATATCAGCCAATGTGTACCTGATTTTGTGGCACAAAAAATATATGAAAAGTTTAATGCAAAACGATAAATAAGGAGATTTCTATGAGTAGCAGAATTGAACAGTTAATCGACGAAATTGAAGAATATATTGAAGGCTGTAAGCCCAAATTTATGTCTCAGACTGAGATTATTGTAAATAAGGACGAAATCGATGAGCTTCTCAGAGAGCTTCGCATGAAAACTCCTGATGAAATTAAGAGATATCAGAAGATTATCAGCAATAAGGAAGCTATTTTAGAGGATGCACGCTCTAAGGCGGAGGCTTTGATTAATGAGGCAACCATCCATACCCATCAGCTTATCAATGAGCATGAAATAATGCAACAGGCATATGCTCAGGCGAATGAAGTGGTTACCATGGCTACCAGACAGGCTCAAGATATTCTTGACAATGCCACGATAGAAGCAAACAGTGTGAGAATGGCTGCTATGCAGTATATGGATGATATGCTGGCTCATATGGAGAATATTATTGTTGCGTCCACACAGTCAGCTGTTAAGAATTATGACAGTCTGATTGGATCCCTAAATCAGTACAAGGAGATTATTCAATCGAATCGCAGCGAGCTTCATCCCGCTGAGGAAGAATTGGACACTACTGATTTAACCGATGAAACAGAAGACGGAGAAAAGCTTGATGTTATTTCATAGTAGAAACAAAAAAACCAGTTTTCAAAAGAAAGCTGGTTTTTATTCCATAAGGATATTGCTGATAATATCATTTATGAGCATGCTTTTATACAAAACAACTGTGGAAGCAGCTCCACGAGTACAGGAGACCGGCGATAAAACAGTTATTGTGATTGATCCGGGACATGGTGGTGAGAACAACGGTACTATTGAAAACGGAGTACTGGAAAAGGCCATGAATATGACTACTGCTCTTGCCATGTATGAGGAACTGCTAAAATACGAGGGAATTGAAGTCTATCTTACTCATACGGATGATATTGATATGTCATTAAGGGAAAGGGCTGAATTTGCTGCTGACAAGGAGGCCGATTTCTTATTTAGTATCCATTACAATGCTTCCGTTGACCATGATTTATTTGGCACAGAAGTATGGATTCCGGCATTTCCGCCTTATAATGCGTATGGTTATCAGTTTGGTTATCTTCATATGCAACATATGCAGGAAATGGGATTGTTTATCAGAGGCGTAAAGACCAAGTTAAATTCTAAAGGTACCGAAGATTATTATGGAATCATCAGGGAAAGTGCTGAACTGAATATACCGGCCGTAATCATTGAGCATTGTCATGTGGATGAAGAACGTGATTATCATTTTTGTGACAGCGAAGAAGATTTGATTGCATTTGGAAAAGCAGATGCATTGGCTGTTGCTAAATATTTTGGATTGAAGAGTACTGTTTTGGAAGTGGATTACAGTGATGATGCTATGGCTCTTCAGGAAGTACAGGAAGGGAATAGAGTCCACAGCACGATGAAGGATGAATCTGCTCCGGATGTTTGTATGGTAACGCTTCTGGAAAAAGAAGAGGATACCGGATTGATTACACTTGAGATATCCGCAGCTGATTATGATTCTCCACTTATTTATTTTGATTATAGTATCGACAACGGACATACCTTTTCAAAGCTGCAACCATGGCCACAAAGTGATGCTTTAACCGGAACATATCAGGATACCTTTGAGTTTGAACTTCAGATTCCTTCGGGTATGCAGCCTAATATTATTGTCCGTGCTTACAACCTGTTTGATGCAGTTACCGCAAGCGAGAAGCTTCCGATTTGGCACATCTTCCGATATGGTGAACAGTATGAAAGGAAGCCCATAACGGAAACTACAATTACGACTGACAAAAAGGAAGAAAATAGGCTACCGGGCACCACCGGCTTTATGCCTGCTGTTAGTGATGAAGCAAAAGAGGAAATCGCTGAAAATAAGTTTTTCCTATTTTTAAAAATCAGTTTGGTTATAGTTTTATTTGTATTCTTGATTGTACTGTTATCAGCTTTTATTTCAAATGCAAAGCGTCGTAAGAAAAGACGTCAGCGCAGGAAGGATTCCGGTAATAAATTTGACCAAAGAAGGTAATATGCAGCTGTTAAGGAAGTCAGTATAAGCTTATGCACGGTGTATTTGGCGATTGACAAATCGGTATCACGGATACAGCTGTAGGTTTGTGCAATACAGGATAAACCGCCAAACGGCAATATAAGCAGAGTATAAAGAGGCAGACGATGTGATAGGATATTTAATCCGCCACTGATTTCAAATAACGGTGCCAGCAATACGGAGGGTCTGCCGGTCAGGACGTGCGGTATCAGATTCAGAAGATTAAACAACACCATATATCCGCCAAGACTCAATATACTGTGAATGGATGAGGTAATGGCATCATCAGTTTCATATAAAAGGCTTTCTTTTTGATGACTGCTGCATGCCACCAGCATATTTTCAGTTGTGTATCGGTGGTTTATGGTACTGATATCGCGATAGAGCGTTTTTCTGAGAATGAAACCATATAAGAATGGCAAGCCATACATTCCCAAGACATAGGGCAAAAATAATTCCCTGCGCAAAAGCGGCAGTACAAAGCTCATAAAGTATACAGGACCGATATTATTGCAAAAGGATAACAAAAATTCAGCTTCACGTCTGCTTAACATCCCGCGCAGATAAAGATCTGCAATAATTCTGGCCCCCATGGGAAAGCCGCAGAGGAATCCAAGCATAATGACATAGCAGGCATTTTTTGACACTTTAAACAGAGGATTTATGATAGGATAAATAAGGGAAGAAAAACCTTCTGTCAGATGAAGACGAATCATAAGTCCTGAAATAATCATGAAGGGTAAAAGGGAAGGTATCATTTTACTGTACCATAGCTGAAGACCACTCAATGCGTAATAAAGACTAAGCTGCGAGTTAGTCAAAATACAATAGGTTAAGAATATAAAAAAGATGGTGTAAATTATTTTTTTGCCCTTCAAAGTATACCTGCCGGGTTAAGAACTTATCACTACTATATGAAGGAAAGAAACGATTCATGCGATTGGATAAATTTTTATGTGAACTGAATATCGGTACCAGAAGTCAGGTGAAAGCCTACTTAAAGCAGGGACTTGTGACGGTAAACGGAAGTGTAGTTAAAAAGCCGGAAGAAAAGGTAGACGAGACATCAGATACCGTTACATTCAAAGGAAAAGCGCTGAAATATCAACCGTTTGTATATTATATGCTGAATAAGCCCAATGGTGTTGTTTCTGCCACACAGGACAATACCTGTAAGACAGTGCTTGATTTGATTGAAAGCGACAGAAAAAAGGATTTGTTCCCGGTAGGGCGTTTAGACAAGGATACGGAGGGGCTATTGCTTATCACCAATGACGGTGAGCTTGCCCACAACATGCTATCTCCCAAAAAGCATGTGGACAAGACTTATCTGGTAGGAATCGCTCATGCTTTGAAGAGTGATGATATACAGGCCTTAGAAAAGGGTGTTGATATCGGTGAGGATAAGCTGACATTGCCTGCAAAGGTTAAGGTGGTCTCTGAAAAGGAAATCTTATTAACTATACATGAGGGTAAATTCCATCAGGTAAAACGTATGCTTCAGGCAGTTTCCAATGAAGTAGTTGCGTTGAAAAGAGTTTCATTTGGTGCCCTTACCTTGGATGAAAACTTAAAACCCGGCGAATACAGAGAATTAACATTAGAAGAGATAGGAGAATTGCATGCTGACGGATATTAAAGCAGTGATATTTGATTTAGATGGCTCCCTTGTGGATTCCATGTGGATGTGGAGAGAAATTGATATTGAATATCTTGGAAGATTTGGAATTCAGCTTCCGGAGGATTTACAATCCAAGATTGAAGGAATGAGCTTCCATGAGACCGCTCTATATTTTAAGGAGCATTTTGACATCCCGGATTCCATCGAAAAGATGAAGGATGACTGGAATAAAATGGCATGGGACAAATATATGAATGAGGTGCCGCTAAAGCCCGGTATTCCACAATTTCTTGCAGAGTGTAAAAAACGCGGCATTAAGCTTGGTATTGCCACCAGCAATTCCAGGGAGCTTGTGGAGAATATTGCAACGGTTCACAATCTGCATGATTATTTCTCCTGTATTATGACAGGGTGTGATGTACTTCACGGAAAGCCTGCTCCCGATATTTATTTGAGGGTTTCTGAGTGCCTTGAGACGGCTCCTGAAAATTGTCTCGTTTTTGAGGATATAGTACCCGGTATAATGGCCGGTAAACGTGCAGGAATGCGAGTATGTGCAGTGGAAGATCTATATTCCGCTCATGCAAGAGATGCAAAGAAGGAATTAGCTGATTATTATATTGACGATTACTATGATTTGTTTGCATAGGATAGAAAAGAGGTTTTATATTGTATAACGGATTTTTACCCATATCAAAAGCAGATATGATGGAGCGTGGCATAGAGCAACTGGATTTTGTATACGTTATCGGTGATGCCTATGTGGACCATCCCTCCTTCGGACCTGCCATTATCAGCCGTGTTCTGGAAAAGCATGGATATCAGGTAGGTATTATTTCACAGCCGGATTGGAAGGATGATAAGAGTGTTACTGTACTTGGAAAACCGAGACTTGGATTTTTGGTATCCTCCGGAAATATGGACAGCTGTGTAAATCATTATTCTGTTTCCAAGAAAAGACGTGCCATGGATGCCTATACACCCGGCGGTGAAATGGGCAAACGCCCTGACCATGCAACAGTAGTATATGGCAACCTTATTCGTAAAGCCTATCGTGATGTACCGATTATTATCGGCGGTATTGAGGCAAGTCTTCGAAGAATGGCACATTATGATTATTGGTCTGACAGCTTTAAACGTTCCATTTTATTGGATAGTCAGGCTGATCTGATTTCTTACGGAATGGGTGAAAAGTCCATTGTAGAGATTGCGGATGCATTAAATAGCGGTATCGCCGTAAAAGATATTTCTTTTATACCCGGAACGGTTTATAAGACCAAGGACACAGATGGTATTTATGAGGGAATTATTCTGCCTTCCTATGAGGAAATGAAGGAAGATAAATCCCTTTATGCCAGAAGTTTTAAGACTCAGTATGACAATACGGATTTTTGTACCGGAAAGCCGCTGATTGAGCCTTATCCAAATGGTATTTTTGTTGTGCAAAATCCTCCCCAACCTCCACTCTCCACACAGGAGATGGACGATGTGTATGCGCTTCCCTATATGCGTACTTATCATCCTTCTTATGAAGAAAAAGGCGGCGTACCTGCCATTTCTGAAATTAAGTTTTCACTAATCAGTAACAGAGGATGCTTC
This sequence comes from Lachnospiraceae bacterium, assembly GCA_015056975.1. GTDB lineage: Bacteria > Bacillota > Clostridia > Lachnospirales > Lachnospiraceae > Acetatifactor. The sequence continues at coordinate 3,032 of SVFG01000028.1, read as the reverse complement.
GGAGGATGCAGTTTTTGCGCCTTAACCTTCCATCAGGGAAGAACCATTCAGGTGCGCAGCCATGAATCAATTGTGGAAGAGGCCAAGCTTTTGACTAAAGATCCGGATTTTAAGGGATACATTCATGATGTTGGAGGGCCAACAGCTAATTTCAGACATCCTTCCTGCGAAAAGCAGATGACACACGGTGTCTGCAAGAACAAACAGTGTCTCTTTCCGGCACCTTGTAAGAATATGAAGGCAGATCATTCAGATTACCTTTCACTTTTGCGAAAGCTTCGTGAACTGCCCGGTGTAAAGAAGGTGTTTGTGCGTTCCGGTATACGTTTTGACTATTTACTGGCGGATGCGGACGATACCTTCTTTAGAGAGCTTGTGGAGTATCATATCAGCGGTCAGTTAAAGGTGGCTCCCGAGCACATTTCCGATAAAGTGTTATATTACCTTGGAAAGCCTGAGAATGCCGTATATGAACGTTTTGTGGCAAAATATAAGCGCCTGAATGAGAGAATGGGCAAAAATCAGTTTTTAGTACCCTATTTGATGAGTTCCCATCCCGGCTCCACCTTAAAGGAAGCCATTGAGCTTGCAGAATATTTGAGAGACTTGGGATATATGCCGGAGCAGGTGCAGGATTTTTATCCCACGCCCTCTACTTTATCCACTGTAATGTATTATACGGGCATAGACCCCAGGGATATGAAACCAGTCTACGTATGCCGCAATCCTCATGAAAAAGCTATGCAGCGAGCATTAATTCAGTACCGCAACCCTAAAAACTATGATTTGGTTTATGAAGCGTTGACGCAGGCAGGAAGAACAGACTTAATCGGCTTTGATAAAAAGTGTCTCATTCGTCCCAGACAGTTAAAGGGTGAGAAAAAGTATTCAGGTGCAGGCGCTAAGAGAAGTACCAATAAAGGTAACAACAATGGTAACTCCAAGACTACGACCCATAAGAAAAAGACTATAAGAAATGTCCACAAAAAGAAATAAGCTTTAGGAGTGATAGTTTATGAAAATTGCAATCATAACCGGAGCATCCTCCGGCATCGGCAAAGAATTTGCGCGTCAGATGGACCGCTATTTTACCAATATTGATGAATTCTGGCTGGTGGCAAGAAGAGAAGATAAATTAGAGGAGCTTTCCAAGCATCTGCTTCACAAAACACGAATTTTTCCGCTTGACATCACGCAGGATTACAATCTGGACGAACTGGAATATGAAGTAATCAGACATTCGGCACAGGTATGTATGCTGATTAATTGTGCGGGTTACGGTTTGATGGGACATTTTGAAAACCAAAACCGTGAGGAAGCACTTGGCATGATACGCCTTAATTGTGAGGCACTTTCCAATGTGACACATAGACTAATCCGCTATATGAGAAAAGGTAGCCGAATTATCCAGCTGGCATCCAGTGCCGCATTTGTGCCACAGACAGATTTTGCAGTTTATGCTGCGACAAAATCCTATGTCCTTAGCTTTTCCAGAGCCTTAAACAGGGAGCTTAGTGAAAAGGGGATTACGGTGACAGCGGTATGTCCGGGACCTGTGGATACCCCCTTCTTTGATATCGCAGAAAAGACAGGCTCCACTCTGGCTATCAAAAAACATACTATGGTTTCAGCCGATGCAGTGGTTAAGCAGGCACTGAAGGATTCCTACAAAAAGAAAAGTGTATCGGTTTGCAGTATTCCCATCAAAATGTTTAGGGTATTTGCAAAGCTTATGCCTCATGATGTTATTTTATCAATTATGCGATTGCTAAAAGCAAAATAAATGTTTGAAATGAAAGGTTTATTATGAAACTGATTAGAATGTTTAGTACGGATGCTTATAAAGGCACCAAATATTATTTGAAAACCCAGAGGAAATATGAAATCTTGAGGACAATTCTATATTTTGCAATTTCTCTGTCTTTATTTATCGCGGGCTGGATTACCACTAAATCACGCTTAAATCTGTTGACGGTTGTGGCAATCTTAGGATGTCTGCCCGCATGTAAAAGTGTTGTGAGCATGATTATGTTTATACGCTATAAGAGCTGCAATGATAAGACCATTACAGAGGTTGAAAAGCATTGTGAGGGTATAAGTGGACTGTATGATATGGTGTTTACTTCCTATGATAAGACATTTCAGGTGGCTCATATGTCCGTAAAGGGTAATACCGTTTGTGGCTATACCGAAGTTGAAAAATTTGACGAGAATGCCTTTTATAAACATATTGAGGGTATATTAAGAGCAGACGGCTTTAAGGAGACCACCATTAAAATCTTTAAGGATTTGAACAAATACACAGAGCGTATGGAGCAGCTAAAGCAGCTTAATACGGAGGAGAAGCTTACGGAAGGAATTGTTTCCACCCTAAAGAGCGTAAGCTTATAAGCGGAGGCGGTTATGCAACTGGTGACTATTGATAAGAATCAGGCCGGTCAGAGATTTGATAAGTTTCTACATAAATATTTACCGGAAGCAGGAACAAGTTTCCTGTATAAAATGATGCGCAAAAAGAATATCACATTAAATGGTAAAAAGGCAGAAGGTAAAGAAATTCTTGCAGTTGGCGATGAAGTGAAATTTTTCTTTGCGGAGGAGACATTCCTAAAATTTTCAGGAAAGATTTCTTTAGGGGAATCGGATATCTGCTCGGAATATCAGAAAGCATTTGAAACGCTTTCCGGGATTACCGTGATTTATGAAGACGAAAATGTGTTGTTTTTGAATAAACCTGCAGGAATTTTGACGCAAAAGGCTAAGGAAGATGATATGTCCTTAAATGAATGGATGATAGGCTATCTGCTTTCAAACGGTAGTATTACGAAAGAGACACTTCACACCTTTCACCCTTCCGTCTGTAACCGACTAGACCGCAATACCAGTGGATTGGTACTCTGCGGTAAATCCCTTGCGGGAAGTCAGGAACTTAGCCGGCTGATTAAAGACAGAAGCCTACAAAAGTTCTATCAGACTATATGTGTAGGGAAGTTGGATAAGGGCGCTGACCTTGAGGGATACCTTGTAAAGAA
>SVFG01000027.1 GCA_015056975.1 Lachnospiraceae bacterium | reverse complement strand
TGTATGAGATTGACGAAACCGGAACCGAGGATGTGGAGTTTTTACTTAATTGTCTCGGCACGACACCGAAACATATTTTGGAGATTGCCTGTGGCAGCGGACGTATTTTAGTTCCTCTTGCCAAAGCAGGACATAGTGTAGTCGGACTGGATATGGACGAAGCCATGCTTCAGAAAATTCCTGCAAAAGCAGAAGGCGTTGACAATATCACCTGGCAGGTGGCAGATGCCATTTTGGGCAACTGGGGAAATGGTTATGATGTAGTGGTAATTGCCGGCAACTTTCTCATGAATATTGTATCCGAAGAGAGTCCGGAGGATGCACAGAAGGTATTGATTGAAAAGGCAAAGTCCGCCTTGAAACCGGGTGGAACGCTGTACATCGACTATAACTATACCTATTATCCACAAAATTGGTATATACATCCGGGAGAACGTGTCATTTGGCGGGGAACAGACAGTCACGGGACAAGCGGAAGAATGCTTCTGTGTGACAGTACCTATGAAGCAGAAACCGGCCTTATCCGTTCAATCAGACGGTTCGAACTCGAAACAGCAGACGGGCAAAGAATTCGGAAGGAAATTCCGTCCGTTAAGCATTTTGTGTCGTTAGAACAGTTACATACATGGTTGAATGCGGCAGGATTTCGTATCAAAGAAGAATACGGGGACTATGCCGGAAATCCGATCAGTGAAACGACGGGACGTGCAATTATTTGTGCAATATTAATGTAAGAAGCGTGTGCCCCGAGGCCACCTATTTTCGGCATATATAATCTCTCATTTTCACAAATATATATGTCGAAAATATCAAATAAAAAATTTTGAGCAGATAGATTTCGCTTATTAGGCTTTTCTATCTGCTCATTTTTGTCTAATTCATGCTAAAATTGACACTTTTATATGATATTGTGAGCTTTTCGGCATATAAACTTTGTGATATATGTAATTCTATATGCTGATATTTATCAAATGCAACATCCGACTTTTCACTTTTGAGACTTCCTATCTGCCGTGAAAATTTGTTCTAAAAACTTAAGCCGATAGAAATGAATGTTTTCGTAATTTCGGATGCCCTAACAAAGCATATAAAAGCAGTTCTTCCGTGTCCTTGACATGGGTAGCATTTTACTTCATTAATTGAAATGTTCTCTATTCAAATTTTTCTACTATTCCTAAAACAAATCCGGCATGATATTATAAAAATACTCATAAATCCAAGGATACCAATGAACACCCTCTTTCCATGAACCGTAACGCAGGCGGTTTCCGTTTCCGTCCCAGCCGCGCTCAAACATCAGCTTAATCTGTGCATCCAGGGCAGGGAATGCGATGTCTCCGTCACCGGTAAAGGAGAAGATGTTATAATCATACTTCTCGAAGCCATTATCTTTAAGCTTCTGCTCCATCAGCTCCACAGTTTCCTGTGTCTTGGTAAAACCTGCCTTCTCTCCTGCAATCCAGCAGTCTCCGCTGAAGGGCATAAAGTTCTTTACAAGGTCAAGACAGTTTAACATAACCTCCCAGGTTGTCTCACTACCCATAGAGAATCCGCTGAAGGCTCTGCTCTCTCTGTTTTTGATTACGGGGTAATGTGCCTCTATATAGGGCAACAACTCGTTTCTAAACTCATTGTGGTAAGCCTTTGTAAGCGCACCTGCTTCCTGAATATCATGGGTCAGACTCTGACCTGGATCATAATAAAAGCTGGGGGTAACGATAATAAGAGGCTCCATCTCACCGTTTGCAATCATGTGGTCAATGATGTAGAGAAGTGCTTTCTTGCCATCCTGACCATACAGAAACTCCTCCTCATTGCCTCCGCCACCATGCATTAAGTATAAGGTCTTATACTCTTTGTCTGACGCTCTGTCAAATCCCTTCGGCAGATAAACCAATGCACGCTTTGTAAGCTCACCTTGGTCTGTTGCGTAACGCTTAGAGGTGTAAGTAATCTCCTCAATGGTTCCGCAGTCTGCAATGGATTCGTAATACTCTTTTGGTACTCTTGTGCTATAATCGCTCATTTATAGCCCCTCCTTCCTCTTTCCAATACATTTTAAATATCACTACTGCAATGGCCAAAACAGCCACCAGCAGTATACCTTCCAACACAAAAATCGGTATATACAGGGACAAAATAATAGTTATGCTCTCTATCAGGAAATGAATCAGCATCGTCATGGTAATCAGTCTGGGATCATTCCTTTTAACTGCTCTGAACATCAGGAATGATAATGCTATCTGCAAAATAATCACGGATATTCTTTCGATACCTGCCACGTAAAAATCTGCGGCAGGAGATGTCCACAGGGAAGACAGACTATTAATGGTGTCTGCTCGCATGGTTTCATCCATGGCTAACAGAGTTTCCTCCAACTGACCGCTATTAATCATCTTAGCTATCAGATAATTTGCGGCATAAGAAATACCGATAACCGTAATTGCCTCCACACCGCCGTGACCCACGCCATACATAATGGCACTTCCGCGGTTCAGTTTATCCTTCATCCAGTATTTCATCACTATGTAGCGTCCTATTTCTTCAAAAACAGCCGCTGTCAGACCCGCAAAGATTGCATACAGAATCTTCTGGTCCGAAAATGCAGTTCCCGTAAGCTTTAATATCAGACCATGGAACAATGCCTCCAAAAACATGGCAAAAAATACATATGTAACGCATCCGACAAAAAAGTTGGACACCTTTGTCTTAAAGTTTACTTTAACTGAAATTATCAACGCTATCGGCAAAAGAAACGAAACCAGCGCCGTAAACAGCATACCGTTCATGCTCTGCTGTGATACCTGTGAAACTGCTTCTAACATACAATATCCTCCTTGTAGGGCAAAAATGCGTGCTTTACCCACTTATATCATTTTCATCCCTACGCCCTAAAATGTCAAGGGATAACTTGCAAGTATACCTCCATGGTCTGTGCATCATCAAAGCCACCAAAATAATAAATCATATCCGTAGTTTCCAGCCGGATAAAACAACTGTTTTCAGGATTTAACAGCACCTCGCATTTTTGTCCCTCATCACGCACATAAAAGGTTCCTTCCAGAAGGGTATCCATTCCGTTTCCACGGGATTTGGACATCCTTGGCAGTTTATCAAGTAACGTCACACTCTCTATTTCACCGGTTCCGATGCGATACTCCACACCGGTATGCACCGCCTCTATATAACCGTCCGCCATTCTCAGTTCAATAGGGGTAAACTCCTCTCTGATAACCCATGCAAACAAAACAGCACAGAAAAGAATGCTTGCTACGGCAACGCCATCCAGTATTTTACCAAGGGGTCGTGCCATATTGACAGTAGTACCCATTCCGTAGCGGGTATCTACCATGCTTCTGGTGTCATGGGGATTATAATAAAACATGCCCCAAATCCAGTATTTATCCTCATCCTTTACATATTCAAAATCTCTCTTGTCCTGATATACCTTATCAATAAAGGTTTTTCTGCGAATTGCCGCACCAATCAGAAGAATCTGAACCAGACCGTACACACAGGTTCCGAAAATCATAAAGGTCACAAAGCGGTCTCCCAGCCAATAGGTCGCCGCAAGAACCGTAAGCAGTGCCGTTGCCAGATAACTGCTGCGCAGCCAAAGCTGGTTCCAGGTCTGCTTTTTGGCTCTGGTATAGCTGACGTTCACATCACTGTTTGCACTGATCACCTCGGTTTTGCGCTTATCCATCCACAGCGCAACCAGGTAAATAGCCACATTTGTTACAACCAGTGTTGCCCAAAGAATATAGTACACCGAATTGTTTACAGGGTCATTGTCTGCATTTCCCGTTGCCATGCGGTACACAAAAGGATTTATCACCGCTACTATACTTACCAGAATCGAGGGCAGATACTGCGTAAGCTTCACTCTGCGGATTTGTCCCGCCTCACGCAGCTCCACGTACATGGCATTATCGGCTTCCTCCACCATGTAGCCCTGATCCTTCTTCCACTGCATCAGCTTCTTATGGGCACGAATCTGGGGAATCATTAACACTACAATAATTACAAATACCCACATACACCAGATAGTAAGCTGAATGGACAGATACGGAATAAAAAAGCAGACACAAGGCACAAGTGCACAGATAAGAGTGTATATCCTCAGTTCCTTTTTATACTGACGTTTCAGTTCCTCCGTCAAAGCCTTTACCTCCGGCTCCTCCAGCCATTCCTTTTTCATGGTAATGCCAAACAACAGACTATTTTCATATTTTGCAGGTGCTTTAACCGAAAAATAAAGAACCAAAAGCACCGGATATAGACTCACCGCCATCAAAAGATTAATCCACATAATTCATTCCTCCCTCATACAGTTTTGCACATTCTTCCAAAAAGCTCTCCTTCGACATACCGCACACCTTTGCCTCAGAAATCACCTGCTTAAGCCGTTCCCTATTCTCTTCAGACAACGTCTCCTGTTTATGAAAGCTGGTGCGTACCCGGGCACCACTGCGCCTGTCCGTATAGATATATCCCTCCTGCTTCAACATCTGATAAGCCTTACTGACCGTCATAGTATTGACACCAATCTCCTGTGCCAGAGCCCTCACCGTAGGCAACTGCTCCCCCGGCTCTAAGCGACCATCCGAAATCCCCTGCACAATCTGATTACGAAGCTGCTGATAGATAGGTATATCCAGAGTATCATTGATTACGATAACCATAGTTTATCTCCGTTTCTTAATTTTGTATTATTTGTATGGTTTGTATTATATATACTAATACATAACAGTTGTGTTGTCAATATATTACAGCATTTTTGTATGTGAGTCATCGCGCTTATGAATATGGGGAGCGGCTACCATGGTATCCCACTCCCCATATCCATAAACACTACGCCGCTCTCCAAAATATGCTATAATATTTTTAATACCCACCTAACACATCTCACTTTACACAGACTATATAGGTGAAAGCATTGATCAATCGCTTGGAGTGAAACCATGAAAAAAGAAGAGCTGCTGAATTATTTTGATGACGAATTATTGGACAAACTGTTTGGATTCTGCTACGCCCGTACCAACGACAGCTACGAGGCGCAGGAGCTTTGCTCAGACATTATTTTTGCCCTGGTAAAGGCTGCCCATACAGACGGCGAAATCACAAGTATCTATCCCTTCATTTGGAGAGTTGCGCGGAATGTATATGCGGATTTTTCCAAAAACAGGAGAAAGAATGCAGATATTTACTATGAAGGCAACGCCGATGATGTCCTGCAATTTATGGCTGCACCGGAGCAGACCGATGACAGCGAGGAGCTGCTAGCCGCCATTTACCGACGCATTGCATTTCTCACGAAAGCCTATAGGGAGGTCATGATTCTGTATTACATAGATGGTCTGACCACCGGAGAAATCGCCAAAAGGCAAAATACCAGCGAGGTTGCCATACGTCAGAGATTGTTTTCAGCCAGACAGAAAGTAAAAAGCGAGGTAACAGAAATGAGTGAAACTTATAACAAGCCGCTGGCACTGGATAAAAAAGAATATCATATTTTGGGTACCGGCAACCCTGCATGGGGCGACCCGCGTACCACCTGCAACAGAACGTTTTCCGAGCATATCCTATGGCTTTGTCGCAAAAAAGCAATGAGCGCGGCTGAAATTGCCGAACAATTGAATGTACCCACCATGTATGTGGAGGAGGAATTGGAGATTCTGACATACGGCGAAAACGGCAGCTACGGCCTTTTGCGCAAATTGGAGAACGGCAAATATGCCATCAATTTTATTTTGCTCGATGAGGATACCATGGAAAAGGCGACCGCCATCTATACTGAGCATCTGCCAAAAATCTGTGACTCTATATCAGAATTCGTGAACGAGCATAAAGAAGAGTATCTCTCCTTCCCTTACCTGAACAAAAAGGTGGATTTTAATCTTATCCTCTGGCAACAGGTAACCACCATGTCATACATTTTCTCTGAAATGGTGGAGGATGTCCTGGCAGAGAACTATTTTGCCGATACTTCCGCACCGGACCGACCCTTCAGCGTATTTGGTCATGTATCTAACGGTAAAACTTACGGTGCCGGCTGGGATGGTGCAGGAGCGGAAAATGTATGCGGCTTTTCTAAGGTCCACTTGGAGAACATTTATATCACACGGATAAAAGCGCATTTTCACTGCGGCTTAAACGTGGGAAATGATCCTCAAATTCAGCTGGCCTTGCGAGCAATCAACGGATTGGATGTAAATTCTTTATCTGAAACAGAGAAGGAGCATGCGGCAAAGGCGATAGATTGCGGCTATCTGTACCGCGAGAAAGATATGCTTTATACTAAAATTCTGGTATCTGCCATAGAGGACAGAGAGCGTCTTTTCGCAATCAGCAGCGGTCTTTACAAGGGCTATTTCCACGAGGAAGCAAAGGTCGTTGCAAAGCAGCTTGCCACTCTGATTAAGCAGGCTGTCCCCGATTATCTGTTGGGAGAGTGGCGACTTGCCAACCGTCTGGCAGATCTCCCGGTTCTGGATTCGGTTGTGGAAGCTCTTATCGAGAGAGGTCTCCTCACACCACCCGAAGACGGCATTGGTGCTGAAGGGTGCTGGATGAGTGTGCAGAAATAAAAGAAGTTCAAATTTGCTATTATCAAAATATACAGTTGACGCATGCGTGTGGCAACTGTATATTTTAATTGACAATATATTTAAAGCTTATGATGAGTTGATAAAAAGCAATAAGACATAACTGTCCGGTGAAAATACGTCATTTCTCACTTTGTGACGTGGTTTTCTTTTGCCTTTTCAGCGACAATAGATAGTGAAAGGAGAACGCGAAATGATAGACCAGATTAAAATCGGTGGTTTTCTAAGAGAACTACGCAAAGAAAAGAAACTTACACAAGAAGAATTGGCAGAAAAGTTTGGCGTGTCTTCCCGAAGTGTATCTCGCTGGGAAAACGGTAACACTCTGCCGGAATTGGGTATTTTAGTTGAACTGGCTGATTATTATGAAGTCGATATCAGAGAAATCATTGACGGTGAAAGGAAAAGTGAGATTATGGAAAAGGAAACAAAGGAGACTTTACAAAAAGTCGCCGATTATGCAGAGCTTGATAAAAAATTAGTTGTAAAACGCAAATGTATCGTTACCTTTTTGGGAACTGTGGCATTTGCACTTAGTATTGCAGCGGGGTGTATTCTGTTTCCACAATTACCGGAGGACAGTATCTTAAGAACTGACGGTTTATGGATGGGAATAGGCATTACCGGCCTTGTTATGTTGTGGGCAGTGATTATTAACGAGAACCGTAAAAACCGCCAAAAAGAAAAGCAGGATAATTGATTTAGCAATAGAAAGAGGCTGTGCGAATAAACACAGCCTCTTTTATCATCTTATATTCTATACATCCTATGCGCATTCTCCCAGGTAATCCTGCGCACCTCTTCCTCAGAAATGCCCTTGATTTCTGCCAAAGCACTTACCACATAAGGCAAATACAAAGAACTGTTGCGCTTGCCTCTGAAAGGCACGGGTGCCAAATACGGGCAGTCCGTCTCCAAGACAATTCTGTCCATAGGGATAAAAGCTGCTGCCTCCTTTAGCTTCACACCGTTCTTAAAGGTAAGCACTCCTCCGATACCGATATAAAAGCCCATGTCCAGCATGATTTTGGCAGTCTCCTTTGTGTAGGAAAAGCAATGTACCACACCACCGATTTCCTCGGCATGCTGCTCCTTCATAATGTCAATGGTGTCCTTCGCCGCATCGCGGGAGTGAATGACTACCGGTCTTCCCAGCTCTTTTGCAAGGTCTAACTGTCTGACAAACCATTTCTTCTGAACTTCGGGCGCCGGCTCATCATAATAATAATCAAGTCCGATTTCACCCACTGCCACGCACTTTTCAGACTTACACCACTCCTTAAGCTGCGCGAAGCTCTCCTCTGAAAGCTCCTCCACCTCATTGGGATGTACACCGATGGCACCGTACACAAAATCATATTTCTGCATCAGCTCTATGGTCTGCTTACAGGAATTTAAGCTGGCTCCGATATTCACTATCTTACCGACACCGTTTTCCTGCATGGAGCCAAGCAGCTCCTCTCTGTCCTCATCAAAGGCATCATCATCATAATGTGCATGAGTATCAAAAATCATTTTACGCATCCTTTTCTAAGAACTTGTATACCAATGCTGCAAGTGCTGCACCGATGAAGGGTCCTACGATAAACACCCAAACACATGCAATGGGTGCACCGTTTCCTGAAATTGCTGCTACGATAGCAGGACCAATACTTCTTGCAGGGTTAACGGAGGTTCCGGTTAAACCGATACCAAGAATATGTACCAGAGTAAGTGTAAGACCGATAATCAATCCGCCGAAGGAACCATGACCTGCCTTCTTGCTTGTCACGCCAAGAATGGTCATTACAAAGATAAAGGTCAGCACGATTTCTACCAAAAGACCTGCAACAACACTGCCACTTACTCCTGCAAGACCGTTGGAGCCGAAGCCGCCTGTCATATCGGTTACCTTACCGGTAGTAAAGATTGCAGCGAGTAAGCCTGCACCTGCAAGCGCACCCAGACACTGTGCTGCAACATAGCCTGCAAAATCCTTTACACTCATGCCACCGCTCATCAACACACCCAGGGAAACGGCCGGATTGATATGACATCCGGAAATATTACCCACACAATATGCCATTCCCACGATTACAAGACCGAATGCAAGAGCAGTCAGAATATATCCGCCACCGTTTACCGCATCACAGCCTACCAACATTGCCGTACCGCAACCAAGAGTCACCAGCACTGCTGTTCCAATAAATTCCGCAATTAACTTTTTCATAATAAAGTCTCCTTTGTATTTTTTTCTTATTGTACCACAAAAAAATAAATACACAAATAATAAAATGTGCTATACTTATAAGCAGTTATAACAGGAGGTAACAATAACATGAACAAAAAAGCAAAATGGATTCTTTTACTGACGACCATGCTTCTTAATACCGGTTTTTATTTTCTTTGCGGCTATTGGCAGGATATCGCCCAGAGTAAATACAAATTTATCGATATTCTTTTCGGCGTCCTGGCTGTTATCGGTCTTTCCTCCGGCATCACCAGCATCATTCAGCAGATTTACTGCCGCAAGAAATTAAGTGGTCTGACAAAGAGAGAATTAAGCTTCAGATTCCCCTTCCAGTGTCTCTTACTGATCGTGTACTATGCGGGTGCCGTTCTGTTAATGCTGGAGCTGGTATTTAATTTCAGTATTTTTTATCTTGCCGCCTTTGGTGCCTTTTTTAGCCTCTTCTTACAGCGCGGAAGTCAGGTTCTCTGGACCGGTGAGGAAAAATCCTACTATTTGGATGAAACAGGCAGACTGTTCACGGTTAACAATATCAATGAAAATGATGATGCAATGGAGCTTGCCTGCTCTATCGAAGGTGACAGAGACCGTAATATTACAATCTACAAACGCAAGCAATATGATGCTTCGAACAACAATGATCTCTATCAATAGCTGGCAATGAATGATTGACAGCCCTGCTTCATGCGCTTATAATAGAATCAACCGTTGACCGAAGTCAACATACCTACATTCTATAAAATACCAAAAGAATAACATACAAAGAATCAAACCAGGAAGGTTACATCGCAGTCGTAGAGTGCGTGCTATCTTCCTGCTTTTTTATGCGCAGGAAATAGCAGCTGTTCTTTGTAACATAGGAGACAAAATATGAACATTAAAAAATTAACTCTGTCCGCACTATTTCTTGCACTGGGAATCGTATTGCCTTTTCTTACGGGACAAATACCTCAATTCGGAAAGATGATGCTTCCCATGCATATCCCCGTGCTCATCTGTGGTTTTGTATGCGGAGCGCCCTACGGCCTGATTGTGGGACTTATCGTTCCCATCCTCAGAAGCCTGCTTCTCGGCATGCCACAAATGATGCCCACTGCTGTCGGAATGGCAATTGAACTGGCCACCTATGGCCTTGTAACCGGACTGCTATATTCAAAGCTAAAAAATAAGAAGTTCGGCATTATCATTACTTTAATCGCTTCCATGATTGTGGGACGAATCGTGTGGGGCTTCGTAAGCTTTATCCTCCATAAAATCATCGGAAGCGTATTCACATGGAAGCTCTTTATGGCAGGCGCATTCCTAAACGCCGTACCCGGCATTATTGTACAGTTACTTCTGATTCCTGTTCTTATCTATGCTTTAAAGAAAAATAATTTGTTGGAATGTTAGCAAAAAAGACTCTACGCCTTACAGCATAGAGTCTACTTTTTCGCATACCTGACGAATATATTCAGAAAGTCCTGCATCCGTACAGCCTACCACAACATGATTGCAGCGGTTTGTAGGAATCAATATTTTATAAGCCTTACTTGCTCCGATTGCAGTTGCAATGGCGGGTGTAATCTCTCCAAGCAATGCATTGGCAAATACAATTCCGATGGGTCCGATAATAATATCCGAATCCGCAGCATTTACAATACAAGGGTTTTCACCTGTAGCTCCAAAAGTGGCTCCTGCCTTCATCATGGTAGAAGTGGCTATGCTGTTGGTTCCGATTGCATATAACTCTAATTCCGGATGATTTTTCACCAGCTGCTCGATTACTGTTTTGCCGATTTTGCCACCCTGCCCGTCAACAATGGTAATTTTCATATATTTTTCCTCTCTGTGTATGCTCTGCACTTATATTAACATACTATCTCACCATTCGCAATTATTTGCACTCTCCTCAAATATATGCTTTAATCGATTATAGATTGAAATATTCAGCAAGTCAAATCAAGCGAGGCTTCGCTATTTTCTTTATACTCTATATAGAGCAGTTGAAACGGGGTGAACGACTTATGTACGAGTGGTATCAGCAAATTCAAAATTTGATTAGCGAGATTGATGTCTGTATCAAAAGACACGACGACGAAGCATTAACATTAAGCAATCTTTCCCGCAGTCTGGGATATTCAGAATTTCATATGTCACGGAAATTTAAGGAAATCTCCGGCATGCAGTTCAGGGATTATCTGCGATATCGAAGGCTGGCATTTGCATTAAAGGAGCTTCGTGACACCAAGACCGGTATCCTGGATATTGCCTTGCGCTATGGATTTTCCTCACACGAAGCTTTTACCCGGGCTTTTAAGGAGGCTTATGGGACGACCCCCGGGGATTATCGCAAGCATCCCGTACCCGTGGTTCTTCGTACCATCATAAAACCCTTCGACTGCTACTTATTGGGAATAGGAGAAAGCGGCATGGCTAAATCAACAGGAGATGTAAAAACTTATTTTGTAACAATCCCCGCACACAAATTTCTGCACATTAAAAACTACGAAAGCATCGGATATTGGGACTTCTGGCAAAAGCAAAGTCTCATTCCGGGACAGGACTGTGAAACTATCTGCGGGCTGTTAGACAGTATCAAGGATAAATTGGATGATCTGGGTGGAAGTGAACCTGACAGCGGAAGCGGTCAGGTTATGGCATTTATCAACGAGCCCACCGGCAGAATCTGCAGTTGGGGAATTCCCCTTGCAGAATGCTACGGCGTACGCCTTCCCTTGGATTACGATGGAGAAATACCGTCACAGATGCTGATGGTTGATATTCCGGAAGCAGAGTATATTGTTTTTGAACACGGACCCTTTGATTATTCCGAGAACAGTGATGTGGAGGCAAAAATCGAGGCTGCAATGAAAGCCTTTGATTATACTCAAACCGGTTACTGCCTTGATACCACTCCCGGCAGAATCTTTTACTTTTATCACGACACCAAGCGGTTCTGGAAGTATATCCGGCCGGTGCGGAGGATGTAGTTTATTCCGACTTGTCATCTTTCCTTTCTTAATAAAGCATAGTATAATCATATTATCACACAATGCTGTACAAGGAGGTCTGTCATGAAAAAGGTTGTTGCTTTTCTGGGAAGTCCCAGACCAAACGGATACACTGCAAAGCTGGTGGAAAAAGTTTTGGAGGGTGCCAAAGCCGCGGGCGCAGAAGTTGTTACCTATAGCCTAAACGATGAGGGCATCAAGGGCTGTCAGGGTTGTTTTTATTGCCGCAATCACGCAGACTGTGCAACCAAAGACAAGCTGTATCCCATGTATGAGGATATCAAATCCGCCTGTGGAATTGTAGGCGGCTTCCCCATCTATTTCGGCACTGTAAGCGGTCAGGCAAAGCTTTGGATAGACCGCATGTATCCCATGCTTGGTGATGGTCATGTACCGCGCTATCCCGGCAAAAAGGCCGTTATGGTGTATGCTCAGGCAAACGGGGACGACAATGCTTTTGCGGACGCCATCCGCACCAACAACTCACTTGTAAAAATGTGGGGTTGGGAGTTAACAGAAAGCCTGCTTGTTTACGGAGATGTATCTCCCGGCTATACCATACCGCAGGAATTGCTTGCCCGGGCTTATGAAGCCGGCAGAAAGCTTGTCGAATAAAATATTACCAATCAAACTCCAAGGTTTTACGATAATCCTCCACAATTTCATTGATATCATAGGGGGCAAGAATCTCCTTAATTCCCCTATAAATATTCCAGAACTTCTTTCCTTCCGGCATATAACCGCCCTTGGAAAGGAGTTCTTTATCATTCTTGTCATAAAGGGTTATGTAATAGGAACTGCCATCACAGACATCCATATCGCTACGCACTTTCAAGTTGCTGATTTCCTTTGGTGAAGCAATCTCCAAAATCTCTTCATATTGCTCTTTAGCAATCTCAAAGGATGCTATTTCAGGGTAGCCTTCCGTATCCATAAAAACCTTTACAGTTCTATCTGTATATATCATGATTGTGGCATCCGTACAATCTGCCATTGTTCCAAAGCCTGCGGCACCGTTATTTATAGACAACAAAATATTCTCACTGTACTCCTGCTTTTCTCCCCCGGATGACACCGTCAGCATTAAAATTAATAATACACTTCCCAAAAATCTTATCATTTTATTACCTCCCATGCGGCTTTCCTTTCCGGTTTCAGCCGCTTCATCCTATAAGACGACGTAGATGGGGCATTTGTTCCAGGGAAAATCGCTCACGGATGAGCGATTTAGGCGCGCTCATGCATGGCACCATCCGCCACCCTCCCCAAACTATATATATCAAAAAAGAGAGCCACCAAGTGACTCTCTCCATTTTGTCTTATACAAACTCTATCTGCAACCCTTCCGTCTCCTCCACGGCATCTGCAAACAGTTTCTGAAGCTTCTCCACATAGGAAGGTAATGCCTCTTTCATCTCCTCCGTGTGAAGAAAAGTAATTACTCTTTCCTCTGCACACTCCGTGAGCATGTCATAAAGTGCATCCAGATTATTTCCGTAATATTCCGGGAAAGATAAGGCATCACTGATTCTGTTATGAAACTCACCGTAAGTATCCACACCTGTCAAATCAATTTCGTATGTTTTTTTCATGTTATTCCTCCCCATACAGTAAGGTAAAGGTCTCGTAGTGATCATCCGTATAATAAATCAGACCGTCGTTTGACCACACAAGTCTCTTTGCACCGCGCTTTTTTGCACCCAAAGTATCAATATCACATTCCTTGTAGGTACGACCCTTTTTCTCCGGCAGAAGCTCGTCATAGTTTCCGAAATGATCACCGCCGATACATTTACCCGGTGCGTACTCTTCCAAGGAACCTCCCGGCCAACCCAGCGCTTTTGCAGCCTTCTTGGTGATAAAGTTGGGAGGCAGTTCGTCATAGGTGTGCAAATACAATGCTACATCCTCTGCAGAAGTGTATGTTTGTCCATACTCTATGACTTCCTCAGACGCACTTTCCTCGGTTTCAGCACTTTCCTCGACCTCGGCACTTTCCTCACTTTTGGTTCCACCCACAAGCTCATCGATAGCATCCTCTATACCGCTCCAATCGGTTCCGACAGCCTCCTCCAGTGCACCGTCCACCATATCACTGAGTGCATCCCCAATTTCTCCCTTGGCATTGTCAATGGCTCCTTCTACAGCATCACCGACATAGGATTCCACGCTACTTTTAATGTCTCCAAGTACATCACCGGTTATGTCTCCGCAACCGCACACCGTACACAGCAAAAAGACTGTTGCCAGTACGGCTGTCAATATTTTCCATGCTTTTTTCATATGTTTCTCCTCTGTAACTACATTTATTTTTTCACATTTTAGCATACCTAAAAAAATATTGCAATTTACTCCCTTACATGTCACAGGGATTAACATGAATCATAATGTGCTTTACCTTTGGGAAATTCCGCTCAATCTCATCATGCACATCCTCTGCAATAGCATGTGCCTTTCCCAGAGGTAGTGTAGCATCAAGCAAAATCTCCACATCCACATAAATCTTGTTTCCAAAGATGCGGGTCTGTAGCATATCAATTCCCTGCACATTTTTATTTTGCAAAACACATTCGCGCATTCTATTTTCAGTTTCCTCATCACAGGAGTGGTCCACCATCTTATCCATGGCATCCTTGAAAATATCATATGCCGCTTTTGCAATAAACACAAAAATCACCAGACTGGCTACGCAGTCCATCACCGGGTATCCCAGCATTGCTCCGCCGATACCGATTAACGCACCGATAGAGGATAACGCATCGGAACGATGATGCCACGCATCCGCCATCAATGCTCCCGAATCAATTTTCTTTGCATAATGTCTTGTATACCAATACATGCCCTCTTTTATCAAAATAGATACTACTGCCGCAATCAACGCCAATACTCCGGGCACTATAAGGTCTCCGTAATTACCTGAAACAATCTTTTTGAATGCATCCAACCCGATTCCAAGTCCGGTAATAAACAATACCACCGACAAGAGGATTGCTGCCACGCATTCCAGCCTTTCATGTCCGTAGGGGTGTTCCTTGTCGGACTCCTTGGATGCCAGTCTAATACCTATAATCACTACAAATGTACTGAACACATCGGATGCCGAGTGAATGGCATCACTAACCATGGCACCGGAATGAGCAATAATTCCTGCCAAGAGCTTAAACACAGACAGCACCACATTGCCCACAATGGTAATCACGGACACTTTATTTGCCACCTTCTGAAACTCTTCATTTGTCACTATTTTGTTTTCTTCCATATCAGTTACCTCCAAAATATAAGATAGCTCTATGGCACTTAATAACTGTGGGTAATAAATTAGAAAACCGGCAAGTCGCTCGCACAGGCTTTTAAAGAAAAAAACACCCACGAATCAGTAAGCAACTACTGTCCCGTGGATGAAGAATTCCACTGTCACATCCGTGACCCGACTCCATGATATGATATCACGGTCTGCTCAGTTTGTACTGTAGATTATATGCAGTGCAAAGAGTTATTGTAGAATATCATATGTGGGTAGGCTTGTCAAGGTTCCCTCGCGATATTTCTTGCGATATCTGTGTTATTTGAACCCGGAAACCTTCTTCTATAACTACAGATTTTCATGGTATTCTCCGAGGATATGTTGTAAAATAGTGTCAGGAGGGTTTACTTATGAAAATAGCAGATATCAAAGAATTATTGAACGAAATGTCCCTGGAGGAAAAGGTAGGTCAGATGGTGCAGATTCCCGCAAACATGCTGACCGACGGCGGACTGATTACCGGTCCCACAGACTCCATTGAAATGAATGAGGAGACTGTTTCCCTGGTAGGCTCTATTCTGGGCAAAACAGGCGCGGAGGATCTCCGCAAAATCCAGAAAGACTTCATGGAAAAGCATCCCCACCACATTCCCCTGTTGCTGATGCACGATGTAATCAACGGCTTGGAAACCATTTTCCCCATTCCTTTGGCACAGGGCTGTACCTTCTCTCCCGAGCTTGTGGAAGCGGCTTCCCGGGCATCTGCCAAAGAGGCTGCCGCTGCCGGAGTACATGTTACTTTTTCTCCCATGCTGGACCTGGTGAGAGATGCCAGATGGGGACGTGTCATGGAATCCACCGGCGAAGACCCCTGGTTAAACGGGGAGCTGGGACGAGCTATGGTGCGTGGTTATCAGGGCGACAATGACCTGTTAAAGGAAGGAAATATTGCGGGCTGCGTAAAACATTTTGCCGGATACGGTGCTCCTGAGGGCGGCAGGGACTACGATAATGTAGAGCTGTCTGAGCGCACCTTTAGGGAGGATTACCTGCCTGCTTATCAGGCTGCTGTAGAGGAAGGCTGTGTCATGGTCATGACCTCCTTTAACAGCTTAAACCGCATTCCTTCTTCCGGAAACGTATGGCTCATGCGCAAGATTCTGAGAGAAGAGATGGGCTTTGACGGTGTACTGATTTCAGATTACAGCGCAGTTGACGAAATGATTAACCACGGTATTGCCGAGGACAGCAGGGCTGCTGCCAAGCTGGCAATTCTTGCAGGTGTGGATATCGACATGGTGTCCAATGCCTATGTAAAATACCTTGCAGAACTGGTCCGTCAGGGCGAGGTGGAGGAACGACTGATTGACGAGGCTGTCTTCCGTATCCTGAAGTTGAAAAATGATTTGGGTCTGTTTGAGAATCCTTACAAGGACGGCTCTACAGAAAAAGAAACCGCACTGTTTTGCTGTGAAGAACACCGTAGTCTTGCACGCAAATTTGCGGCGGCCTCCTTTGTACTTTTGAAAAATGATGAAATTCTTCCTCTTCAGAAGGAAGCTACGGAAACCATTGCATTTATCGGACCCTTTGTGGACAACAAAGAGCTGTACGGCTCCTGGTCCTTCCCTCAAAAGCCGGATAACACCGTTACCATTATGGCGGGTGCAAAGCAAAAGAAAGCTGATATACTATATGCTCCCGGCTGTTACATTCAGGACAGAGGACAATGCAACAGGTATGGTCAGAAGCAGGAGTATGATGATGCCGAAGAGGCACGCATGCTGGAAGAAGCAATTGAGCTGGCAAAGAAAGTTGACAAGCTTGTACTGTGTCTGGGTGAACCCCGTGATTATACGGGTGAGGGTGGAAGCAAGGCTTCCATCAGGATTCCGGAAAACCAGATGAAGCTGTTAGAAACCTTACAACAGATTAATCCCAATATCGTGACCGTGCTGTTCTCGGGACGACCCTTAGAGGTACAGACTATTGCCGAATTATCCAAGGCAGTGCTAATGGTATGGATGCCCGGTACGGAGGGTGGAAACGCAGTGGCAGACATCCTTTTTGGCGATGCTATCCCTGAGGGAAGACTTTCCATGTCCCTGCCCAGAAGTGTGGGACAGCTGCCCATCTACTACAACAAGTTCCGCACCGGCAGACCAAACGGACCCGGAAACGCAGTGGGCTTTATCAACGGTTATATTGACGAATATACCACTCCTTTATATCCATTCGGATACGGTCTTACCTATACGGAGTTTGCCTATTCAGAGATTTCCCTTGATAAAAAGGAAATGACAAAGGAGGCTACTGTATTGGCAAGCGTTCAGGTCACCAACACAGGCAACTGCACCGCCACCGAGACTGTCCAGCTGTACATACAGGATGTGAAGGGAAGCGTTATTCGTCCCATCCGTTCCTTAAAGGGTGCAAAAAAGATTACCCTTGTACCGGGAGAAACCGGAAAGGTAACCTTTGAAATCACAGAAGAGATGCTGCGCTTTTATGATATTAATATGAATTTTGTCAGTGAACCGGGACTCTTCAATGTGTTCATCGGACACGACAGCGATACACAGAATATGGCAGAGTTTTTGCTTGTGTAGATATATGTAAGTAGATAGAAATATAGGCAGGAAGAAAGGATATTCGACACAAGCAGTGCATTCTGAGCACGCCGGTCCTTAGCGAGGTAAAGGAGATAAATCAATTGATGATTTATCTCCTTCGAGCTTAGTACCGTTGCGATGCGAAGCATAGCGGAAGCGTGCCTGCGGTGCCGTGGTATCCTTTCTCGCCTGCTTATATTTTTATCTTAGTTTATACAATCTACATCAAGCTTCTCAAGTACGCAAAGGTATCATTCAGCTTATCTGTCAGTATGGACCCATCCTCTGCCACTGCGGTGGACTCCACGGTAACGGTTCCGTCATATCCCACCTTCTTAAGATGTGCAAAGAATTTTACAAAATCGATTTTACCTTCCCGTGGATGCTTGCAACTTCTGAGAGACTCCCAATCCATGGGCTCCCCTGCAAAATCACCGATATGAATATGCTTTACCGGTCCCTGCCACAGCCACGCCTGATTCTCGGACAGACATTCCTCAAACAATCCGTGAAATGCCGCAAAACGCACGTCAAAGGTAAAGGAAATGTCCGGATACAATTTATGTAAGGCAATCATATGCTTCAAAGGATTCTCCCTGTTACAGGGCACATCCTCCACAGTCAAAAGCAGACCGAAGCTGTCTGCAATTTCCCTAAGCTCCCTATATTTCTCTATGTTCACCGCAATATTCCCATCTGAAGCAAGTCCGCCCCAAAGATGCAGTACCAAAAGCTTCGCACCCATGATGCAAGCCATGCGGCAGTTTATCACAAAACGCTCCACGGCAAGCTCCATCTCGCCCTCACCGTTTTTACTGATTAACTCTCCTATTCCCTTGTCCACATGAAAGGTCACCACGGAAACATCCATAGCAGCTACGTCTGCGGCAATTTGCTCCCACTTCTCATACCATGACTGATACATCATAAACTCATAGCCCTCGCAGGTAAGCTGCTGCCCCGCTTTTGCAAGCAACATATGGTTCCTATTATTTCTGCCGGTAATCAATGCTCCCGTAGAACACAAAAGCTTATTCATTGTCATTCCTCCTTGCCGGATATTTCTATGGTTATTCATAATTTTTCTAACAATAGCACCCGTCGGAAAATTTGTCAATGAGCATCCCCTGCACATTTCTCTTAATGCATGTTATGTTCTTAATTACCATGCCTTGCTATAATAAAAACAACAATCAATCAGAAAGGATAAAACATATGTTGTATTTAGGAACTAACATCAAAGAATATCGGTTAAAGAAAGGCTACACACAGGAGCAGCTTGCCTATGAATTAGGGGTTTCCTCCCAAACCATCAGTCGCTGGGAAAACGGCACAACCTACCCTGACATTGTCATGCTGCCGATTATTGCGGAATTGTTTGATACCTCCATAGATAATCTTATGGGCTATGCAAAGGAGTGCTTACGCAATATCCCTCTTCCGGATATGCAGTGCGGTGCCAAGCGGCTGCTTGCCTTGCTTTCTGCTAAGCACGGGGATATCGATGATGCCATGAAATACGTAAACGAGCTCCCCTCCGTTTATTGCGGCAGGGAAATCATGGCAGTGCAGATTTTGCAGGGTATATCGTTCCGGGAAGCTGTGCAGAAGTGGCTCATGGAAGGAATCACTCCTCCACCTCATAACACCTAAGTTCTGCCCCATCCAAATCCACTGTATGCATATCCACCTGCTGTATGGACAGATTTTCATAGGTGGTATAGTAATAAACCTGTGTATCAGTGTCACAACAACAGGAGTACCGGGTATATTCGTATTCTCCACCTTTTGTCAACACGCAGCCCTTGGGCATGGCAACTGCATTCAGGATGTGAAAGAACTGATTGACGCTTTCCTCTTCACTTCCGTCGCAAACCGATTTTTCTTTCACAAATACAGCCTTCACAAACCGGGAGCTGCTGGAAAAATCCCCGGGCAGACCAAGTGCTCCGAGCCCCAAACTGTAATTCATAAATGCAGTCTTGGGGCTTATTTTATTCTCCGAAAAACCTTCATGAAGTCCCATAAAATTATTAATATGCAACAAATGATAATCAAAAGGGGGATTGTTTGTCAGCACACCAAAGGGATTGTCATACACCTTCATCCCATCCCTTGTACATTCCAAGACGATGGACTGCTCCCTATCGGAAATCATCCAATGCAGGGGAGATACAGGCAATTCTTCACTGAAATTACAGTGCACCACATTTATATTTTCAAGCGCTTCCCGCACCTCTTTCACAGTTCCATAAAATCCCAACAGATAGGGAATCAGCTCAAAGGGCGCTATGTTTTCTTTGCCCTCCTCATAAGGACCGTAGAAAGCATTCTCCGGAAAATTAAGCCCCGCCATACTCAGTCCCTTCTCATTGGTGGCTTCAAAATACAACGGATATCCATTCACAACAGTAGCCATACCGATTAAGGCATAGTGGCGCTTCTTCGGCTCCTCATAGCGAAAAGTAAAAGGATAATTCCGCGGGGTGATGACCACGCCCTCGTTATAGCCCCTCTCCAAATCCAAATTTCTCCCAAAATAATGATGCTTTGTCTGAAAGCTGACTGCAGTACACATAACATTAATCCTCCTGCCGTTATTGTATGTAATTCGTCACAACCTATACCCGCCACGAAATCAACACATATCCGGGGTTATTTTTCCCTGCTTCCTATACTCTGTGGGAAGCATTTTGTAAATATCTTTAAATGCCGTGGAAAACCGGCTCTGGCTCTCATAGCCCACGGACAGGGCAATGGAAGCAATACTGTCACCAGTCTCCCGCAATGCCTTCGCCGCCAGCTCCATGCGGTGCTCCTTCATATGTGCTGCCAAAGACGTTCCGTAAACCCTTTTAAACTCCTGCTTTAATGTAGTCGTATTCATCAGAAATTTTCGGGAAAGCTCCTCAATAGTAATGCGTTCCGAAATATGCTCCATCAGATAAGCATGTACCTTCCGCACTGTTTCCTCCGGCGAAGCATTTGTGGTTACAGCATTTTCAGGGCAGGCAATCTCCATGACCTGTTCTAAGATTTCATGCAAAAGCTTTGCCTCTCCCAAGTCAGCGCCGCGGTAATAAACCTCCTTGCCATCTCTTCGGCTCACAATCAGTCCGCTGTCCGTAAGCGCCCGCAGATGATGGGACACAGCCGGACTGGACATCCCAAGCATGGCAGCTATGTTGATAACGCACTCCTCCTTGTGGGAAAGCAACCAGAAAATACGAATGCGCGTGCTGTCGCTAAGAAGCTTAAAAAACTCGGCGGCAACCTTGAAATTCTCCGCCTTGGAAAGCTCCTCATATAACTTTTCACTTTGATGAACGTCTCCGTGATGATGGGGAAGCATAAACTGTAACATGATTTCTCCTTTTTGGAAGGCTTCTTCGCCCGTTTGGAAATAAGAAGCCTCTACCCATTGCATTTGTAAGTTATTCCTAGTATATTACAATTACAACAATTAAACAATCACTTAATACATAAAATAAAGGAGCATTTCTTATGAAAACACAGAAAAATATTTTAATTGCTTTTTTACTGAATCTGTCCTTCTCTATTTTTGAGTTTATCGGCGGAGCCATAACGGGAAGCGTGGCAATTATCTCCGATTCCATTCACGATGTCGGCGATGCTGCAAGTATCGGACTATCCTTTTTTCTGGAGCGCAAGAGCAAACGCCAGCCGGATGACAATTACACCTACGGCTACGCACGCTACTCCGTACTTGGCAGCGTAATTACCACCGTAATTTTGCTGGTTGGCTCCATGCTGGTCATCTACAACGCCGTGCTTCGTATAATTAACCCTGTTGCCATCAACTACAACGGTATGATCCTGTTTGCGGTTGTGGGCGTGATTTTAAATCTGCTGGCTGCTTATGTGACCCGGGAGGGCGATTCCCTGAACCAGAAGGCTGTAAACCTTCATATGCTTGAGGACGTGCTGGGATGGGTTGTGGTACTGATTGGCGCTATCATCATGCGTTTTACGGACATTTCCATTCTCGACCCTATTATGTCCATCGGTGTGGCACTGTTTATCCTGTACAATGCCATTCAAAATCTGAAGGAAGTGTTGGATTTGTTTTTGGAAAAGACTCCGAAAGGAATCTCTGTAGAAGAAATAGAGCATCATGTTTCTGAGATAGAAGGTGTCTTAGGCGTGCACCATATCCACGTACGCAGCATGGACGGTATTCACAATTATGCCACCATGCACATCGTGACAGAGGCAGACGCTCACACCATCAAGGAGCTTGTGCGTGAAGAACTGAGGGAGCATGGCATCAACCATGTGACGCTGGAGCTGGAGGGCAGGGATGAGCAGTGCCACGAGGAGCACTGCCATGTGGCTGAGGACGCCCACGAAGGACATCACCACCATCATCACCACCATCACCATCATTAAATATTAGCATTGATTTCCTTTACGATTTCCAGGATTTCAATATCACCGTCCACCAGAATTTCGACAATCTGTCTGTGACCGTCTTCGTTGGAATCATTTCGCCAGTAGATATCCGCTTGTCTTAGGTTTTCTGCTTCTGAAATGGTTCCGTCGAAGCATTTGTAGGCATCACCCTCGTACATATTTCCGCGGGCTTCTATCTTTGCAATTCCATAGGTAGGCCTGCCAAGGCGCGCAAAATAATCGCCCCACTGCTCTGCTTCCTCAAAGGTTTTGGAAACATACAATGATGCCATACGTGACGGATAATCGGGATACTTTTCTTTTCTCACCTTTTCAAGTGCCAGCTCACGAAGCGCCACATCTACGTCATGAGTAAGCTCCGTTCCCTCATACTTTTCGGGATGGGCATAGATATCCTCCACAATATTCATCTTCTCATATACCCGCTTATGTACGCCATTCGGATGCTCCTCATCCAAAATAATGTGCTGCCCTGCGTACTTGGGCATATCTGAAATGACATGATAAAAAATCATTTTAGTCCTCCTTATATTTCCATAAAAGTGTTATACCTTCACAATACTACACATGGGTGCCTATGACAATGTCTTAAGTGGCGCAAGAATCATTATAAAAAAGAATGTTCTTTTCCTTCTTTTTATGATATAAATTCAAAGAAAATCGAGTATTTTTCTACCACTCGACATTTACATTCATAAGGAGGAAAATCATGAACAATCAGCAAAACGATGGCATCTATAATGCAAAAGAATTAGGTGTCGGCAAAGTAACAGTGCTCGGCTTGCAACACATGTTTGCAATGTTCGGAGCAACGGTACTCGTTCCACTCCTTACCGGTTTGGACGTATCTACAACTCTTTTATTTGCAGGTCTCGGAACATTACTGTTCCACTGTATTACAAAAATGAAGGTTCCTGCATTCTTAGGTTCTTCCTTTGCATTCTTAGGCGGCTATTCCGCAATTGCTCCCATGAAGGACGATGTTTCCAATGTAGAAATGATTCCCTACGCCTGCTTTGGTGTGGCTTGTGCCGGATTGGTTTATTTACTTCTTGCAGGACTTATCAAACTCTTCTCTGCCAAGAAGGTCATGAGATTTTTCCCGCCAATCGTAACCGGACCCATCATCATAGCAATCGGACTTACACTATCCCAGTCAGCAGTTGACAACTGCGCAAAAAACTGGTGGGTAGCTCTGGTAGCAATCCTTGTAGTTATCCTTTGTAACATCTTTGGAAAAGGTATGATTAAAATTGTTCCGATTCTCATCGGCGTTGTTGTTTCTTATATCGTGGGCATTATTATGGGTGAGGTGGATTTCTCCGCTGTCGAGCAGGCAAAATGGATTGGTCTTCCGATTCGCAAGGAGATGACCGTGTTAGCATTATTTGACAACTTCGATGCTTCCTTATTGATTACATCTGTTGTTACAATCGTTCCTATCGCTCTCGCTACTATCGTAGAGCACATTGGAGATATCTCAGCGATTTCTTCCACAACAAAGCGCAACTATATCAAGGACCCCGGACTTCACAGAACACTTATGGGCGATGGTCTTGCAACTACACTTGCATCCCTTTTCGGTGCTCCCGCCAACACAACATACGGAGAAAACACCGGTGTATTAAATCTTTCAAAAGTATATGACCCTTTTGTTGTCAGACTTGCGGCAGTATTTGCAATTATCTTTTCCTTCTGTCCGAAGTTCTCTGCAATCATCCAGACAATGCCGACCGCAACTGTTGGCGGTATTTCCCTTATCCTTTATGGTATGATTTCTGCAGTCGGAGTTCGCAACATCGTGGAAAATCAGGTGGATTTCACCAAGACGCGCAATGTTATTATAGCTGCTTTGATTCTGGTACTCTCTATCGGTATCAAATACAGCGCAGCAGGCGCTATCGCATTTTCAATCGGTGAAGTGACAATCAGTCTTTCCGGCCTGGCAGTCGGTGCATTGGTGGGTATCATTTTAAATGCAGTGCTTCCCGGCAAAGATTATGAATTTAAAGATGAAGAATAATTGATGAAAAAAGGCTGCCGTACTAGCGAAAGTTAGTACGGCAGTTTTTATCTCATCATTATTTTGTTCCGAAAATACGGTCTCCCGCATCACCAAGGCCGGGAAGGATATATGCCTTTTCATTTAAGCCGCGGTCCAGATTTCCGATAAAAATCTTTACATCCGGATGTGCCTTATGAAGCCTCTCAACTCCTTCAGGTGCTGCTATGACACACATAAATGTGATATCTTTTCCACCATGCTGTTTGATAAAATCAATTGCTGCAATTGCAGACCCGCCTGTTGCAAGCATAGGGTCTACAACAAAGATTTTACGCTGATCAATAGGCTCAGGAAGCTTGCAGTAATACTCCCTCGGTTCAAAGGTCTCCTCATCACGGTAAAGACCGATATGTCCGATTTTGGCAGCCGGCATCAGCTTCAGGACACCATCAACCATGCCCAGACCCGCTCTCAAAATAGGAACGACAGCAGGCTTTTTACCGGTAATGGTAGGGCACATTGCCGTTTCAAGAGGAGTTTCAACCGGTACCTCTTCAAGCTCCAGATCCCTTAATGCCTCATAGCCGATGAGCATAGCAATTTCTTCAACAATCGTTCGGAATTCATTGGTTCCGGTGTTTTTATTTCTTAAAATAGAAACCTTATGCTTTAACAAAGGGTGATCGCAAATAGTGATATTCTCAATTCCATTATACATAGTATGAAACTTCCTTTCTTGTGTACTTTAGTATATTTTATCTTTTTTATAATAATTTTGCAAGGCGAAAAACTATTGAC
Organism: Lachnospiraceae bacterium; assembly: GCA_015056975.1. Lineage (GTDB taxonomy): Bacteria > Bacillota > Clostridia > Lachnospirales > Lachnospiraceae > Acetatifactor. Next base: position 1,468 of record SVFG01000027.1, on the reverse strand, counting down.
TCCCACGCCACATTATAGTTTAAATATACTTATCAGATTGAGAGCAAAGGGAAAGTACAATGACAGATAGCGAAAACACATGGGACAAGCTCCTACAGATAAAAACAACCGGGCGGGATGCTTCAAATTCAGACCAATACCGATACCCCTATGAACCCACTCCCTATAGTGTTTTGGAGCGTTTGGCTAATAGCGGTTTTATTGGTAAATCGGATGTGGTTTTAGATTACGGTTGCGGTAAGGGTCGTGTGGATTTTTTCCTCTCCTACCAGACCAAAGCACATACCATCGGGATTGAATATGATGAACGGATTTATCAGAGTGCTCTTAATAATCAAAAAACTGCCGTTTCCAAAGCAAGGACCGAATTTGTACCGGCCAGTGCAGAAACCTATGAGGTTCCGACACAGGTAAACAGGTGCTATTTTTTCAATCCTTTCTCTGTGGAGTTACTTCAAAAGGTAGTGGCTCGAATTATAGAATCTTACTATGAGAATCCCCGGGAAATGCTTTTGCTTTTTTATTATCCGTCCGACGAATATATTTCCTATCTCATGACAGTAGGCGAGCTGGAATTTTATGACGAGATTGATTGTAGCGATTTGTTTGAAGGAAATGATTCACGGGAGCGGATTATGATTTTTAAGGGAGGTTTTTAATATCATGATGTGGCAATTTCAATGGGCTGTAATGTTGAATGCCCTTTCATTGGCAGAGCATTTGATGATAATTGGGGACTGGAAGACCCTACAGGAAAATCAGATGAAGAGTTTAAACGAATTATAAAAGAGATTGAACGTAAGATTTTAGAATTAAGGGATATATGAGGAAGACCGGAGAGTACCCGCTTATACTCCGCCAGCCTCAATCATTTTCTTCAATCTCGCTGTTATCGTACTCCAACAAATCTTCCACTCGGCAACCGAGAACTTTTGCCAAAGCAAGGAGAGTAACACCTGCGGCTTTGTTAATGTCCTTGGCACGGATTTCATACTGTTGCAACGTACGCAAATTGACACCAACCTTTTGGGCAAGCTCTCTCTGTGAATAACCGCTTATCTTGCGCTGCGCCTGCAGACGAGTGATTGGATTTTTTTTGCGTATCATACGATTGACAGTATCCACAAATTTCTTTTCGGATGCTTCGTGCAAAGTAGGATAGAGCTTTTCAATCTCCTGCATTGTGATATGCTTTAAAATCTCTTTAAAGCTCCGTCCGGTGTACCATTGATAGTAAGCAAGAATCCATCCACTCCAATATTCGAGTGAGCAGTCATAATCTATCCGTGCTTGCGGAAAATCCATGCCCATTCCGGACTTCGTGAGCACATCCATCACAAGTTCTGTACCGGATACACCTGATACGTATTTAGGAACACCTGCCGCAAACTGTTCTGCATAACCCGTGCCAATAAACAGTTCAAGAAAACTATCCATATTCATCTGACATCCATTAACGGCGTAATCC
>SVFG01000157.1 GCA_015056975.1 Lachnospiraceae bacterium | reverse complement strand
ATCCCTTATAGGAATAAAATGATACTTTCCTCCGCTGACGATAACAATATCATCCTTATACACTCTTCTGAATGCCTCCACAACAGAGTTGCCACCCGCAAGATATGCCTGAATATCAGAAAGAGCATCTCCCCTCAGTGCAATTTCCTTTTCCACCGCACTTTCCAGTTCCCTGGCAAACAGCTCGTCCACCTGTTCTTTGGTATATAACACTTCCACATTTTCACTTAAGGCCGGAACATCCCTCTCCCCGTCCTCATCCTCTTTCAGCTTGGAATATAAAAGCAGACCACCCAATACCAGCACGGAAAGCAACAAAAGAATAATAAGCAGTATCAAAAAGAATCTGCCTCCGCTCTTCTTTGGTGCTTTTTTTTCCTGTACCTGTGTTTCCTGCTCCAAATCCTCCATCAAAAAAATATCATCATAACTGTTTTTCATTCGTACCACCTCTTTTACCAATCATCCCTTATGCATCATCTTTATTATAACGGATTTTATGTAGTAAAAAAAGTGGTAATTTTTTATCCTGCTCTTTCTCTCATACGGAGCAGGATTTTTTTCTCCATGCGGCTCACCTGCACCTGGCTGACTCCCAGAATACCCGCGATTTCCACCTGGGTTTTATTCTGAAAATAACGCATGCTGATAAGCTCCCTCTCTCTTGCCTCCAGCCCGTCAAGAAGCTGTTTTAACAGCATGTGGTCAAGCAGCTTATCCTTTTCACTGTCACCATGCAATGCTGTTCCCTGTCCGAAATTGACACCAACACCTCCGTCCGATGCCACCACCTTGTCCACCAGATAGGTTTCACTGCCATCCTCCTGATATACTGCGCTGTAGATGGATTCCACCTCCACGGCAGCCTCCATGGCAAGAACAATTTCTTCCTCCGTTAGTGCGGAGTGTGCCGCAATCTCCGAAAGAGTTGGTTCTCTTTTTAATTTCGCCTGTAGCTGCTGTCTGGAAACCCTGACCTTCATACCGTTTTCTTTTATGGTACGTGAAACCTTCACAAGCCCGTCATCCCTGAGGAACCGTTTTATTTCACCGGAAATCATGGGAACCGCATAGGTAGAAAATTTTACTCCCACGGTAAGGTCAAATTTATCGATTGCCTTCATCAGACCAATGGTTCCAATCTGAAACAAATCCTCCAAATCATAGCCTCTGCCGATAAACCTTTTCACAATATGGTGCACCAGCCCTAAATTTTTTTCTATCAGTACCTCTCTCGCTTCTTTATCTCCTTCCTGTGACCTCGCAATCAGCACTGACACTTCATCCATAGGCTATTCCTCACTGCCAATCCAGGCCCCTGTGCCAATCTTCTTTTTCATGCGGACTGTCGTTCCTTTTCCGGGAGCACTCTCCACCTCCAATTCATCCATAAAGGCTTCCATAAAGGCAAATCCCATACCGGAACGGTTTAACTGCGGCTTGGTGGTATAAAGGGGTTCCATTGCCTGCGCAATATCCTCTATCCCTTTTCCCTCATCCTTTACTTCAATATGTAACACTCCTTCACATAAAAGACAGTTTAGCTGCACCTTTCCCTGATTTACCGGCCAAAAGCAGGGGCGCACTTCACCGTGTTTTCCATATCCGCAGATATTTTCATAACCGTGAATGATGGCGTTGGTCACTGCCTCCGACACCGCTGTCTTGATGTCCGCCAGCTCCTCCAATGTGGGATTTAGCGTGGAAACAAAGGCTGCCACCGCCATTCTGGCAAAGCTTTCGTTATTAGAAATTGCATCAAATGTAAGCTCCATCTCATTTTTCATGTATCCTCATCCTCCTACGCCAGCACTTCCACAATCTTGGTAAGCCCGGATATTGTCAATATTCTCTGAATCTGTCTGTCTGCATGAATGGCATATACCTTGCCACCGAAACAGGCAATCTTTTTATACCTGCCCATGATAATACCTATCCCTGAAGAATCCATGAAACGGGTATCCTCAAAATCAAATACCACATGCTCCACATTTTCCTCCAAAAGATACTTGTCCGCCCTTTCACAAATGTAGGACGCCCTGTGATGATCCACCTCCACCGGAAGTTTCACCATCAGACAGTTGTCGATAATTTGAAAATCCTCCATTGTTTTTCCTCCTTTTACATTTGAAACATGCGTTTATGCGCAGAGACGAGATACGCTTTGCGAATCTCGCTCTGATGAGCGGTCGGCAAATGACCATTCATGCAAGCATGATGGTCGCTTGCCTCGTCGCTATCACAAAAAAAGAACCTGCAGTTTCTTAACTGCAAGTTCTTTTCTTTCGTAACTTATTAATCTGATGTATTTAGTTGCTTCCCCCTGCCAAATCGTCCCTATAGCGCTTTGATTTACGCGCCCAATCCGTATCGGGGAAAAGCTCAATTACTTTGTCATACGTAATAATCGCATTTGCGCTGTCTTCACTCCTGCGATAGGTATTACCCAACTCATACAATGCATCAGCATTGGCTGCATCATAATACACTGCCTTAAGGTAGTTTTCGATGGCCGTTTTATAGTCCTCTGTCCTAAACGCATCTGCTCCGGTCTTGAAATAGGACTGCGAAAGTTCCGGTCCGATACTGCTTAGTAAAGTATGATACAGCTTCTGAAAAGCCTCTGAAGTGGCATCTATATTAATGTTTTGGGCAATCACTTCCAATTCTTCTGCCGTCTTGTAGATATCACCTGATTCTAAATAATCTGCGGCTACAACAAGCAACGTATCAATGGTACTAAGCGTACCGTCCGTTCCTACATATCCCTGCAGTTCACGGTTTAGGTTTTCATTCTGGGTCTGAAGCTTTGCAATCTGTGTCTCCAGTTCCTTGATATTTGCCGTCTTGACATCTAATTGATTTCCAAGCTCAATTAACGGCTTCTTTGCTTCATTTGCCGCTGCATCCTCCGCGGCAGGAACTGCCAAAAAGTACATTGCAACCAAACCGATAATCAGACCAAGTCCGATATTCAAAAGAGTGGACACCGCACTGTTTTTATTTTCACGCACGCTCAGGGGCTGAATAATCACTTCGTTATCGCTCTGGTAGCGTACTGTATCCTCTTTCTTGCGTTTACCGGGCTGTCTGACTGCCTCCTCCGGTGCAAGCATCTGCTCAACCTCCTGCAGATAACGAAGGGTCTGGGTATTATTACAATCAATATTTTTACACTTGGTAAGCTCTCTCTCTGCTTTTTCCCACTGCTCACTGTCCATATACAAAAGGGCCAGAAGCTGGTGGGCACGCACAAATTTGGGATTTAAGGACAATACCTTTTTGAGCTGAATTACCGCAAGATCCCTGCTGTCCTGGTTGCAATATAAAAGTGCCTGATTATACTTCTTAATGGTCTGGTTGATGGAATCCAAGCGGGAAGCATTGGACTGAATCATATTGATATAATCATCTGCGATATTCTTTTCTGCGCGCAGATTCTTACTGATAACCCACTCACTGAGTGCGGCCACAACC
>SVFG01000156.1 GCA_015056975.1 Lachnospiraceae bacterium | reverse complement strand
CGGTAAAGGATGCGGTGAAGATTCCGGTTATCGGAAACGGTGATGTGGATAGCCCGGTAAAGGCAAAGGAACTGCTTGAAAAGACAGGCTGCGACGGTGTGATGATAGGCAGGGCTGCCCAGGGAAATCCATGGATTTTTAGAGAGGTGGCAGCGTATCTGGAAAAGGGTGAGCTTTTGGCACGACCCGAAGGACAGGAAAAGAAAGAGCTGATACTGCGCCATGCGGCATTGCAGCTTGCGTACAAGGGAGAGTACACGGGAGTACGGGAAATGCGCAAGCACTTGTCATGGTACACGGTAGGGATGCCCAATTCCGCCCGCTTCCGCCAATCCATCAATGCCATGGAGAGTATGGACGAACTGAGAAGAAGTGTGGAAATGATATTCGGACAATAGGAATGTAAGAGAGAATGTCCGCATACTCTTAGGTATGGACACGATATTTTACTTTTATCTAAACAGAAGCAGGCTAACACAGCCCTGCATGATAGAGCGGTTGCACAAAGGCAATTATCTGTTGTTGCGTATTGGCATAGAGCGTACATGGTTGGAGCAATTAAAACTGCCCGGCTGTCTTGAGGTATTTTCAAGACCACAGGAAGAACTGCCGCAGGAGGAGCCGGATAAAGAACAGGGCGCGTCATTTTGGCAGAGGCGCAAGGAGAAGAAAAGAAGGCTTGAGCTTCAAAGACAGCTTAAAAGGCAAAGAGAGAATGAAAGGCAGGCGCTCCTTGAAAAGGTTAAGGAGCTTTCGGCTTTGGTTTTGCCGATGACAGATTTCCCCGGGGAAAGTTATGTAGTGTATGATGATGTGCTTTGCAGAAAATCTTTTCCCTTGCTGTGGCAGGAGATATGTGACTTTCCGGAGTTTGACGGATATTTGGGGGAGCAGTGGGCAGAGCTGTTATTACCATATGCCACAAAAACAGATTATCTGGTCCTTGGGTGTTCAGGGCTATTGCAGGATTATCTGTGGAGCAAGGGTATCAGGATGAAATCACTCACATGGATTTTGCCAAGACACCTATATATGGAGGATGTAAAGCAGTTTGAAGAGGATTTTCTGTATGAATATGGGTTGGCCATAGATATGCAGATCATTCAAAGTGAGACGGAATACCGGAAAATACCACTTGTGAGTCGCAGCTGCATTAATGTGCTGGATTTTTCGGGAGAAGATAAATTAAATGTGACAGGTTTACAGCCTGAAAGCATATGGCTTGATATGTCCTCGTCGGAGCAGAAAAAACGGCGAATAGAAGCCTCAAATCCGCAGATTTCCTATATTTCCCTTAAAAATATGTGGAAAGAAGCGAAAAAGGATGGTATTGTTCTTGACACTATCAGCAAAAATAGGTATAATACCTAAGTTAATTAGGATAAAATGGGATGTTGTATACGTAAATTAATATATGAGAGAGAAAGGTGCGGGACTATGGAGAAGAAAAACATTTTAACCTACGAAGGCCTCAGGAAGTATGAGGATGAGTTGCATGAACTTAAGGTTGTAAGACGTAAAGAGGTTGCCCAGAAGATTAAAGAGGCAAGAGAGCAGGGCGATTTGTCTGAGAACGCTGAGTATGATGCAGCAAAGGACGAGCAGCGCGATATCGAAGCAAGAATTGAAGAGCTTGAGAAGATTCTTAAGAATGCAGAGGTTGTTGTGGAAGATGAGGTTGATTTGGACAAAATCAATATCGGCTGCAAGGTCAGAATTTTGGATGTTGAATTTGATGAAGAGTTAGAGTATAAGATTGTTGGTTCTACCGAGGCTAACAGCTTAAAGGGAAAGATTTCCAATGAGAGCCCCGTAGGCAAGGCCTTGATTGGTGCCAAGGTGGGAGAGACTGTAAGCGTGGAGACCCAGGCAGGCACATTTACCTACAAGGTATTAGAGATTCAGAGAAGCAATTAATGACAGCGCACTGCGCAGGATAAGGAGTGATTGACGTGGCAGAGGCACAGAATGCAAAGGTACAGGAACAGGATATTAATCAGCTCTTAAAGGTGAGAAGGGACAAGCTTGCAGCATTGCAGGAAGCGGGAAAGGATCCTTTTCAGGTGATGAAATATGATGTAACCCATCACAGCACCGACATTAAGGAGCATTTTGAGGAAATGGAAGGTGATACCGTGCGTATTGCCGGACGTATTATGTCCAAGCGTGTTATGGGTAAAGCGTCCTTCTGTAATGTGCAGGATTTGCCCGGCAATATCCAGTGTTATGTTGCAAGAGATGATATCGGTGAGGAGTCCTATGCAGATTTCAAGAAATATGATGTGGGTGATATTGTAGGTATCGAGGGTGTTGTATTCAAGACCAAGACAGGCGAGATTTCCGTACATGCAAAGAATGTGCTCTTATTATCCAAGAGCTTGCAGATTCTGCCTGAGAAGTTCCACGGACTGACCAATACGGATATCCGTTACCGTCAGCGTTACACCGATTTGATTATGAATGCGGACGTAAAGGAGACCTTTGTAAAGCGTTCCAAGATTATCAGTGCAATCCGCCGTTATCTGGACGGACAGGGATTTATGGAGGTTGAGACTCCCATGCTTGTGTCCAACGCAGGCGGTGCTGCGGCAAGACCCTTCGAGACTCATTACAATGCGCTTGACGAGGATGTAAAGCTTCGTATTTCCTTGGAGCTTTACTTAAAGAGACTGATTGTAGGCGGTCTTGAGAGAGTATACGAGATTGGCAGAGTATTTCGTAATGAAGGCCTGGATACCAGACATAACCCCGAGTTTACCCTGATGGAGCTCTATCAGGCATACACCGATTACAACGGTATGATGGATTTGACCGAGAACATGTTCCGCTATGTGGCACAGGAGGTATGCGGTACCACACTGATTCCCTATGCGGAGGAAATGATTGATTTGGGTAAGCCTTTCGAGCGTCTTACCATGATAGAAGCAGTAAAGAAGTATGCAGGTGTGGATTTCGATGAGATTCCCGACACCGAAGCAGCAAAGAAAATTGCAGATGAGAAAGGTGTTCATTATGAGGCACGCCACGCAAAGGGCGACATCCTGAATCTCTTCTTTGAGGAATTTGTTGAGGAGCACCTGATTCAGCCCGTATTCATTATGGACCATCCGGTAGAGATTTCTCCTCTTACCAAGAGAAAGCCGGACAAGCCTGAATATGTAGAGCGTTTTGAGTTGTTTATCTATGGCCGTGAGATGTGCAACGCATACTCAGAGCTCAATGACCCCATCGACCAGAGAGAGCGTTTCAAGGCTCAGGAGGCAGCTCTGGCAGCAGGCGACGAGGAAGCCAACACCACAGACGAAGACTTCATGAACGCTCTGGAAATCGGTATGCCCCCCACCGGCGGTATCGGCTACGGTATCGACAGACTGGTAATGCTGCTCACCAATTCTCCTGCGATAAGGGATGTGTTATTGTTCCCGACGATGAAGTCACTTGATAAATAAATCCAGTGATTATGCGGGTTTGATGGGTGGTGGATAGTTATCTGACCACTAAATTGACCACTAAAAGATATAGTCATAACTAAG
>SVFG01000155.1 GCA_015056975.1 Lachnospiraceae bacterium | reverse complement strand
GATAAGTATTTTGAGATGGACGGAGCAAAGGTTACCGACATGGATGATATTAAGAACTTTGCTACATTAAAGGCTGTAGTGGAGGATATGCAGGCGAAGAGGGACAAGCTTGGTATCAAGGGCGTATTTGCTTCCACTTCCCTGACACCGGGCGAGGACTGGAGATGGCAGACCCATTTGGCAAACATTCCGGTGTACTATGAGTATACAGATAAGGGTATCACAGATACTGATGCGCTGGAATTCAACTATGCAAAGAATTTCAAAAATATTTTTGATTTGTACCTCAACAACTCCATTACAAAGCCCGGTCTTTTGGGAAATAAGTCCGTGGATGATTCCATGGCTGAGTTTGCGCTGGGACAGGTGGCAATGGTACAGAACGGCAACTGGGCATGGAGTCAGATTGCAGGGATTGAAGGAAATACCGTAAAAGAGGATGATGTAGAATTTTTACCCATTTACACCGGCGTTGAGGGTGAAGAAAATCAAGGTCTGTGTGTGGGCACTGAGAATTATTTCTGCATCAATGCCAAGGCTTCCAAGGAAGACCAGGAGGCATCCATCGCCTTTGTGGAATGGCTGTTTTCCTCTCCTACAGGAAAGAGAGCGGTTGTCAATGATTTGGGTATGATTGCGCCTTTTAATACCTTTGCAGATGATGAGAAGCCTAACGACCCTCTTGCCAGAGAAGTGCTGGATGATATGGAGGACGAGGACACCGAGGTCATTCCCTGGTATTTTACTTCCTTCCCCAGCATCCGCTTCAAGGATAACTTTGGCGCAGCGCTTTTGGAGTATGCTGCCGGAAGCAAAGATTGGGATGATGTGACGAAGCAGGTGGTAGATGACTGGGCGGCTGAAAAGGCGGCGGTTCAGTAATGGAGAAAACCTTAAAAAGATATTTTTTGGTGTTTGTAGCCCCCACCCTGATAGCCTTTGCCTTTGCTTTTATTGTACCGTTTGTGATGGGTATTTATCTTTCCTTTTGTAAGTTTAAGACCATCACGGATGCGCAGTTTATCGGTATTCAGAATTATGTCAGGATTTTCGGGGACAGTGATTTCTTAAATGCATTATGGTTTACTGTGAGGTTTTCGGTGCTTTCCATTTTGACCATCAACGTATTTGCCTTTTTGCTGGCACTGGCGCTGACCCGCAAAATCAAGGGAACCAATCTGTTTCGTACCGTGTTTTTTATGCCCAATCTGATAGGAGGTATTGTGTTGGGCTATATCTGGCAGCAGATTATCAATGCGGTGCTCTTACAGTATGAAACCACACTGGTGGCAAATGCGGCATACGGCTTTTGGGGCCTGGTACTCATTATGAACTGGCAGATGATAGGCTATATGATGATTATTTATATAGCAGGGCTTCAGAATGTACCAACGGATGTATTGGAGGCGGCGCAGATTGACGGAGCGAACGGATTGCAGACCCTTTTTCGGGTTAAGCTTCCGCTTGTGATGCCATCGGTCACCATCTGTCTGTTTTTAACGGTATCAAACAGCTTTAAACTCTTTGACCAGAACCTGGCTCTGACGGCAGGTGCTCCCGGCAAGCGTACAGCCATGCTGGCGCTGGATATTTATAATACCTTCTACGGACGCAGCGGTTATGAGGGCGTGGGACAGGCAAAGGCGGTGTTGTTCTTTATCATTGTGGCGATAATAGCCCTGACACAGCTGGCTGCGACCAGACGGCGCGAGGTAGAAGCATAATTTTTGGAAACAGGAAGGAAAAGACGGAGAATGAAAAGAAGATTTGTGAATGGCATACTGTTTTTGATATTGTGCATATTGGTGGTGGCGTTTTTGACTCCCATTTTCTTTGTGGTAATCAATTCCTTTAAGGGAAAGTTTTATATCAGCAATGAGCCCTTTTCCCTGCCGGATGAAACCACCTTTGCAGGACTTACCAACTATTTAAACGGTATCGAAAAAACAGGCTTTTTCTCAGCATTTGGATGGTCGGCCTTTATCACCGTCTTTTCCGTACTGGCAATCCTTTTGTTTACCTCCATGACAGCGTACTATCTGACCAGGGTAAAAAGCTGGTACACAAGCCTGCTCTACTATCTGTTTGTGTTCTCCATGATAGTGCCCTTTCAGATGGTAATGTTTACGATGTCAAAGCTGGCGAATTTAAGCCACCTGAATAATCCTCCAGGACTGGTGCTTTTGTATCTGGGCTTCGGAGCCGGACTTGCGGTATTTATGTTCTGCGGCTTTGTCAAGAGCATTCCGCTGGAAATCGAGGAGGCTGCCATGATAGATGGCTGTAATCCGCTTCAAACCTTCTTCAGAGTGGTGATGCCGGTGTTAAAGCCCACTGCCATAACGGTGGCAATCCTAAATGCCATGTGGATTTGGAATGATTATTTACTGCCTTATCTGATTATAGGATTGAGCACTCCCTACAAAACCATTCCGGTTGCAGTGCAATACCTGATTGGTTCCTACGGTTCCAAGGACATGGGTGCCATGATGGCACTGTTGGTACTGTCTGTAATCCCTATCATTGTGTTTTATCTGGCGTGCCAGAAGTATATCATTGAGGGTGTGGTAGCAGGTGCTGTGAAGGGATAGTGTGGCGGATTTTATGGGGCCGGGGCAACGGATGGGTGCAGGGAAGCTTTCAGGCATACCATGGCAACCGCAGGCACGCTTCCGCTATGCGCGAACAAGTAGCGTACATTAAGGAGAATTGCTACGCAATTCTCTCAGAAGCGTCGCTGCCGAGCGACGCTTTAGCCGGCGTGCTCAGAATGCGCTGCTTGTGCCATGGTATGTCTGACTGCTTCCCTGCGCCCATATCTACCCCGGCCTCACAAAATCCGGCAGCGGGCTTGCAAAATTCACTCATTACGGCTATGCTATATACAGAGTACATGCGATATAGTCGTAAGGCATACAAGAGGAAAAGCGATGCAGATATATGGTTTTAACAAAACAACTTTATTGGACTATCCGGAGCATGTGGCAGCCACTGTATTTACAGGAGGCTGCAATTTCCGTTGTCCATTTTGTCAAAACGGAGGCCTGGTGCTGGGACTTAACCCGGATGAGCGCATAGAGGAGGAAGAGGTACTTTCTTATCTGAAGAAGCGTCAGGGAATCCTTGAGGGTGTATGTATCACCGGTGGTGAGCCTACGCTTCAGCAGGATTTGCGGGAATTTATTTGTAAGGTGAAGGAAATGGGATATCTGGTGAAGTTGGATACCAATGGTTATCGTCCTCAGGTATTGTGGAATTTATTGCAGGAGGAGCTCCTTGATTATGTGGCGATGGACATCAAGGCCTCCAAGGCAAATTATGCCGTGGCAGCAGGCGTAAAGGAGTTGGATGTCTCCCGGATAGAGGAGAGTGTGGGGATTTTGAAAAGCGGTAGAGTTCCTTATGAATTTCGCACGACGGTTGTGAAGGGCATACATAGTATAGACGAATTTGAAGAAATCGGGCAGTTCCTTGCAGGAGGCAGAGCATATTATCTGCAGCAGTATCGTGAGAACGAAAATGTTATCGTGCAGGGTTATGAGGCTTTTTCCAAATCAGAGATGGAACGCATGGCTCAGCTCGCAAGAAAATACATTGAC
>SVFG01000154.1 GCA_015056975.1 Lachnospiraceae bacterium | reverse complement strand
AGATAGAATTGAATTATTCTTTGCGTGCACATATTTTGGAACCGGTACATAGAATAATTCTTCCAGAAGTATTTGATGATGGATTAGAGATTCGTATGGTAGCTCCGATGGAGATTTTTGCAGCAAAGGGAAATGCATTGATTAGTAGAGCTGCTGCAAGAGATTTATATGATTGGGGAAATCTAATTGCTGAGAATTTGTTTGCTGATGAAAGAGATATGTTCCGTAAGTGTTTTGTATTCTATGCAACGATTTCAGCAGAGACAGTGAATCGAAATTTTGATACTTCTGCCATTGATTCCTTAAAGTTTGATAAGATACGTAGAGATTTATTCCCTGTGCTCAGTAAGAAAGATAATTTTAAGCTGGATGAAAGAAAGCAGCAGGCAAAAGATTACATTGCAGGTCTAATGCAGCTGACGGAACGAGAGCAGGAATACATGGACCGTTTTATTGCAAAAGAGTATGTTCCGGAATTGTTATTTGATGATGAAGAAATTGTAGAAAGAATTAAAGAACATCCGATGGCACTTTGGAAATGCCAACAATAACATATTGAAAATGAAGTAGTGCCTAGTGGTTAATGCCGTTAGGCATTATTTTTTTGAACTTTTCTTGGCTTTTACCGGAAAAATCTCGGCAGAACCTACTTAGGAAGGTAGAAGGAGGGAATGCCGTATGAGTATAGAAAATAGACAGCAGCTACCTTGGTGGCAGAAATACACACTCACTTTAAACGAAGCATCGGAATATTTCGGAATTGGGTACAAGAAGCTAAAGCAATTTGTACAGGAGCATGCTGATGCAGAGTTTGTGTTGTGGAATGGAAATCGTGCTCAGATTAAAAGAGAACAGTTCCAAAGATATTTGGACGAGCAGATGAATGTTATTTGAGAAAAATGAAAAATAGTAGTGGTCAAAGAGCCAAAGATGTGGTATGCTATCAATACATAGTCGGATACACACTATGTTTTATATGTAAAGTCATCATTTGGCTCTTTCCATTTCCGGAAAGGAGACGATATGTATGAGCGAAAAGCGACGAGATAGAAAGAATCGCATTCTTCGCACAGGAGAGAGCCAGGAAGCGGATGGACGTTATAAATTCAGATATGTTGATGCCAATGGAAAGCGTAAATCAGTGTACAGCTGGAGGTTGGTGGCAACGGATCCGATTCCATCCGGAAAAAGAGACAACCCGCCTTTACGAGAGCAGGAAAAAGTCATTAACAGAGATTTGGATGATATGATTATGCCAGATGGTGGTGGATATACGGTCTTGCAGTTGACCAAGAAGTACATCGCCCAGAAGACTGGAGTAAAGCATACCACCAGAGCCGGATATGGAACAGTTATCAATCTTCTCACAAAAGATCCATTCGGGGCTAGAAGAATTGATAAGGTACGATTATCTGATGCAAAGGAATGGTTAATCAGACTTCAACAGGTGGATGGAAAGAGTTATTCGGCAATCCATTCTATCAGAGGAGTATTGAGACCGGCATTCCAGATGGCAGTGGATGACGACATTTTGAGAAAGAATCCTTTTGAATTTATGCTCGCCACAGTAGTTGTGAATGATTCCGTAACTCGTGAAGCAATAACGAGAAAAGAAGAACGAGCTTTTCTTGATTTTGTGAAAAACGATAAGCATTACAGCAAGTATTATGACGGTATGTATATTCTGTTTAAGACAGGAATGCGTATTTCGGAGTTTGTAGGTCTGACAATAAAGGATGTGGATTTAGAAAATCGTACAATCAATATTGACCATCAGCTTCAAAGAACAGGAACGCTGATTTATATTGATTCGACCAAGACCTATGCTGGAAGAAGAGTGATTCCAATGCAGGATGATGTGTATGAATGTTTCAAACGTATTCTTGCAAATAGGAAGCCACCGAAGGTAGAACCGAACATTGATGGTTATTCCGGATTTCTTTGGTTCGATAAAGATGGAAAACCTATGCTGGCATTACACTGGGAGAAATACTTTCAGCATGCAGTAGAGAAGTACAATCGCATCTATAAAACTCAGCTTCCGAAAATCACACCTTATGTCTGCAGACACACATATTGTTCTAATATGGCCAAGTCTGGAATGAATCCGAAGGTGCTTCAATATTTGATGGGGCATTCGGATATCAGCGTTACACTGAATACCTATACGCATCTTAAGTTGGATGATGCGAGAGAAGAGATGGAGAACATGGCTAAGCAGCAGGCGAAAGCTGATGAGGAACTTCGTCAGATGGGTAAGAAGAGTGATGGAATGCGAATTGTTAAATTCGGATAGGGTTTGCAGAGGATTGAGCATGCTGGCTTGAGAAAGTGGTCTAAATTGAAATGACGATATTAAATTTAGACCATTTGAAAATGGCTTAAATTCAAGGTTTGCAGAATGTCTTAACATTATTATTGGTCTAAAATGTTAATGATAAATTGTTGGTAAAAAAAGGATTCTGCCATGAGTGACCACCAGATATTCTGATAGCGGATGCCGAAAATGGCGATGGTCTAAATTGAAAAACAAGGTCTAATTTAGACCACTTTTTAGACCAAACGAAGGAAAAAACAAGCCGAAATAAGCCAAATTAAGCCGAGATACGGAAAAATGCGATAAAATTGCAAACTCGCATAAAACCTAGATAAATCAAGGAAAAACCGAGATAAAAGGAGATAAAAAATTTATGATAAAGGTACTTTTCATTTGCCACGGCAACATCTGCAGATCAACTATGGCCGAGTTTGTACTCAAGGACATGGTAAAGAAGCAGCACCTTGAGGACAAGTTCATAATAGATTCATCTGCAACAAGCCGCGAGGAAATCGGCAATGGCGTCCACCATGGAACCCGCCGCAAACTTGCAGAAATGGGCGTTCCATGTGGTGAGCACAGGGCTGTGCAGATTACTAAAAAGGATTACGACAATTACGACTATATCCTCATCATGGACGCAAATAACCGCCGCAATCTGATGAGAATCATCGGTGCAGATACTGAAGACAAGGTCCATGGGCTTCTTGACTTTTCCGGCAGACCTAGGGACATTGCGGATCCGTGGTACACAGGGAATTTTGATGTGACTTATGACGATGTGGTGGAAGGCTGCGAGACTTTTCTGAAGCATCTGCGCGAGACAGGGCGCATATAGACAAGTAGTGGCGGGCAAGACATATATAAAGGAAGATAAATTTTTATGAACGATAACAATGCTGCCAGAGCAGCAAAGATAAAACTTATCACTGCCATGGTTACTTTCGGTACCATCGGCATCTTCGTCAAATATATTCCGCTGCCTTCAAGCATAATTGCTCTTGGCAGAGGTTTTGTGGCAACTCTTTTCCTGCTGCTGGTTATGAAGCTGGGAAAGAACCCTATATCAAAAGAGGCTGTGAAGCGCAATCTGGTACTGCTCCTTGTCAGCGGCGGCCTTATCGGCTTCAACTGGATTCTGCTTTTCGAAGCATATAATTACACTACCGTTGCGGTGGCTACCCTTTGTTACTACCTGGCGCCGATTTTCGTCATAATTGCTTCACCGTTCGTACTTGGTGAAAAGCTGACAGCGAAAAAAGGTCTTTGCGTGGCGGCGGCGCTGCTGGGGATGGTGCTGGTTTCCGGCGTTATCCAGAGCGGAAGTGCGGCAGACTTCAGCCTGACCGGTGTGGCTTTCGGAGTGGGTGCCGGTGCTCTTTATGCCTGCATCATACTCATGAACAAAA
>SVFG01000153.1 GCA_015056975.1 Lachnospiraceae bacterium | reverse complement strand
CAGCAACAACGTCAGCGAAAAAACCAAACAGAAGGTACTCCGGATTATGGAGGAATACGGCTACACCCCCAACGCCTTCGCAAGGGGTCTGGGACTTAACACCATGAAGACCATCGGCATCATGTGCGCCGACAGCTCCGACCTTTATCTTGCCAAGGCAATTTATTATATTGAGAGAGAGCTTCGAACCAACGGTTACGACTGTATCCTTAGCTGTACGGGCTACGACCTTGCCACCAAAATCAGTTCCATGAACCTGCTGATTTCCAAAAAGGTGGACGGTATCATTCTGGTTGGTTCCAACTTTATTTATGAGGACATGGATGAAAATAAATATATCGTAGATGCTGCCGCACAGGTACCGGTCATGCTGTTAAACGCAGTACTGGATGCCCCCAATGTATACAGCACCTTATCTGACGATTTAGCCTCCACCTATGAGGCTACCTGCCAGATGTATGCCTCCGGCATCGATGACATTTTATTTTTCTACAACTCTCACACCTACAGCGGCAAGCGTAAGATGTCAGGCTTTTCCGCTGCCATGAAGGATAACAACATTCCGGCTGACCGTGCAAGAACCCTGTATTTTTCCGGTTCTCACGAGGATATCCCTGCGATGGCCAAGCTGCTTATCGACTATCACATGGCAGGCAATACCTTCCACGGAATCATTGCAGCAGACGACTATTTGGCGCTCGGTGCCATCAAGTACGCCAAGGAAATGGGACTGAGCATCCCGGATGACCTGGCAATTATCGGACACAATAACTGCATGCTGGTCTCCTGCTGCCATCCGGAGTTAACCTCCATCGACAACAAGCTGGAGCTTTTGTGCAACCACCTTACAAGCAGTCTGATGGACATTTTAAACGGCAAGAAAACACCTGAGAAAACCATGTTTTCGGGTGAAATCATAAAAAGGGGAACAACCCGCTAACACTTTATTTGGAGGATTATTATGAAAGCATTTATGGACAAGGATTTTCTCTTAGAAACCGAAACAGCAAAGAAGCTGTACCACGATTATGCAGAGAAAACCCCAATACTGGACTACCACTGTCACATCAATCCCAGAGAAATTGCAGAGGATCGCAAGTTTGACAATATCGCACAGGTTTGGCTGGGCGCAGACCATTACAAATGGCGCTTTATGCGTTCCTGCGGTGTAGAAGAAAAATACATTACCGGAGATGCCTCCGATTACGAAAAGTTTGTAAAATGGGCAGAATGCCTGGGAAAAGCCATCGGCAATCCCCTCTTTCACTGGAGCCACTTGGAGCTGCAAAGATATTTTGGTTACAACGGTGTGCTGAATAAAAATACTGCCGATGAAGTATGGAATCTGTGCAATGAGAAGTTAAAGGATCCTTCCATGAGTGCGCGTAATCTGGTAAAGCAGAGCAATGTCACCCTGATTTGTACCACGGACGACCCTATTGATTCCCTGGAATGGCACAAGATGATTGCAGAGGATGAAAGCTTTGACGTGAAGGTGCTTCCCGCTTGGAGACCCGACAAGGCAATGTACATTGAAAAGCCTGATTATCTGGACTATCTGGATAAGCTGGCAGCTGTCTGCGGTATGGAAGAAATCACTTCCTTTGCAGATTTGAAGACCGCCCTTAAGATGCGTATGGAGTTCTTTGCATCCAGGGGCTGTAATGTTTCCGACCACGGAATGGCTTTCGTGATGTACTATCCCGCAAGCGATGATGAAGTGGAAGAAATCTTCTTAAAGAAACTGAATAAAATGATTCTCACACAGGAAGAAGAATACAAGTTCAAAACTGCATTCATGCTCTTCGTGGGAAGAGAATACCACAGACTGGATTGGGCTATGCAGCTTCACTACGGTGTAAAGCGTGATAACAATACCGCTCAGTTTAAAAAGATTGGTCCCGACACCGGCTATGACTGCAGCGACAACAATACCCCCTCCAATCAGCTGGTAGACTTCTTAAATGCACTGGCTGTTACGGATGAACTCCCCCGCACGGTTATCTACAGTCTGAATCCTACTGATAATCAGGCTATCGGCACCATTATCGGTTGCTTCCAGGATTCCACCGCTGTTGCCAAAATCCAACAGGGTAGCGCATGGTGGTTTAATGATAACAAGACAGGCATGATTGAGCAGATGACCTCCCTTGCAAACTTAGGTAACTTATCCGGCTTTGTGGGAATGCTTACCGATTCCAGAAGCTTCCTCTCCTACACCAGACACGAGTATTTCAGACGTATTCTGTGTAACTTGATTGGCGGCTGGGTTGAGAACGGCGAGTTTCCTGCGGATATGCAGATACTGGAAGAGATTGTGACGGATATTTCGTATAATAATGCGAAGAGGTATTTTAAGTTTCCGTTAAAATAAAAAATTTAAGTATAACGGTCCAATGGGACTGTCTGTGTCTCAGATGCGCCGGACACTGCTATGAGCCTCAAGGAAATATGTGAGCCGCCAGAGCGGGTATCTGTTATCGCAGGCACGCTCTCGCTACGGTTCGCAGCGCAGCGGCACTAAGCTCGAAGGCGATTTGTCGTCAAGCGACTAAATCACCTCTCGCTAAGGGCCGGCGTGCTCACAGTGCGCTGCTTATAACAGATACCCACCTCTACGGCTCACATTCTACCTCAACAACAACGAGCCTACGGACACATCACAGTCCGTAGGCTCGTATTATATTCAAATCTGAAATCTATTTTAGTACTTCATAGCCTCTTCTTCGCCGTTTAATACGCGGAGGGCACCCTGGGTGAGGGCTAAGAGCTCATCCTCGCCGGGATATACGGTAATGGGAGCGATAAAGCCTGCGCTTTCCTTAAAGTAATCGATTACATCAGCATTGTATGCAATACCACCGGTCACGATAATCTGGTCTACCTTACCCTTAAGAACGCATGCCATGGAACCGATATCCTTGGATACCTGGAACATGAACGCTTCCTTAGCCATAATTGCCTTCTCATCACCGGAAGCTGCCATCTTATTTACCTCACGCATATCGTTGGTGCCAAGGTATGCATTGAAGCCACCCTTACCTACGATTTTGCTGTAAACTTCCTTCTCGGTGTATTTTCCGGAGAAGCACATCTTAATCAATGCACCACTGGGTACTGCACCTGCACGCTCGGGAGAGAATGCACCGTCACCATCCAATGCGTTGAATACATCGATAATTCTGCCGTTCTCATGAGCACCTACAGACACACCGCCTCCCATATGAACAACAATCAGACGAAGGGTGTTGTAATCCTTGCCGATTTCCTTTGCATATCTCTTTGCAACTGCCTTCTGATTCAGAGCATGGAACACGCTGGTACGGGGAAGCTCGGGAACCCCGCTGTATCTTGCCACATCACAAAGCTCATCCACTACTACAGGGTCAACGATATAGGAGGGAACACCGATTTCATCACCGATTTCTCTTGCCAAAATACCGCCTAAGTTGGATGCATGCTGTCCCTGCTTACCAATCTTCAAATCTTCAAGAAGGTCATCTGTCACTGCGTAGGTACCGCCGGGGATGGGCTTAAGCATACCGCCACGACCTACAATAACGTTAAGCTGCTTGATATCAAACTCCTTCTCTGCCAACAGGTCAGTAATAATCTTCTTGCGGAAATCCTTCTGTGCCACGATACTGTCGTACTGGCTGATTTCCTCTGTAGAATGTCTTAAGGTCTCTTCAAACAATAAGGTTTCATCTTCAAATACACCGATTTTGGTGGAGGTGG
>SVFG01000001.1 GCA_015056975.1 Lachnospiraceae bacterium | reverse complement strand
GCATCCTTCTTGGAAATCGCGCCCTCTGCCACAGCAATAATAGTAAAACGGCAACCCTTCTTATCGCGTTCTTCTATCTTGTCTATCACCTTGTCAATATCATAGGGAATCTCAGGAATTAAAATGATATCCGCACCGCTCGCCATACCCGCATTCAAGGTAAGCCAGCCAACTTTATGTCCCATTACTTCCACGATAAATACTCTTCCGTGAGATGCCGCTGTCGTATGGATGCAATCAATCGCATTGGTCGCAATGTCTACTGCACTTTGGAAACCAAAGGTCATATCCGTGCCCCACAAATCATTATCGATGGTCTTGGGCAGAGTCACAACATTCAATCCTTCCTGGCGAAGCAGATTGGCCGTCTTGTGTGTACCGTTTCCGCCTAAAATTACCAGACAGTCCAGCTGAAGCTTGTAATAATTCTGCTTCATAGCCTCCACTTTATTCAAACCGTTCTCATCAGGGTCCTGAATGGTCTTAAAAGGTGTGCGCGATGTACCCAGAATTGTACCACCCTTCGTCAGTATTCCGGAAAAATCATTGCCTGTCAGCATACAGAATTTACCGTAAATCAAACCCTTGTATCCATCTAAAAAACCATAAATCTCAACCTCTTCACCACTGTGGTCAAGCGTCTTCACCACTCCTCGCATTGCCGCATTTAATGCCTGACAATCTCCGCCACTGGTTAACATACCAATTCTCTTCATGCGTTCCTCCATTCCGCCGCCTCACGGGCCGCCTTTTCGATGCAGTTCATATCTATCATTATACCCCATAATCTCCTCGGTTACAACTTTTACAAGGGATTTTCAGATTAATTTTTCAAATATTTATATTGTAACACTTGTCAAAAAAACACTTTTCCTTTACAATGAATTAGGCTGTAATATGCCACGGAGATGTACCCAAGTGGTTGAAGGGTCCGGATTCGAAATCCGGTAGGTCGGTTCGCCGGCGCATGGGTTCAAATCCCATCATCTCCGCTTATACGCATAGAGCAAAGAAGCCGGACTCATGCCGGCTTCTTTTTAATTAAATAAATTCAAAAAAAGGTATGTATTTTGTTCTCATAATAAGCTAAACTATAGATAAGTAATAATTTAGGAGGTTCAACATGAAAATACTTTTCTATGATACCAAAAGCTACGATCAAAAGTCCTTTGAAACCACGCGTAACGCTTATCCCGAAATAGAAATCGAATATCTGAAATCCGATTTGGAGCCACGCACAGCCGCACTGGCAGACGGTTTTGATGCCGTATGTGCTTTTGTAAGCTCGGATGTAGGCACACAAACTCTGGAAATTCTTCATACAAAAGGAGTCAAACTGATTCTTCTCCGAAGTGCCGGCTATAACAATGTAGACATGGACACCGCTCACAAATATGACATTCGTGTCATGCGTGTGCCAGGTTACTCCCCCGAGGCAGTTGCAGAACATGCCATGGCACTTGCCCTTGCTTGTAACCGCCGCCTTTATAAAGCATATAACAAGGTGCGAGAAAATGATTTCAGCTTAAGCGGACTCATGGGCTTTAATCTGTATCAAAAGACCGCCGGCATTATCGGTACCGGTAAAATCGGCGCTGCCATGTGTCGCATCTGTCACGGATTCGGCATGAAGGTTATTGCCTATGATGTGTACGAGAACGAATCCCTTAAGGATTTCGTAGAATATGTCTCTCTAGAAAAAGTGTTAGCAGAAAGTGATTTAATTTCCCTACATTGCCCTCTGATGGATTCCACCTATCATATGATTCAACTGGATACCATCAAGCAGATGAAGGATGGTGTAATCCTGATAAACACTTCCCGTGGTGCCCTGGTAAAAACTGAAGACCTGATTGAAGGCATTCGCATGCACAAATTCGCCGGCGTGGGACTGGATGTATATGAAGAGGAAACAGACAACGTCTTCGAGGACCGCTCCGATGAAATATTAGAGCATTCCACCACAGCCAGATTGCTCTCTTTCCCCAATGTAATGATTACCTCACATCAGGGCTTCTTTACAAGAGAGGCATTGCAGGCCATCGCAGAAACTACTCTGCAAAATGCAATGGACTATATGTCCGGCAAAAAGAGTCCTAATGATGTGGACTAAGCCGCTCAGCCAATTCACAGGATTCCTGATACTGCGCAGTTGTTACCTCAACAGCTGCGCAGGCTTCTTCTAAGGAAATGTTTAGATTTTTCATGAGGTTCTGCACATTTTTTACCAAAGTAACTGCCGTTCCGCAAGAATGACCTTCTGCTCTTCCCTCTGCTCTTCCTTCTGCTCTTCCCTCTTCGCGTCCCTCAAGTCTGTCGTATACTCTTTCTTCCCATTTCTGCATATACTTCACTCCCATCTGCTCCGCTTGGCGGATTGCTTGAACCGACGTATGAATGAAGCGAATCCTCTCGCTATCGCTATTGTCCGCCACTTCATCCGTTGAATTTGTAATATATTCCATGAAATCCAGAAATTCTTTGGAAAAAGCTTCCCTATTGGTCCCCTTGGTATTGATGAAAATACGGGTTGCGCCGTCACCAATACTAAGCTCAGGACACTCCAGGCATCGACCCTCAAAGGTATACCGGTACAAACCCTTTCCGAAGATATCAAACGGTGCCACCAGTATCATACAGGTATCATTCAACCGATTGAAATCCACCTCGCCCGGCGACAACAGGGAAACATCCAGCTGTCCCTGATAATATCGGCTTCTCTTGGGCAGATTGTAGGTGTTTTCCTTCTGCATCTCAGTATAATAAATCTCCCGGTACTCATCCATGCTGACCACATCCAGTCTAATGGAACGAAGTCCGGGCGAAACCCGAAGCTCCTTCTCCGTCTGTACTTCATCCAGAAAATGAAGCTCCTTTTCCAGCAATATTTCCACCACAGTCTCATACACCCGTGGTATCTCCATTGCTTCATCAAACAGGAATCTGTCTACCAGATTCAGCTCCTGCAACGTCTTAGGTATCTTTTTGCTCATAGGCATTCCTCCTTATGGCAGGAACGCTTCTTAAGTTCCTGCTTTTGTAATATTGGGATATAAAGCAGGATTTCAAGAAAATTGAGCGAAAGCTCCAAAGATATGAATATTAGAAATCTGATGCTTTAAGCTGATAGTAACACATTATAACAAGAATATCAAGTGTCGTTATTTCGTTGACTCCAAATAAATATTCTATATTACATTAACATATTGACATCACATTATATATATTGTACCATATATCTATCAAGAGTAATCAAAGAACCGTGCATTCGCACATTCAGGCATTTCTGCCATTTTACTCCAATACTACAAATGGCAGAGCGCATGAACCCTGTACAGCCTCTGCCTATACCAAGGAGGTTTTACATGGGAAAAACGGATGTAGTTATGCGGGACTATCTCAGCGACCGCACACGCTTTGCAGACTTTTTTAACGGTGTCTTCTTTCATGGAACTCCGGTTATAAAAGCTACTGATTTACTGGAAGCTTCGGAACAATATGCTTCTGACAAGGGAAAACATATTTCCCCACGGTTCCGGGATTTGAAAATGACACTGCGAACAGGCGAGACCCTGCGCATTCTGTCACTGGAAAATCAAACACACATCGACTATTCTATGCCCTTTAGGTGCATGGAGTATGACACCCTGGAATATGTGAAACAGCTCAAACAGATAAAACAGCACAACAAGGAACATAAGTTGCTACATTCTGCCGCCGAGAAATTGTGCGGTCTGCAAAAGACGGACCGCTTGGCACCGGTATATACATTGTGCCTTTATCACGGAGAGGAGCCTTGGGACGGCCCCTTATCCCTGCGGGACATGATGGATTTCGGAGCGGATGGAGATGACATGAGCCGTTATTTTGCAGATTATCCTTTTCGGCTGTTTTGTGTGAACGATCACACTGACTTTGATATGTTTCATACCGAACTACGGGAAGTATTTACCGCCATGACATACAGGCAGGATAAAAAGATGCTTTACCGAACCTTGTCTGAAAATCCAGCTTATCAAAGTCTGGATGAGGATACCGTAAAGGTATTATCCATTACTTTAAACATACCTAAACTATGGGATGAGAGAGAATCATTTATGCACATCAACGAAGAAAACGAGGAGGAATTTGATATGTGTCAGGCTATGAGAGAATTGTTGGCGGATGCCAGAGCAGTGGGAGTAAATGAGGGCGTGAGCCAGGGTATTACACAAGGCATCCAAAACAAAACACACATTGTAGTTTCAAATATGCTCAAACGCGGCATGTCCACAGAGGATATCTGTGCTTTGGCAGAGTGTTCAGAAGAATTTGTGGAAAAAGCAAGGGCGGAACTGTAGGGGTTCCGTCTTTTATTACTATACTTTACCTACTGCTATGTTATTTCGCTTGCGGCATTAGGTATTATTTTTCCTACAGAGAGATAAATTACCCTCTCGAACACATTTTGAGGTCTTTCGTAGGTAAAAAATTTCCCCCAAAGATAAAATTTACCTATCGGCAGAAATCTTATATATACCTAGTTGGTAAATCATCTCGAAAACAACTAAAATATACCAACTCATAAATCTTTTCTACCATTCAATAGGTATTGCTTTACTATTCTTAGTTTGAATATAAGCAATATCGTGCTTACTGTAAACATAATCCATTTTAAAGATCTCTGAATTTTACTACGTTTAGTAAACAGAGTCTAGGTTCCGTCTTTTGTTTTAAAAAATAATTATGCAAAAAAGGAGCGGTCAAACGACCGCTCCAATTATGGTTAGTTTGTTATGCTGTTTGCATGAACTCATTAGCCAAGTAAGGAAAGAACTCCCTGGTTAGCCTGGTTAGCCTGAGCCAACATAGCCTGTCCTGCCTGCGCAAGGATGTTGTTGTTGGAGTATCTAACCATCTCAGTAGCCATATCAGTATCACGAATCTGAGCTTCTGCAGCAGTAGTATTCTCAACTACGTTGTCTAAGTTGTTGATGGTATGCTCAAGTCTGTTCTGAACTGCACCGAGTGCGGAACGCTGAGTAGATACCTGCTGAAGAGCTTCTGCGATAGTATCGATGGCTGCACGAGCGTTAAGGTCGTTGTCACCGTTAACAAGAAGCTTTCCATCTTCATCCAGCAAACCAAGTCCCTTGGAACTCATAGAACTGATGGATACAGAAATCTGATTGTCTTCAGTGCTATCTGCACCTACATGAAGTTTTAACAACAGAGGATCAACTGCAGGCTCTGTAGCTTCCAATGTAACAGTCTTATTGCCTGTTGCAGCGTCTTCAACAACTTTCATGTATGCCTTTACTTCATCACCAGCTTCAAGATCGGAAATGTCACCAGTATAGGTTCCCGTAATACCAGTTGCAGCTGTAAGCTCTTTCTTGGCTTGAATTACAATCTGGTCACCGGTTTCCATGTTAGATGCGGTAACACCTAAAGCAGTTGGTGAAGAAGCACCTTCTGCATACCAACCGGCAGCTACAGTAGTCTTGGTAATATAAGTTGCCTGAGCATCTTTGGCAATTGCTGTAGCACCGGTAAGAGTAGTGCCACCGGTACCAGTCGGTGTTGCTGCTCCAGCTGTAGCATAAGCATAGTATGTAATACTATTTCCTGTCGTTACATACGTTTCAGCATCAATGGCAGCAAATGCAGTACCCAAATCATCTTCTGCTACTGCAGTAATAGTGGAAATCTTACCAGTACCATCTGTAGTTATCTTATACAAATCATATGCTGCGGCTTTAGTATAAGTATCGCCACCTGCATTGTAAGTATAGGTTCCTGCTGCTACGCTGTCTGTTACATTACCGGTTACTGTGAAGTTACCATCTGTATCAGCTTCGGTGAAAGATGCAACTTCACGCTTGGTTGCACTTTCAGCAACTGTACCGAGCAATACTTCATCGCCGGATTTGATTTCTTTGTTAGCTGCAACTGTTACAGTAACACCATCAACTGTGTAAGTTGTCTCTTCTTCAAATGTAGCTGTTTTTCCGTCACCCTTAAGCAAATAGGTTTCGTTGAACTTGGTAGTTGTAGATACACGGTCAATCTCTGTTACCAACTGATCAATTTCATCCTGGATGTAATTTCTATCAGTTTCAGACATGGTTCCGTTTGCAGCCTTAACTGCCAATTCGTTTGCTCTCTGAAGCATATCCTGAACTTCGTTCAAAGCACCTTCTGCAGTCTGTACTGCGGAGATACCATCCTGAGCATTCAGGGAAGCCTGTGTCAAACCACGAATCTGCTTTCTCATCTTCTCACTAATGGAGAGACCAGCTGCATCATCTGCTGCACGGTTGATCTTGTAACCGGATGATAACTTCTCTGTTGACTTAGCCTGAGTTGCTGTGGTTAATCCTAACATTCTGTTAGAGTTCATTGCTGTTAAATTGTGCTGTACTACCATAATATTTTCCTCCTTGAATTTACGGGCGCTTCCTTGCGCCGCGGTGATAGGTTAATCCGTTCCAATGTGATTCGCACTTATCACATCTTCCCGGATAGTTGCCGGTCTACTCAGTGTGCGTATTGAGTAGTTTCCTGTAAAAGCTAGTTGCTTTTCTTGATAAGTATATCGGAGAGAATTGGGATTACTTTAGGGGTATTTTAAAATTTTTTAAATATTTTTTCTAACCCCGGTTTACACCCCATATTTCTTGTACATTTCCTGCAGAAACTCAGCATCTGTGGACAGCTGTGGGACTTGAGCCGACAAGTTATCTGCGTGCATTTTGTTAATCAAGGTAAGAAGTCGAAGCTCTCCTTGTTCTCTTCCTCTGGCTTCTCCGTATGCGGCGCCCTCTTCAAATGCTTCTTCACGCAATATCTTTTTTACAGCTTCTTCGTCATATTCAAAAATACTCATAGATATTACCTCCGCTTTGTTTGCCAAAAGAAAGTCTGACAGGATTCCTTGTCTGATACACTTATCCACTGCACTTGATACCGCTGTTTCCAAATCCTTATGTTCTGCTTCCTTTCGCACGCAGTCTACATACTGCATGTATTCTTCTAAGACCTTGCATTGACCTTTTATTTCATTGTTATAACCTGCATTAATATTCAGGACTTCTACCTGCAGCTCCAGCTGTGGTTCACCCAACTTATTCTGATAAGCATTGGATAATCGCAGCACCTGTCGCTCCGGTTGCTTCTCTGTACCGTTATAAAATACCACAAATTTAGGTGTTGGAATTTCCACCAATTTGCTCTTATACAACTTCTTCATATCAATTAGCTTTTCATATTCTTTTGATATATACTGCAGAAACCGCAAGGGCATATTTGGGTTAACTGTTGACTGGTGCTCATACAAGTGTAACTGTAGGTCTATCAAAAATGCCAAATCATTTTTCACATTCATATAGATAGCATTTTCTAATGTGACGATTTCCAATTCCCCAGGATCCTCGTAACGGCTGCCGTTGATTGCATTATACAGACTCAGCAGCCTCCCCTTGTCGTTAAACAGCATCCGAAACACCGTATCCTTATACTTGCGCTCCGCCCGCACTGTTTCTTCTAGTTTCTTTACATTATTATCTGTTTTCATGTTTCCTCCTTACTCACAGGATTCCGCACGAAAACAATAAATCCTGTCATCCTCCGGAATCCTATGCTGATGTGATTAATGGGTATTCGCATAGATTTCCATGAAGTCTGACAGGATTACTCCCAAAGAATTGGCATAATGCTTATTAAAAGCATATCATGTCATTTTGTATTTTGCAAGTATTTTTATGCAATTACGTTAATCATTCTTTGCCCTCTTACCTCCGCTCCAGCATCTTCTTCACATACTGTCCGGTATAGGACTGCTTACATTTCACAATCTCCTCCGGTGTTCCCTTAGCAATCACGGTACCGCCGCGGTCGCCGCCCTCGGGACCGATGTCGATGATATAATCTGCCGTTTTGATAACATCCAGGTTGTGCTCGATGACCACCACCGTGTTGCCGCCGTCAGCCAGTCTGTGCAGAATCTCCACCAGCTTGTGCACATCCGCGAAGTGCAATCCGGTAGTAGGCTCATCCAGGATGTAGATGGTCTTGCCGGTACTTCGGCGGCTAAGCTCTGTAGCCAGCTTGATACGCTGCGCCTCTCCTCCCGAAAGCTCCGTGGAAGGCTGTCCCAGCTTCACATAGGATAATCCCACATCATAAAGCGTTTCTATCTTACGGCGGATGGAGGGCACATTTTCGAAGAAGCCCAGGGCCTCCTCCACTGTCATATCCAGCACATCAAAAATGCTTTTGCCCTTATATTTAACATCTAAGGTCTCACGATTATATCTCTTACCGCCGCACACCTCACAGGGCACATACACATCCGGCAAAAAGTGCATTTCAATCTTTAAAATACCGTCTCCGCCACAGGCCTCACAGCGTCCGCCCTTCACATTAAAGCTGAAGCGCCCTTTACTATAGCCCTTTGCCTTGGCATCCGCCGTAGATGCAAACAAGTCTCTGATCTGGTCAAAGACGCCGGTATAGGTAGCCGGATTAGAACGGGGCGTACGGCCGATGGGCGACTGGTCGATATCAATCACCTTATCAAGCTGCTCCAAACCTTCGATGCCCTTATGCTTGCCGGGTATACATCTTGCGCGGTTCAAATCCCTTGCCAAGTGCTTATGCAGGATTTCATTTACAAGAGAACTCTTGCCGGAACCGGACACACCGGTTACACAGGTCAGTACTCCCAGAGGGAACTCCACATCAATATTTTTCAGGTTGTTCTCTCTTGCCCCCAATACCTTGATATATCCTGTAGGCTTTCTCCGCTCCTTCGGTACAGGGATGCTCATCTTGCCGCTCAAATACTGTCCCGTCACGGATTCCGGCACCTGCATAATTTCTTCCGCAGTACCGCAGGCTACGATTTCTCCACCATGGGAGCCCGCACCCGGTCCGATATCCACAATATAATCTGCCGCCAGCATGGTATCCTCATCATGCTCCACCACAAGCAGGGTATTCCCCAAATCCCTTAGATTTTTCAAAGTATTCAAAAGCTTGTCATTGTCACGCTGATGCAGACCGATACTGGGCTCATCCAAAATATAGCACACTCCCACAAGCCCGGATCCAATCTGAGTAGCAAGGCGGATTCGCTGTGCCTCACCACCGGAGAGGGTGGCGGTACCACGGGATAAAGAGAGATAATCCAATCCCACATCCACCAGAAAACCAACTCTCGCTCTTATCTCCTTAAGCACCTGTTTGCCGATAAGCTCCTGCTGCTTGGTAAGCTGCATCGTCTGCAAAAATTCCTGCAGCTGTAAGATGGACAGGGAAGTAACCTCATGAATATTCTTATCGCATACCGTAACTGCCAGGGATTCCTTTTTAAGGCGCATACCCTTACATTCCTTACAGGGCGTCACGCGCATAAAGGTCTCATATTCCTGCTTAGAACTCTCAGAAAAGGTCTCTCTGTATCTGCGCTCCACATTGCGGATAAGGCCCTCAAAGGCAATGGGGTACACACCGGTACCTCGTTGACCGGTATAGTGAACTTGAACTTCTTTCCCATTCGTACCATTTATCAAAATCTGCTGAATCTTCTCCGGATACTTCTCAAAGGGAGTATCCAAATCAAACTTATATTCCTTACATAAAGCCTGCAAAATAGCATTGGTAAAGCTACCCTTATCCGCGCAGGACTGCCAGCCCATCACTGTGATGGCTCCCTGACTGATACTGAGGCTCTTGTCCGGAATTATCAGGTCAATATCAAACTCCATCTTGTAACCGAGACCCACGCACTCAGGGCAGGCACCAAACGGGTTATTAAAGGAGAAGCTTCTGGGCTCCACCTCGCTGATGCTGATACCGCAGTCCGGACAGGAAAAGCTCTGACTAAAATTCATGGGTTCACCGTCAATTATATCCACTACAAGCAGGCCCTCTGCCAATTCCAATACATTTTCAATGGAATCCGCCAGACGACGCTCAATTCCGGGCTTCACCACAAGACGATCCACCACCACTTCAATATTGTGCTTGATATTCTTATCAAGACTGATTTCTTCAGTCAGTTCATACATACTGCCGTCAATGCGGACACGCACATAACCACTTCTCTTGGCACGTTCAAGTACCTTGGCATGCTCACCCTTCCGTCCGCGCACTACCGGAGCCAAAAGCTGAATCTTGGTGCCTTCCTCCAGTGCCATGACCTGGTCAACCATCTGGTCAACGCTCTGCTTGGAAATCTCCCTGCCGCACTTCGGACAATGCGGGATACCGATTCGGGCATACAAAAGACGGAAGTAATCGTAAATCTCCGTCACCGTACCCACTGTGGAACGGGGATTGCGGTTGGTAGACTTCTGGTCGATGGATATGGCAGGGGACAAACCGTCAATGCGCTCTACATTGGGCTTCTCCATCTGACCTAAAAACTGCCTTGCATAAGAAGACAAGGATTCCATATATCGCCTCTGCCCCTCCGCATAGATAGTATCAAATGCCAGAGAGGATTTACCGGAACCTGACAGTCCTGTCAGAACTACCAGCTCATTTCTCGGTATATCCACATTTATATTTTTCAGATTATGCTCACAAGCACCACGCACCTTGATATATTCACGGGGGCGCATTTTCTTTGCTTCTTCCATCACAGTACCTCTTTCTACTCTTCATCCAATTCCTGAAGCTTTTGTTTTAATTCTATCATCTTGTCACGCAGCTCTGCCGCTGCCTCGAAGTTCAGCTCCGCCGCTGCCTTCTGCATCTTCTTCTGAACATCTGCAATCAGCTTCTCCAGTTCCTTGCGGTTCATGGACTCCGGGTCCTTCTCGAAGCGCATCTCCTCCTTGGCAATCACCTTGGAGATACTGATTAGGTCGCGGACCGCCTTCTTTATCGTCTGAGGCGTAATGCCATGCTCTTCATTGTATTTCATCTGGATTTCACGACGCCTGTTGGTCTCATCCAATGCAACCCGCATGGAATCCGTTATCATATCGGCATACATGATGACATGTCCTTCCGCATTTCGGGCAGCACGACCGATGGTCTGAATCAGAGAGGTACCGCTTCTGAGGAAGCCCTCCTTGTCCGCATCCAATATCGCCACCAGAGAAATCTCGGGAATATCAAGACCCTCTCTAAGCAGGTTAATACCCACCAGCACATCAAACACATCCAGACGCATATCACGGATAATCTCCGCACGCTCCAAGGTATCAATATCCGAATGCAGATATTTCACACGGATGCCCACTTCCTTCATGTAGTCCGTAAGGTCCTCCGCCATTCTCTTGGTCAGTGTGGTAATCAGCACCTTGCCCTGCTTTGCAACCACCTTGTTCACTTCACCAATCAAATCGTCAATCTGCCCCTCCACCGGACGTACCTCTACCTCCGGGTCAAGCAGACCGGTAGGGCGGATAATCTGCTCCGTGCGCAGCAGCTCATGCTCCGCCTCATAATCCGAGGGCGTGGCAGAAACAAACATCATCTGGTCAATATGCCCTTCAAACTCGCTAAAATTAAGCGGTCTGTTGTCCAACGCTGAGGGCAGGCGGAAGCCGTAATCCACAAGAGTCGTCTTGCGGGAACGGTCTCCCGCATACATACCGCGAATCTGCGGGATGGTCATATGAGACTCATCTATAATAATCAGATAATCATCCTTAAAGAAATCCATCAGTGTCAAGGGAGGTGCACCCTCCGGCATACCGTTTAAATGTCTGGAATAATTCTCAATGCCGGAACAAAATCCCGTCTCTCTGAGCATCTCTACATCAAAGTTGGTACGCTCCGCAATACGCTGAGCCTCTATCAGCTTATCCTCGCCTTTAAAATAGCGCACCCGTTCCTCAAGCTCTTTCTCAATATTGTCACAGGCAGTCTTGATTTTCTCCTGAGACACTACATAGTGGGAAGCCGGGAAAATCGCCACATGATTTAACACCGCATGCACCTTGCCGGTCAGAGGCTCCACCTCTGCAATCCGGTCTATCTCATCACCGAAAAACTCAATGCGGATAAAATAATCTCCGCCCTGAGCCGGATATACCTCCACCACGTCACCCCTCACACGGAAGGTGCCTCGCCCCATATCCATGTCATTGCGCGTGTACTGGATGCTTACCAGTTCTCTGAGCACCTGATCACGGTCCTTTATCATCCCGGGACGCAAAGACACAATCATATCCTGATACTCATCGGGACTACCCAAGCCGTATATGCAGGACACACTGGCAACCACGATCACATCCCTACGCTCCGTCAGGGATGCCGTCGCCGAGAGCCTCAGCTTATCTATCTCATCATTGATGGAGGAATCCTTGGCAATATAGGTATCAGAGGAGGGCACATATGCCTCCGGCTGATAATAATCATAGTAGGACACAAAGTACTCCACTGCGTTCTCAGGGAAAAACTCCTTGAACTCGCCATAAAGCTGCCCAGCCAAGGTTTTATTATGGGCAATAATCAGCGTGGGCTTATTCAGGGCCGCAATCACATTCGCCATAGTAAAGGTCTTTCCGGAACCGGTCACACCAAGCAAAGTCTGAAACTGATTGCCCTGCTTAAACCCCTCCACCAGCTCTGCGATAGCTTGGGGCTGGTCGCCGGTGGGTTTGTATTCACTGTGTAATTTAAATTTTGAAGTCTGCTCCTGAATTTGATACACGAAACCGCTCCTCCTCTATGAATGCATTTCGTTTTCATCCTCATTCATTCTGATAGTATTTCAGTAACTGAATTGATTATAACAGAATGTAAATAAAAAGTACAGAACAAAATCGAATGTTTGTTCTGTACCCTCATATTTTATCTCTAATAAATTCAAACTCCGAACATCAGCCAGATTATAATATATGCCGGAACTACTGCTGCCAAAGTAAAAGGAATTCCAATTCTGCAGAAATCACTATTTTTCACCTCATATCCCGCCTTACGCAAAATACCGATACCGGTAATATTGGCAGAAGCTCCGATAGGGGTCATATTTCCACCCAGAGTCGCTCCGCTCAGAAGGCCAAAGTACAGAGGTGTGGGGTCTATGCCCAACTGAACCGCCAGACCTGCAATCACAGGAATCATGGTTGCAACATAGGGAATATTATCAATAAACGCAGAAATAATAACAGAAGCCCACACAATAATCGTATAGAGCAGGAATACATTTCCGCCACCTGCTTCAGCCAACAGCTCCGCCGCTTTATCTATCACACCCATGTTGGTAATACCGCCAATCATAAGGAACAGACCAACTAACAAACCAATGGTATTTAAGTCAATTTCCTTAAGGGGCGCCATTGCACCTTTGAAATCCTGCTTCTTAACAAAATTATAAATCAATCCGATTACCAGCATCACGCAACAAATCAATCCATTTGTCACATCGGGCTTATTGGGAACAAAGGATGCAACAATCAACAATGCAATAGCACCTACCAAAAGCACGGTAGGCAAATAGGCATTAACCTCCGTACGGGGAGCTCCTTTGGGAACCGCCGCCTTCTCCTTACGGAATAAAACAGCCAGAATCAAAGCTGCGACAATCGCTCCAAACTCCACTATAAAGAACATGGACGGTCTGCCCTTATACCAAAAGAAATCCAAAAAACTCATATCCAGCGCTGAACCCAACATGATTGCAGTAGTGTCACCGACCAATGTAGCTGCGCCCTGCAGATTAGAGGATACCGCAATACCAATGATAAAAGGCACCGGATTGGTTTTTACCTTTTGGCAAATTGCAAGAGCAACCGGTGCTACCATCAAAACAGTAGCAACGTTATCTACAAACGCCGAAATAATGCCTGCAAAAAGCGCTAAAGATACAGCCGCCATTTGCACATTGGGAACCTTTTCCATGATAATATCTGCCAAAAGAGCAGGCATTTTGCTTTCAATAAACAGTGCCACAAGCCCCATGGTTCCGGCAATCATCAGGATTACATTGAAATCCAGTGAACCCACAACCCGGTCCAAAGGTAGCATTCCGGTGACAATAAAAATCAAACCGGATGCAAGCGCAATGTATGGCCTGAATTTGCTGAAGCTCAACATTAAAACATAAGTAATTGCAAAAAGAATAATTGCAGGTATCATTAATTATACTCCTCTCTTTGTTTCTCATTAACAAAATTGATTATAGCAGAAAACAAATGAAAAGCACAGAACAATTTTCATGTTCTGTGCTTTTTATTCATTCCCTTACATCAAAATCTCACCCCAGGCTACATCCTTCTCCACACCGTCAATGGTTACCTTACCATTGCGCTGGAAGTCGATTTCACCTCGTTCTACATACCAATACTTCTCGTTTGCATACGCTGCACCGGTATAGTCGAAGGAGATTACACCGTTAATAACATACCACCACTTGTCGTTGAACTGGGTGTAAGCAAGTCCGTTATACTGGAAGTTCACCTTACCGGTCTCGATATACCACCAAATATCATTGAAGTAGTATACATTGTTGTAGCTAAAGTCTATCTTTCCACCCTGGACATACCACTTTTGGTTATCGTAATCAAACAGACCACAATAACCAAAATCAATGCGTCCGTTCACTACGTACCACCAATCGTCATTGATGAAAGCAAGACCGGTATATCCAAAGTTTACACAGCCGTTCTGTACGAACCACCAGTTATCACTGAAATAAATTAATCCGGTGTAACTAAAGTCAATTCGTCCGCTGCTTACATACCACCATGCATCGTTAACGAAGGCAAGTCCGTTGAAGCTAAAGTCTATGCGTCCGTTTACCACGTACCACCAGTCGTCATTGACAAACACAAGACCATTGTAATCAAACTCTACCAGACCGTCTCTTACAAACCACCAGTTATCGTCAAAGAATACAGGACTTGTATAGGTAAAGTCAATCTTACCGTTCACTACCATCCACCATGCTTCGCCAAGCTGTGCCAGACCGGTATAATTCGGGTCGAGTACACCGTTTACGGTGCTATACCAGTTGCCATCCTCACCCTGCGCAACCGTAATATCTGCTTCCGGTGCAGGTGTTACCACCGGAGCTTGCGTAGGCTCTACGGTGGGAGTCACCACAGGTGCTACCGTAGGTTCAGGCGTTGTGGTAGGCTTTGGCGTTGCCGTGGGTTCGGGTGTCGGAGTCGGCTGTGAATCTTCCTCTCCGGAATTATCACCGGTCTTAGTTGTTTTCACTACCATGAAGGTCGAGAATTTATCCGAAGCAAATGTCAACGTATCCTCATCCTGCACAGTATCCAGTGCCTCGTCCGAAACGCTTCCGTCCTCATTTACATGATGACGCACTATGGTATACTCTGCATTCTCGTCATAAAAAATCTCCGGGATTTTGATTGAAAACTCCAACTCTTCCGCCAACTGCGATATACTTTCACTTTTATATGTATCATCGCTGTACAATTCTTCGGTCTCATCATTTCTGTACACCGTATTTACACTGATATCAATAGCACTGACAGCTTCTGCCACAGCTGTAATTCCCTCACCAATACCTTGCTGTATTTTCTCCAATACATTTTTGATGCCTGCCGATTCACTTAAATTCGTCAATACATTCTGCAAGGTCTGTTCAAATCCCACCTTGGAATCCTTGATCAAAACCACATCGTCCACTGCCACCTTCTCACCTATGTTTTCATTTGACAGGGCCGCATTCAAATCTTCTTTTTTATTGATGGTATACGATATCTGACTGTCATCCTCCAAACTCTGCTTCATGTAAAGACTACTGTTCCAATTACCGTCTACGATGATTTGCGTATTTTCACAGGTCAGGTAACCGATTGTTTCATAATCCTCCATGGCTTTACATTCATCAACTTTTCCGCTTATTTTCAAATTGTTATTGGGCTGGTATCTGAAATTTATATGCAGCCGTTCTACATCTCCGTTAACCGTAACATTGTAGGCAGATTTTTGAAAGGTGCCTACACTCATATACGCCACGTCACCGTTTACTATCAGCGATGCAGTCTCTTGGGAGCCTTTATTCGCAAATACTGTCAGCTGAGCAAGATCCACATCCAATACAAAAGACTCCGTCTGTGATGAAGAATACAGGGTAACAATCGCACCATCTTTAATTTCTTCCAACTCGCACTTTTCCATCAATACTATAACGCCTGTATCTATGTCATGAACTTGCTTGTAACAATAGTCATTATATAACTGATACTCTATCTTATAATTCACTTCCTCAGTTTCTGCATCCGTAACAGGGACCGTCTCGTAAAGCACACCCGCTTCTATCCGGAATACACCTGCTTCACATGCTCCGATATTCTTTGCAATCTTCCACAGATACTTGTCCAATACCGGTTCGTACACAAAATCCAGGATATCACCTTCCGCTACAGTACCACTCACACTGACATTACCGTGGAAACCGCCACCAAACTCATCATTTTCCGGATACCATACTACTTCTCCTACGTTTCCGGTTACATTGATTGTTCCGCTTATTTTACCGGGATTAATATCACCCAATTCCAGTTTTTCAGTATCACCGTAAAAATTTACCGTTCCGCTTGTATGTCCCAAAGTTCTTGCGTTTCCGTAAAAGCTCACTGTTCCGTAATATACATCCAGCCTGTAGATACTAAGTGAATCTGCGGTCTCCGCGGTTCCAATCTGAAAATCGTTTTCATACAGAACCTTAATAAATTCTGCTTCGCCACTCAATGATTTAAACCATTCCTTGGTCTCTTCGTCCAACGTTGCGCACACATAAATAGAGTCACCGGCAACAATCTCCGGCATTCCATCCAACTTTTCACTGTCTACGCTGTTTGCATCACCGCCTTCATACCAACTACCCACAGCGCCTTCAATATCTCTGGGCACAGACCAGTAATACTCCTCTGCATCCGCCGCAATCGGCTTACTCCAGACAAATGCCAGCCATACAAAACCCAATAAGATAAATTTTAAACCTTTTTTCATTTGTGCTCTCCTTTTCTGCCGTTCTATCTGAATAATCGTCATGTCTTTCTATTCTTTTACATTATATCAAATGTTCTAAAAACTTACACTATTATTTTAAATAATTTAGCAAATCTAACAACAAAATCCGCAGCCGGGAATTTCTTCCTATTCTGCGGATTTTATTATATGCCATACTTTGCACTCAATGGTTTAAATGGATTATACGGATTACATATTAACCGACTTTTTATCTTATACTGTTCCTCCTGTCGCCCATTTTTTCAAAACATCTATTAATTCAGAACAGCTACTAAATCTGTCATCCGGATTGGTACGAGTGCATTTCTCCACAATCTCTTCCAATTCCCCTGTATACCTTGAATTGTACTGCCTTATTGCATGGGTATCACATGGTTGTTCTGCCGGATTTACACCGGTCAACATTTGATACATTACCATCCCCAAAGCAAAGATATCTGATTGAGGTGTTGTTTTACCTGCATACTGCTCCGGTGCAGCATACCCTTTTGTTCCTACTATGTTAATATCATTTTGAAGCGGATTGTACTCCATAGCAATGTCAAAATCAATTAGTTTTATATTATCATCGCTATCCACCATAATGTTTCTTGGTTTGATGTCCCGGTTAATAATCGGAGGATTAAGTGAATGAAGATATTGTAATGCTTCTGCAATTTGTACTGCATATCTGATTACTTTTTCAACCGGCAATACTCCTCTTGATATTGAGAGCAATGCTTCCAAACTACTACCTTCAACATACTCCATTACTAGATAAAAATGCGTTTCATCCTCTATCTGTTCAAATATTTTTCTGATATATAAATGTTCTAAACGATTTATCAGGCTCCCTCCGCCAACCAATGCATCAACCACCGTTCTATAAGCACTCATATTTTTACTAATGCTCTTAATTGCAAACTTTCTACCGGAAAAATCCGTTCCAAGATAAATCTTTGTCATGCCCCCGATTCCGATTATTTTCTGTAGCCGATATTTGCCTCCTATCACTTTACCAATCAGGCATTCTTCCCCTACCTCTTTAATTTGTTCTTTCAAACCTATTGTCTCTTCACTTTTTATTTTCGTTTTATAAAAAACATATTTATATTCTTCGGCAAACTCAATTACATCATCAGGCAATAACTGATATTTCTTGTTCGGCTCAAGCCTTACTCCATTTACACGAGTTCCATTAGTAGAATAATTATCTCTTATAAACCAATTATTCTTTTCATATGAAAATGATGCATGTAGCCTTGCAATATAAAGTCCGTCAACCTTAATTAAGCACTTTTTATCTCGCCCAAAATGAATATACCTCTCTTTTATCTTTATTTCTTCTCCCGTACGTTCATCCGTCAAGCAAATTGTTTCATCATAAAGAATTGTTGTTATATTAGGGTCAATAAAAACATATTCTTCATCGTTCTGTTTACTAACTGTGTCTTTTTCATCCAAAGACAAAAAATTCTTTCCTCTTGCATCTGACATTGCATAGCAAACCGATGTTGCTATAGTCTGCATTCCCTCCTTATTAGGATGCGAACCGTCAATTGAATCATATGGCTTATTCATGCCATATAAATCAATAAGTTTACATTCTTCCTCTCTTGCCGTTCTGCGAATAATCTCGTTATACTCTTCCATATGCTTCCCTGCATATTTATGAGGAAAATGAAACTTCGGTTTGCTCGAAATAAAAGTCGCACTCAGAGTACAGCACCACACTTCACTTTCCGGATAATTTTTCTTAATTTTTCGGAGCATTATTCTGTAAGCATCTGAAAATACTTCTTCTTCACTTTCAAGAACGCATGTATCTTCTCCAGTCTTCACTCCAAAAGCCCAATCATTCGTTCCCAGATAAACAATGATTACATCCGGATTAACGGAATTAATATGTAAGGAAGAGGTTCTCTCATCACTGCATCCTGACGGGAATACTTCATTTTGATTCGGAAGCTTTGTCACTCTGCTTCCCGACCATGAATTATTTACCAATAATTCCGCACCAAAGAACTCTATAACCTTTCCCCACCATGTATCCGCATACTCTTCAACATTTGCTTCTTTACACTTATCTCCATAATAAAAAACGTTATATCCGCGTGGATTATAGCCATTAAGAGTACTTATAGAATCTCCCAAAAAGGAAAACTGTTTACCACTATATTTATTCCGGTCTCTCCAAGTATAATATGGTTCAAATTCTTTTCCACCTTTTAGTACCCTTCCGGACGGCAATTCTACAGTTCCAAGTGCCTGTACAATCGGATAATTATCTGTCCATCTTAATTTCCCCATCTCACGTGTCGTAACACGGGTATCCAGCTCGTCATCCCACAAAAAAGTATTCTCAAAAGCCAATATATTGGGACATGGTTCAAAAGAATCATTTTCATTTGTGCTCTTTATCGCAAATACAATTTCCTTAAAGCATTTATTATACCCATTTTCAATAATTACATCACGAAAAGCAGCCGCAACTAATTCCGGCGGATTTTTGAAAGCACCACATCCAAAGGCACCAAGTATCAAAACATCTACCGCATTATCAATCGCCGCCTCAAAAATATTCTTAATCCTTCCTTTCAATAGGATTTTTAGAGCCTTCGTATTTGTATACTTCCTTTTTGCAAGATAAGGAGCCGCGCAAGTTATTACATCAGCATTGAACCACAGAGCCTCAGGCAAAAATTGCGGCACCGTGTCCTCATTCTTAAATACTGTAATATCTTTTGTATATATCAATCTGTCTGAATAGAAAGGATTCTTTAAGCTTCTGTGATAACCATAATATTCATCAAAAACCTTTTGACTATTTATGTAGGAATAGAGATTGCTACTTCTGCAAAGACTTTCCTCCTGTGCTATTGCACCATTGCAAACACCTCCACCAGGGATTTCAGGATTTGCAAAATTCAATACTGCGACCTTGCCACATTGACAGCGACTCCTTGCAGCAAATAATGTCGTCTCCTCGCATACACTAACAATTCCTGCCTCATCTTTATGAACAACTTTTGACACAAAGTTCTCTTTATAAACCCTGTTTGACCTTATGGAAGATATTGTTTTTTCTCTTAATATTTCCTCTGAAATTTGTAATGTATCTTGGAAACAAGCTATTAATTCTGATTTCATATTATCACCATCCTGACAAGCATTTCCGCCAATAAAAATAACGTTGAGCCAGTTCCTACAACATTACATAATTGAACATTTTCAGCCCTGGCTCTTTTTGACTTTTACTCAAATTAATTGCAACTCCACCGATATCTTATTTAGCAGTTGTTATATTACTCACCAACGCATCGTTAGATTTTGAATTTATACCCATTACAGAGATACAAATCATATAGTCATCAAGTTTTCTGGCATAAATAGTATTAGAAAAATCTCCATTTCCGTTATTGAATTCACATTCAGCTTTTGCGTATCTATATCCACCAATGATTGTAGTAGAATATTCCTCCGGAGTTTTATATGTAATTCCAGTAACAGAATTCAGTTGTTTCATCACCGCATCAAGATACTCTTTTTCTTCATAAATTGGGAATGTTGGCAACT
This sequence comes from Lachnospiraceae bacterium, assembly GCA_015056975.1. Lineage (GTDB taxonomy): Bacteria > Bacillota > Clostridia > Lachnospirales > Lachnospiraceae > Acetatifactor. The sequence continues at coordinate 105,050 of SVFG01000001.1, read as the reverse complement.
TTTCGTATATGATAGAAATTAAACTCATGGTATCATTGGCAATAAAGTAAGCTCCACATTCCGTAGTTGAATTTTCTGCGGAATTATATGTAGCCAAATCAGCATTAAAGAATCCTTCAGGTAATGCTAATTGTATATCTGCCCATTTATTTACATAAATCTCTCCATCAAATGTGCCTTTTGAATAATACAGTTTGTCCGGTATCTCTTCAGAACTGTCATTTATATCTTCACTCATATCAAGGGTATATTCATCTCTATCACTGGAATTATCACCATACCCAAGCCGCTGAAATACTTTCTCAAATATAAACCCCATTGTTGCAAGTACGATTAAAATTGCTACTACTATAACAACAATAATCCATGTATTCTTCTTCGTTTGTTTTTGTGCAACCGAAGGCTGCCATGTCTGATTAACAGAAGTTTGTTGATTGTACTGATTGTATGCCGAATTATTGACATAAAACTCTGAACCTCCGCACACCTGACAGTAATTAACATCAACCGGTACATTAGTACCGCATGATTTGCATTGTTTATTCATTTTTATGCTCCTTTATTTACAATTTAGATACAAGAAAATATATAAATCAATATTTTATTATGTATTTTGATTTGCGAAAGCCGGCAATCGACATAATTGTCGATTACCGGCATATTCGCTTAACTTCTGAACTGCCCTGCAATGTTTTTATCAGTATCTTCAACAATCTGAGCGGCTTTTTTGAGTGCTGTAGAAATATCATCAACAAGATTCTTGGCATTAACAAACCCAGGTCTAAGTTGAGTAAATTTTTCTGCATATGCTCTACTAGCATCGCCTTCCCATTCTTGCTGAAGTTGTTGAAGCAAACGATCAAGATTGTTGATAATCTGCTGAATATTTTCAGCCTGATTAGCATAATCGCCTGCTCTACCACGCAAAGATTCAGGAGTCATTCTGATTTGATTAGCAGCCATTTATTTCACCTCCTCACCACATGAAATATTGCAATATTGGATTCCCAATTAGCAAACTAATTATTTATTCAAAAGTTGCTTAACATCTCCTCTGGGAATTTCAGGATGATTTTCAACAAACAAGTTGATTTTCTCTATCGTTGCTTCATCATCCAAATCAGTATAACCCTCAAATACAACCTTAGTAATTGCATCATGCTGGAAATACGCCATCTTATCATCTACAAGACCTTCCGGATAGGGAACACCGCCGTAATCAAAATAAACATGTCCGTCCCCGTTTTTTGCAACAAGACCTCTTGCGATAATTAGTAACTTCTTATTTCCTTCTCTAAGATAAACAACACTTCCTAACGGTAAAATTTTCTTGTTTTCCATAATGCTTTCTCCTTTTATTATTGATTATTTTGTTTTTCTGCTTCTCTTTCCAACCTCGTCTCACGCTTCATACTTGAAATGTGAATTTTGGTTACGTTTGTGCCGTAATCACTGTGAAGCTCTATTTCTTTACCTCGACCGATTTTATCATTATCGACACGTTTATAAGTTACATTGTCTTCTGATAAGTCCACGTCATCAGGTATTCCAAGAATTTCTTGAGCAGTTTTACCGCCATATTCATCTGTGCCGGCAACATTTAAGGAAGATTCGTAATAGCTTTTACTAAATGTGTACTTGCCATCAACAGTAACCGTATCTGTTGTTTTTCTGCTTGAGGAATATTCTTCGGTCATGTCAATTGAAACAGTTCGTTCTTTACCTGCACTAATATCTGTATCCTTTGGTAATCCAAGTATGTCTTGTACCGTCTTGTCTTTATACGCACCTTTTCCTGCATTTTCAACGGCTGCATCATAATCTTGCTTGGTAACGGCATACTCATCAAACTGAACAACTTCTATTTTTCCATCACCGTCTTTATCAATTTTCTTTAAATCATTATAATGCTTATCATCTTTATGGACTTCATCAACAATATGTTCCCCTACTGCTTCGCCTGCTGCTTGTGCAATTACTCTTCCGCTTTCCAAATCCTTTTCCCATATGTCTCCGAATATTTTACCAGCATCTTTTTCATCGCCGTAAATATAATCCATTGTTCTTCCTGCAACACCCTCAGCAACGTTTTCAACGGTTTTCTCAGCCGTATCCTTTACTGTTTCTGCTACTATTTTTCCGGTCTTATTATCAATATCATCTACGCCGGAAAAGATACCTTCTGAAACCACTGTACTTGCCGTGGATTTTGCCACCTCTTTAACGCCTTCTTTGAAGCCTGCTTGAAGTGCGGATTGGACAGTTGTTGAACTATCGTTATCAACCAAGGCCTCGCCAACGCCCCAAATAGCGCTTACTGTACCTTTGGTCACACCACCGCCAATACCTTCTAGCGTTTTTTCACCTACTTTTCTCAATACACTTTTATCAGAAGTATCAATATCAAAATTTCCGGCAATGGTAGCACTCACAAAATCTTTTGCGCCTTCTGTAGTCACTGTCTTGAGAGTATCTTTAAACTCAGCCCCCATTTCGCCTGCGCCTTCTCTTAAAACAGATTGGATTTTGCCCCCGGGTTTTTCTTCAATAATCGCCATTCCAACTTCTATAGTTGTTTCCACTGCTTCCCATGTCACAGCTGTCGCACCCTTAGCACCTTCTCTTAACACTGTATTTGAAAGAGCTGTTAGGCCTTTCTGAATGGGCTGTTTAATTGCTGAGCCTTGAGAAATTGCTCCGAGATATCCACTAACAGCACCGCCTACCGCTCCAACTAAAACATCCTTACCCAATTCCTTCCAATCCAAATCTTTAAACACATAACCTTTATCAACATAGTTATCAGCCAATGCACTTGTCCCAGCTGTAATAGCTCCTGACACAGCCCCCACCATAACACAAGCACCCGGTCCTGCAGTACCTGCGGTAACCACTGTCAATGCTATCGCACCTACCACCGCAAAACCAACTGCCACCCATTGAGCCCATTCACGGGATGCTCGTTCCTCTTCTTGGATAAGCGCATCACGGTTAAGAACAAGATTAACGTCTTCTTCAAAATATCCCTTTTCGATAATTGCCGTAACTTTTTCTGAAGATGCTTCCAAATCAACAAGTATTTGATTTATATCGCATATCGTTCCGATTGTTCCTTGTTGATATTCTACAACCGATATTCTCGTTCTAGTCATTCCTAGCTGAGCATTAATAATAGACAAAGCCTGTGAGATAAGTCTGTCTATTTCAATGAAATCGTTTTCTCTTGAGGCTTCATATGCAATAACATTATCATGAACAGTCTGTGCTTTAGATTTTGCAGCGTTAATTTGCTCATATAGATTATATGTCCTGGGATACGATGCAATCGAAACCAAATCTGAAATACTACTTTTCACGCTGTTAGCATCAGTTACAACCTGTTCGGCAGTTCTTAGTATTGCACTTAATCTACTTTGTATTAATCCCATCTCGCTAACTTCATCATTGACAATTGTCGTATATCTCAAACCATATTTGTCACTATCACCTGTATCCACAATACGTGTATATCCACCATAATAGTCCGTAGCAAGATAATAATATGACTGTACTACGGTACCAATAATTGATATGAGTATGCCATGTACCTGTTCAAGGTAACTTTTCATATTTGTTGCCGCATGTCCTTTAAAACTTTCTGTTTGAACAAAATCAGAAAAACTTTCCGACAAGTCCTGAATACTTTGTAACCACTTATCACATTTTTGGCAACCATTTGATGTTATTTCCCAAATATCATCATAATAAACTTTTGTATAAGCCAAATTTTACCCTCCTTTTGTATAGTACTAAAACATCATTAGTTTTTTGAAAGCTTTTCCATTTCTTTATCCATTTCCTGAATTTTATCTTTTGAATCTTTTATATCTAATACATCTCTATCCAGCAATTGCTTGTATTTATCTAAAAGCTGGGAAATTTCTCTTATTCTTTTGATATATTCAGTCACTACTATCCCTTTACTTTTTGAAGGCTCTTTCACAGAGGAGACCGATATATCAATAGCATCACTGTTTGTTTTAATAGCCTTTACCAACCCATCTATGTCCTCTATTCTAGCCTTTAACTCTGCCATAAAATATCACCTCCCATTAATTGACCCAGTTACGGATAATACCCGAAACATTATTCCACGCTTTATTTAAACCGTTAAGAATGGAAGAACCCGTATTATATTCTCCTCTTTTTTTGTCCAATGCCCTTCCTATTTCGTCTTGCATAGCATCAATACTATCAAAAAAATCTTTAGCAGCAGGAGTTGCCCTATCCTTCATAGCATTATCAAACTGATCCTTATATTTGCCTCTCCATTCTACATTGCCTGCTACTTTATTAAGTTTGGTATTATCTCTTACTTTGTCTGCGTTATTATCATTATTGCGCTTTATTTTGCCCATTTTGTTATAAGCGTCTTCAAGCCGCGCAATTTCTCTTGAAATTCTTGCATTTTTGCTTTTTCGACTTGAAATTTGGTTTTCCAAACTTTTTTTCTCTGATTTATAGTCATCAAGAGATTTAGCCATATAATCACCTTCTTTTCTACTCAGCTAATATTAGTTTCAACTTCACTACATCATTGCCATTAACATAGTAACCGTCACCCACCGATATCGGCTTTTTATATTGTCTGATTGCATCATACGGCGGGTCAATACACTTGAGATTTTGTAAGTCGTCAAGGCATATAACATGTTGTCTTTGTCTTATTGTTCGAATAGCATCCGGAGCATCGTAAGAAATTGAGGTGTTCGGATAATTTGCAAAAATAATACATACTCCCATATCCTTATAACGTGTAAGAATTTCATTAAACTTATCTAACACTCCCATATCGGATTGTATTGCGCTTGCAACATCATTATTTTGAACAATCATAACAAGTAGTCTATCATCTGTACTACTTGTATTGTTTAGCATCATGCCATCATATCTTCTTTTTAATTCCTTATGCCATTGTTCAACAACAACTGAAACCGAACTTGCATCTAACGAGTAATATGCAATGCTGTCCTTATATTTAGCATATTTTCTCGTTACATCGTCGAAAATTACTATCTCAGCATCATTCATACTCTTTGACATTAAGCTCTTAACAATTAGCGACACAAAATTTTTGTGACCAAAGCCTTCTTTTCCTGTAATTCCTAAAATTCCTATAGAATTCAGATTTAATACATACGGTTTGACATCATCGTATGCCAATCCAACAGGCAATGAATAGCCGTTAGGTGCAGCACTATATACTTGCAGCATCGTTTTAATATCAAGAACATTCGGAATATACGGAATTTGTTTTGCTCTGAACTCTTCGTACTTGCTATTAACAGTTTCGATGAAACTACGCATATGTTGAACTCTTTCAATTTCCTTCTCCCCTTCAAAAGCTAAGTAAGTTTGGCATTCTAGCATATTCTTATCTATTTCCAGTACGCAACGTCCCACTTTTTCATCCGGCTTAATCGTAACATGATCAAAAATATTAGTATACTCAGCACTATCATTACAATACAGTACTATTTTATTTGCAAAATTTGAAAGATACCTATATCCAATACCGGCAGTTTGATTATTAGCCATTATTGTTGAGATTCCTACTGAAATACCTTCACGAACGATAGAAAGCAAACTATCATCATTTGATAGGTACAACTCCATCAGAGCCGTCACATTATCTACGATCACATAAATATGCGGCAAATCGGTATATCCGGCTTCAACATAAGATGAAAATGAACTGACTCCAACTGAAAGTAACTTTTCTTTTCTAACAGTTATCTCTTCAAAAAGTAACTTAAATAAATTTTTGAGTTTTTCGTCCTCGGAAGAAGTAACAACACCTCCAACATGATTAAGCCTTTCAAAATTCTTAAGCACCATTGAACCAAAATCTAAAATATAAAATACTGATTCTTTGGGGCTTGTTTGCGTGGATATATTTTTAATAATAGATTGTAACAAGTTTGTTTTTCCAAACTGTGATGAACCAATAATTAAAGTATTTCTATTCTGCAAATCCACATATGCAGGTGCTTGAATTTGATTGTCCGGATCATCAAACAATCCAATATCCACAAGAGTTTTATTTTCGTCATAAGTATCCGGTTGCGGCAACAAATCCGGTAAAGGAGGAAGACAAATGTTTGATAGTTTTGCTATGTTTTGCTTACAACAGTAAGAATTCACATACTTAACTATCGCTTCTAACTGCGTGAGATTTTGTTCAGACGCTTTCTCCTTCTTTTGAACAAATACCGGTATTTTCTTACCCGAACCACTTAAACTGTATATAGAAAATTCCTTAATACTTTCATTTTCCACCTTTTCCGGTGCACCACTATATGCAGATTGAAACAATTCAAATATTTCGTTATTACCAACCTGCAAATAAGCTCGACCAGGTTCCTTAATTTCAGCTGCTAAAGGAGACTTAATAACTTCATTACTATCCTCTTGACTTTGCACTTTCAGACAAAGCTTAAATTTAGAATTTGACCAAATCTGATCATCTACTTGTCCTGATGGTTTTTGCGTTGCAAGAATAAGATGAACTCCTAAACTTCGTCCTATACGTGCTGCGGAAATAAGTTCTTTCATAAACTCAGGTTGTTCTGCTTTAAGCTCTGCAAACTCATCAACAATAATAATTAAATGCGGAAGCGGAGTCCTTACCTCACCCGACTTAAACTTCTTTATGTATTTGTCAATATGATTTACATCTGCGTCAGCAAAAAGGCGTTGACGCTTTTGCAATTCTGCTTTAATCGATTTCAAAGAACGGTCAATTTCTTTTCCATCAATATTTGTTATTGCACCGAGCAAGTGAGGCAATTCCTTAAACTGATTAACCATGCCACCGCCTTTAAAGTCTATAATCACGAAAGATACTTCATACGGGTGGAACAATGTAGACATTGCCAAAATGTAAGTTTGTAATATTTCGGATTTACCTGAACCCGTAGTACCCGCAACCAATCCATGAGGACCATGTGCTTTATCATGAAGATCTAATGATACAACTCCTGATTTTGAAACGCCAAGAGGCGCTGCCATCGTTTTGAAAACCTGAGAAGATTTCCACCTTGATTCGAGATCAATATCATCAACAGCAATAATATTTAACAACTCAAATAGTGATATGTTTTTTGTCAAAGTTCCTTCCAAAGAAATTTCTTCGGTATAAATCGGTGCCAGCAAATTAACAATACTTTCTGCGTATGCAGTCGAAATACTTGGATAAATAAAATTACACGCATCATTTTTATCAGAGGTGTTAATCAAACAAGCATTTTGAGTATCTTTTATTTCGATAATATTATCACATCCCAATGGAACATCAGACATGTTCTTTTCAAAAAATACGAAAGTAATACCTAACTCTCTTGCATCTTCTACAAATTTAGAAATAGGGTGTGATTTGAATCCGCATTCATCAAAGAAAAATGCCACTATCTTTGTATCATCTTCTTTGTTTTGCTTTCTCTGCGTCAAAACTTTGTATAGATACTCAAAAATAATATTTTTGCTTTCTCCATCACAAACCATATTTCTAATACCTAATTCATCATTAAACGCATGCGGAAGGAATCTAAGCCAATGTAACTTTTCTTTGTTTTCCTCTTCAGCAATGAAAAACATTTTGACATCTGAATAATAGTGCCTAGCAGAAATATCAATAATAAAATTTTTAAAAATCTCAAACCTAAAACTTAATTCACCCACAATGCAAACAGCGTTTATTTTTGTCAAATCACAAACGATAGGTGCATTATTTATATATTTGTATTGATTACACAAAGTTTCTGGAATTTGCTGAAGTTCATCTTCAACATCCAATTTTTCATGCTTTTTATAATTAATCTCTCTCTTCGCTTCAACAAGACCAGTTCCTAAGCGTACACTGAGGAAGTCAACATCCTTTTTATCTCTGTCAAAAAGTTGTGAAGAAAACGTAGCAAAATTATGTTGTTCTGCTTCCGGAGACAAATATATTTCTTCAAGTGTTTTGCGTTCGTCATTTCGACATTGCTCAATTTCTCGCTTTTTGTTTTCAATATAAGCATTATATTTAATAATACGCTCTGCAGATGACTTTTTATAATCTTTGTTTCCTTGAACAAGTCCCATTATTCCGGTAACAACACCTATGCCGCTTGAAATAAGCATAAACGGCGAAAGCATGGACATTGCCAAACCAGCCACTACCATAATAAGGGATGGCAGGAGTGAAGAAATAATATTACCTTTGGGTTTCTGAATCGGTGGCGGAGGATCTAATACTTCAATCTTTCCGCCTTCAATCATAGCTTTTATTCTCGTATTACGATTAAATCGCGGGTAATTGTTTAAATCCGGTTTATCTATAAAATTCAAATAATTTATTGCGATGTCAGCTCTAATTTCCGTCCATAACTTACCATCTTTATAATAGAAAAAGTAATCCGAAACAGAGAAAAAATCGCCATTTGCTATAATAGTTGTATTTACAGCTTTTTTTCCATTATGGTACATACCATAAGTTGAATTTTGTATACGCACTGAAAAACCATCATTTTGTTTTAATAATTCTATATAGTCGCTTTTTACATAGTTGCCTTTTAAAACAATATTACAATTTGTTGCAGTACCGATAGACAAATTGTTGCATCCCAAAACATCAATTACTCTTTCATACTTGCGCTTACCATTATCAAAATCTAATAAAAACTCTAAACTAAAAACGTGATTATCTGAATCTTGATAACGAACCTCCAATATATCACCGTGCTCGAGTTGTTTCGTTGCAAATTTACGTACATCACCAACAGTGACATAGAGATTGTCGGAACATATTACAGACCATCCATTATTACTTTTAGTAAAAATGAGTTCAATTTGCCCGAAGAAAAAATCCTTATGCAAACGGAAATCACACTCAACACTTGTGCCGACCTTAGCTATCTGCATATCAGGGGAAAGCTCAATTTCTTTATATAGATTATTATTCGATAAAATAATTTTATATCTACTATCCATCTTTCCCTCTCCTTATTCTGTAAAATTAATTACACTACCATTTCTCAGCCCAAAATCTGCTAATGCTTTATTTCCCTTAAGCAACGCAATTGGATTTTCCGCTTTTAAGTAACAATTCTTAATGTCAGATGTATCAATGCCTAATTCATAAGCTATATTCAACCCGTTGACAAGGTCATTTGCAGATATATCCAATGGGACTTCAAGATCCACCGAAAAATTTCTCTTCACAATATTAAAAATAATAATTGCGGATTCTTTGTTCATCTTAAACCTCCTTACATAATCAGGAATGAAACCCTTTGAATACTACTTTCCGCCGCCAACTCATTTGGCTTCATCCCTTCACAATGTAAAAAATGTTCTACATAATCTCCTACAGTAAACTTAAGGGCTACGTTAGGACTTATCAGTGCATTACTATCTTCCTTCTCAAAATCATTACAAATAAAACTATATTTCTCTGCACCAATACCATTAATGTTGCTAACCAATATATTCGTTGCAAGAACAGAAGCCAACGTTTGCTTCGTAACAATCACAACCTTATCGGCAATATTCAATAACGTAGCTTTATCCTCATCAAATGTTGTATCCGTATCAACAATAATATAATCAAAATCCTCACTTTTCTTCGCTGAGAGAATTATATTTTCGTATACAGAATAGCTTAATCCTAATGACATTAATGACGCTTTAAATGGCGGCAAATAACTAAAGGCCTCTTTTCTTATTACATGCTTTATATTTCCATATATATCTTGGGATGATGATGCGAGCTTTGTATACACATCAGATGCCGTAATTGCCGAATAATTATCCAACATATGCTGATATACCTGTAATCTCGAAGCATTTATATATAACACTCTTTTATAATTTTTACTCAGACTCGCAGCAATTCCCATTGCTACTGTTGTTTTTCCTACACCTCCCGCAGCAGATGTAACCAAAACTATCTGCGTTTCTTTCTTCTCTATATCCGCTACACTTAGCGCAGATGCACTTTTCCCAACAATCTCATTAAAAATTTCTTTTATACTCGTATACTTAAACAATCGATTTACACTTAAATCTCCGGTTCCGGCTTCATCAAACTGTTCCATCATCACAAATACATTTGCAATGTTATGTCTCTGAAGCGAAGAATCATATAACTCATCAGACACAATCAATATCTCCGCATTTTGAGGTCTGGAGAAAAATTCATCAAAATATTCCTTGTCCGAGATAATCTCGAGCTCTATTTTATTAAAAAAGTCACTTACAAATTTAAATTGCAACGGAATTATATAATTTGCATCTTCATCTGCGATTATCACTCTTGGTTTTGCCATCTTGACACCTCTTTACACAATCTGAAAATCACTATTTGCTAAGCGAATAATGTCGCCTCTGTTTATCTGACAACGCTGTCCCTGTGCAACTCTTGCCCCATTGACAAATGTTCCGTTAGCACTTCCTTCATCTGATATGAAGTAAATGCCGTTTACGCATGTAATTCTACAGTGCTTACGACTTATCATGTTGTTAAATAATATAACTTTATCAACCATTTCCTGTTTCTTGCCGATCAGTATATCTGCACTGTCTATTGGTAACTCAAAATGCCCCGGCGCATTCATTGCCACGAGTTTTATCGTACCGCTTGCATTATTGACCGGCGCAGGAGTTCTGTTTTCCTCTCTCTTTGGAATAGATGGCGTGCCTACACTTCTCGAACGATTATATACATCCTCTATTGATAAAGAACCGTTGCACAAATCCTGTACAAACTGATTTAAACGTTCATTGGTCTCAACAATAACTTTATTTATCAATTTAACAATGCTGGAGCGAAGCTCGCTCTCAAATTCTGCATAACTGTCAAATGCTTTCACACTTAGCGGAAGATATACCAATTTTACCTTAAGTGTATTTTGCTCAACAAAAATCTTATCCCAAGATAAATCTATACATTGGCATGCAAGAAAGCCATTGTTCCTTACTTCTATAACACTTGCAAAAAGATTCACAACCACAGCAATCAGTAAGTCTGCAGTTATTCCCACAAACATAGATGACATCGGACGATAATCATTTGTAATATAATACAAATCCGTCTTCCCATTTCTCGTCATCTTCATACACTGTATAAAAATACCGTTTGTTTGACTCTGTAACACTTTATAATCAGTATTTACAAAGTAACTGTTGTCCTCTAACACATATTCAAAATTATTCCCACAAACGATTTCTCTTATTACGTCATTGTCTTTAAGTGTATACATATTGTACCTTCTCTCTTGTTCTATTTGTCACAAGTACAAACTTAATAGCTTTAAATTTCTACGTCTGACAAATAGTTTCCGTTTTCCTACGCAACATACGTTGCGTAGGAAAACCAATCAGAAAACTATTATTTCTTATTTCACTCTTCTTTTACGTCTTACTGTTAATGCATAGCCTACTGCTCCCAATGCTGCAGTAGTTCCGCCGACTGTACCCCAAAGCATTGCCGGATTGTTAACGAAACGTACCCAGAAATTTCTAGATACAAGGACTTCATTGTTAAATACATAAACACCCTTTGTATCGAAATATTCTGATGAAGTATCCGTTACATTGCCTGCAATATCCGTAACAACAATCTGTACTGTCTGTGTCTTTGTGTCTTCCGGAATAAAGAAGCTTCCGTTGTAGTTAAACGCACTGTCACCAAATTCCGTAATGGTCTGATGTACCTTACCATTTAACAGAATATCAACTGATTTTAATCCGCCTACATCCACGATTGTATAGGATACTTTAAGTCCCTCATCACTAATCTTTTCTTCATCTACGATTCCGTTACTGCTATCAAGATTGATAATGTTTCTGATTTCCGGTGCAGTGGTATCAACCATAAAATTCATCGTATCAAGAATCTGATTGCCCTTTTCGTCAATAGAGTTCTCCGGTACACTTGTCGATTCATTACTTTCTGAATCGGCAGTAGCATATGCAGATAATAGTGAAATCTTATAAGCACCGTCTTCTGCAAAGTTAGATGCCTTGATTGTGTACACATACTCATACCAACCGCTGTCACTTGCTTCTGCATTTGCACCTGATGCATTTACATCAAAGTCAACATCTAATGCTTTTCCGTCACGAGTAATCAGGATGCTTAACGAATCATTAAGTAATTTGCCGGCATTATACTCTGTGATAACTAAATCTTGGGCAATTGCAGTAGCATTTTCTCCGGCACGGGTAATATACTGACCTCCATCCTTTATTAAGGATACAAGATAATCACTATATACATATACAGAACCAAAGCGGTTTACCGTAAATGTTACCTCTTCAACTGCTTCATTACCGGCTTTATCAGTCATTTTAACTGTCAAGGTGTAAATTCCGTCGTTTTCAACAACCTTTTTAAATGTATCAAATGTTCCTGAACCACCCTGTTCCTGCTCTGTGATAGCACCAATAAATGCTTCCTTAACATTAACATTCTTGTCACCCATTCGGGTACGTACTAAACTTATTTCATATGAATCATAGTTCACATCATCAAATGAAATGGTCGGAATCACATCTCCCGTGTATGCCTTACCGTTTTCAACACCAGTGACTGACGGCTTATCAATAGTCTTATCTACAACAAACACTTTGCCCGCAACACTATTTCCATAGTCTGCTTCTTCGCTTTCATTGCCTGCCATATCTGTCATGGTAATATCAAATGAATAATCTCCATCTGCACTATATACGATAGTCGCAATATGTATATCTCCGTTATCAGCCCATGAAACGGCAGGTATCGTAATATTCTTACCATCCAATGATGCTTTCTGTGTGAATACAACTCTGTTCACATCAAAGTTATGCTCTGTAATTGTTATGGTTGCTGTTCTCTCTGCTGCGAAGAAATTGCCATTCTTCTCCGCATTATTGTCATAAGCTACGGAAATTACAGGAAGTGTCTTATCTACTGTAAACTCTGTAGCTGCAACACTGTTGCCGTAAGCAATACTTGTGCATGCATTTCCTGCCATATCTGTATATGCAATATCGAAGGTGTAATCTCCATCCGCACTATATACGATATTTGCCATCCACTTTGTATTATCCTGATTTCCTGTGCCTTCAATCTTTGTCCATCCGCCGATTGTCGGTACCACTCCATCTGTGTTGGTAATTGTTACATTTACTGCCTGTGGATCGAAGTTACGCTCGGTAACAACAACCGTAGCTGTTCTGTTTTCCTTGAAAAGCTTTTCGTTATCAGCAACATTATTATCATAGGAAATGTCAATTACCGGAGCCGTTGTATCAATTTTGATTGTCACATCCTTTTCCGATGTATTCTGGGAATTATCCTTTGCATAGACAACAACCCTGACATCATTGCTGTTGTTCAAGCTACCGTTAACTACAATTGAACCGGCCCAGGTCTGTACCAAATCACTTTGTTTGGGACTTGCATTATTGAATACAAACAAATCACCTGACTGCGTTTCCACTCCCATATTAAACACTTTGTATGTAATGGAACTGATACCCGAATAAGTTCCATTAATCAACGGATCTGTTACCTTTACGGCAATATTCACATTACCATTGTAAATTCCACTGGCTGATTGCTCCGGTGTAAGGATAACTTCTGAAGCAATTACCTCTTCTATGGGTGCCCTGTGATCTACAATCAGTCCGTTGGAGCTGATATAGGTGTAGTTTCCTGCAAGGTCAGTAAGCTTCACATAAACAACAAACTGCTCATCAGAATTTACTGTCAATCCATCATAGGAATAATATGTTCCGTTATCATCAGACTGTACGTTTGCTGTTAACGCCGTCCAGCTTGTTACTGTATCTAATTGTTCTGCTGTAAGTGCAGTCGTTCCATCAGTTGCAGATGCTGACTTAACTTTGTAATACTCAACACTTTGTAATAAAGCAGATGTCAAATCATCACAGGTTCCTGACAATGTAATACTTGCCTTTGACCAGAATCCAAACATAAGCTCATTTCTTAATTCATTCCACTCAGTCTGTCTTCCTTCTGCGGATACCGCTTTTATGGTTCCTGTCGGACTTGTTGTGTCAACAGTAAAGTCGAACGCTGCAACGGATGTCCCATTAGTTGCAAATGTAGTTACACCTACATTCGCATTTCCTGCTTTATCGGTATATGCAATAGACCATGTGTAATTTGCATCTTTACTAAATGTAATAATCGCTGTATGCGTAGATGCATCAGGATCCTCTGCATTTTCTACCGTGTTCCAATTGCTGATTGTGTAGGCATTTTCTACTACATTTCCTTCTGCATCAACTGCATTAATTACGATTCCTGCTGTTGCTGCACCTGCATCAAAATGATGAACTCTTTCGGTAATAACTACTGTTGCAACTCTTTGTGCGTTGAAATAGGTATTGCCGTTATTATCATTTCCATTGTCAAATGTAACAGAAATACTAGGAGCAGTTGCATCTATATCCAGATCAATAGATGCAATGCTTTCATTACCCGCATTATCTACAGTTTTTACATATACAACAACATCACAACTATTGTTCTTTGTCTTGTCTACACTAATTGTACCGTCCCAAATAGCCACTAATTCTGCTTGTGCCGGTTCTTTAACGTTGAAGGTAAACAGATTTTGCTCTTGTGTTTTTACTCCATCGCACTCTACCCAATAATCAACTGACTGGATTCCGGAATATGGCTCAGTTGCTACTACATTTACATCAACCTTTACATCAGAAGCTGCATTATATAAAGCATCTTCTTCGGATTGCGTTAATGTTATGGTACTTGCTACTTTATCCACAATATAACCATTTGAACTAACATATGTATAGTTACCTGCGTAGTCTGTAATCTTTAAATAAACTACAAACTGTTCGTCAGTTTCAATGCTAAAATCTTCATACTCTTCAAATGTTACATTATCAAGCTGCGCCTTTGTCATTGCCAGAGGGTTGCTTGTCTTGTAATATTCGACTGCAAACGGGCTAATGTTATCCGTAGCCGTAGCAGATACCTCTGCCTTAATATTACTGTATAATCCAAATGATAATACATTTATCAATTTATCCCATGTACTGCTATTTACCGTTACTGTTCCGGTGGGCAATGTATTGTCTACCGTAAAATAATATGGAGTTACTGAAGTTCCTGTTGTAATTGTCTCCAGAATGCTATCTGCATCATTTGTATAGCTAAATGACCATTCATAAATAGCATCCGCCTTAAATGTTACAGTCGCAGTATGTACGTCTCCAACACTTGTCCAATCGCTGATTCTGCATGCATTATTAACAGTCTTACCCTCTTTATCAACTGCTGTGATTACAATTCCTGCAGTTGCTACATCCGCATTGAAAGATGAAGCTCTGTCTTTTAATGTGATAGTCGCTGTTCTTTCTGCCATAGCAAAGTAACCATGACCATCAACAACTTTACCTGCTTCCCCATCCATCTCAATTGAGGCACTCAATTCATCAACGTTGATTGCAAGTGTTGTCTCCTCACTGTATTCATTCCCTGCATTATCAACAACAGTTATAACGACTCTTACATTATCAGAGTTATTTTGTCCTTCTCCTACTCCGGCCTTTACCGTAATTGAACCGGTCCACTCAGCTTTCAACTGTTCATAGGTAGGATTCTCTACCGCAAATGTGTATAGATTGCCTTCCTGCGTCTTTACACCATCATTCTCTACACGATAATCAATGGTCTTAATTCCGGAATAAACATCATGATTCTCAAGCATTTCGCTTACAACAACGTTAACTGTAACATCCTTATTGTAGAATCCATTGCGGTTTGGCTGTTCCGGATTGATGGTAATTTTACTGTTTGTAGTATCAACAATCGCACCATCTGTACTAATGTATAATGTATTACCTGCATAATCTGTAATACGCGCATAAATCACAAACTTCTCTTCCGCACTTACTGTATATACAGCCGTTCCAAAGCATCCCTGCTGATATAATTCCTCAAGATCTGTTTCTGTCAACGCTGCATCTGCATTTGACTTGTAATACAAAATATTATATATTTCTGATATCTCATCATCAGCTGTGGCTGTGGCTGTGATACTGTATTTATCCCATACACCAAAAGTCAACGTGGATATCAAATTATTCCAAGTATCCTCAATGCTATATGAAATATTACCTGTGGGAGCCTTTGTATCTACCGTAAACTCATGAATTCTATCGCCCGTTTTAACAACGGATGTCTTATCCAGCGCTTTTCCCGCTTTATTTACATATGAAATATCCCATTTGTATTTTGCATTTGTTTCAAAAACAACAGTCGCTGTATGTACATTGCCGGCACTGCTCCATTGAACCATGGCCGGTTTGCTAATCGTTACGTCATTCCCCTCGGCATCTTTAGCAACAATATTAATTCCATTAGTTGCCGCATCTGAATTAAATGAACTTGCCCTGTCCGTCAGTACAATTGTAGCAGTTCTCTTACTATAGTAACCTGCTGTTGCTTCACTATGTGCGTTTCCGTCTATTGTTACGCTATTCAAAACCGGAGCTGTGCAGTTAACCAAATAATACTCTGTTCTCTTATACTCCACATTCCCCGCACGGTCCGTTATTTTAAACCAAACTGACACATAATCACTGTTATTCTTGTTACCTTCTACATCAACAGTAACAGTACCCGTCTGTTCACTAGTGATAGTGTCAGTATATGTATAAAGAACACCACTTTGTGTCTTGCTTTCCTCGCTCACATCCGCATAATTAACATTCTGTTCGATTGCTGTATCTGTAACAAAGTATTCTATACTCTTGATTCCGGAATAATCATTTTCATCCTTTGCTGTGATACTCACATTAAAATCATTATTATAGAAATTGTTACTATGCTTTTGATCCGATGTAATCGTTGAATCTGTGCTACTTGCGTCAATAACCAATTTGAGTGTCGCCTCAGAGGAAACCCCTGTTACATCATGCCAATTCTCTGCCAACTCTTCACCAGCTTTATATCTCAACTGAATCTTAGAGATAGTAACTGATTGAGTAAGATTGAACGTTTGTGTAACACCGTCACCAGCAACAGATTGTCCTTCTGTATTGTAAATTCTGATACCTGTTTTATCGGTACTAAATGTGATTGTGCCGCCATTTGCATAGATAAACGTCATTCCATCCTTTCTTACAGCAGCTTCATTATTGAATAAACTTGTAATGTCACTCAAGGAACAGGTTGCTGTCTGCACAAACTCTGCTGTCACAGTCTTATGCGTTGTAATATTGTCGATTGTAAAAGTAATCTCACCATCATTATCTGTCTCGGTAAAATCTGCAACAGCAACACCATTTACCTTAACAGACTTGATCGAGTATCCCGTATTAGGTGTAACAGTTACTGTACTCGAACCGTTATAATCAACGAATGCCGCACTTAAACCAATACTACCATTCTCTGTTTCTGATGCTGTAACCTGATAGCTATATTGAGCAAGAATTACCGCAACTTCTTCATTATCTTCATTAACAACTATATCCGTTTCAAAACAAGTTACGTCAGTAACAACCTGCTCGACGCCACCAATGGATACAGAAGAAATATAATATCCTAACGCCGGGGTAATTACCACTGCCACTTCCTCTTGCCCTGCTACTGTGATGGAATTTTGTTCTACATCATTTAACTTTACAACTGCATCTCCTGTAACAGTTACAGATAATGTATACTGCGTTTCTGTCATAACGACATCCGCACTTAATGACAAATTGGATACTGTTATTTCAATTTCACCTGTTGCATTTTCATATCCTGCTTTTGTCGCTGTATACACAATGGTACCTGTATCCAAATCGGCAGCTGTTAATGCTGTTTCAATATCAGCTGTATCAAATTTCGCCACACCATTTGAATCTGTAGGCGCATTCAAATTCAGACTCCATTCTGTTTCTTTTGCACTAAGTGCGACATTTACTCCATCAATCGGATCTGTCCCATCCGTTACTGATACAGTAAATAATGTCGGAATAGCCTGTGTTTCCGTCATAATGACATCCGCATTTAACGCCAAATTGGATACTGTTATTTCAACTTCACCTGTTGCATTCTCATATCCTGTTTTTGTCGCAGTATACACAATGGTACCTGCATCCAAACTGGCAGTTGTTAATGCTGTTTCAATAGCATCTGTATCAAATGCAGCCACACCGTTCTCGTCTGTGATTACATTCAAATTTAGACTCCATTCCGCTTCTTTTGCACTAAGTGCGACATTTACTCCATCAATCGGATCTGTCCCATCCGTTATTGATACAGTAAATAATGTCGGAATAGCCTGTATTTCCGTCATAATGACATCCGCATTTAACGCCAAATTGGATACGGTTATTCCTACTTCACCTGTTGCATTCTCATATCCTGTTTTTGTCGCAGTATACACAATGGTACCTGCATCCAAACCGGCAGTTGTTAATGCTGTTTCAATAGCATCTGTATCAAATGCAGCCACACCGTTCTCATCTGTGATTACATTCAAATTTAGACTCCATTCCGCTTCTTTTGCACTAAGTGTGACACTTACTCCATCAATCGCATCTGTCCCATCCGTTACTGATACAGTAAATGAATCAGGATGACCGTCTGTTGCTGCCATTACCGGCAATATGGTCCTCGGTAACATTGCGACCAGCAACATTATCGAAAGCAATACAGCCAGGAAACGGTCTGCAAATCGTTCTCTTCTTCTACTCATTTTTCTTTGCTCCTTTATTTTGTTCTTTTAACTTTTTTAAATATCTATAATTTTTTCCATTCAGAATACAATGTAAGCTAAATGACAAAACAAAAATTGACAATACACTGATAATAATCCAACTTGTTTTAATCTGCATCCACAAAATAATGCCCAATGCTGCTACCGAAACAAAAAGTAAAATATCAGCTACCATCGCCTCTGTGTTTTTTAGAAAAGAAAAGATTCCCGATGGCGCTCGCCTTATTTCCCTACACCTAAGCACATATCGGTCCAACTGCTTTCTTTCTCCGTCCGACCAATGGGCCAATAATATTTCGAAAATGATACTTGTCCAAAACATAAATGCCACAATATATGCTGCCACCTTCTGTATCGTTGTTCCTTCAATGCTTACAAACGCAATACATATTATTAAACCAAATTGTAAACACGCCATTGCAATACTCAAAATGATATAACGTTTCAATTTATGTTCTAACATTTAATCACCTCATCCGTATGGATAAGCATGACCTCTTCAATAAGCGTCAGCATTTTACCACCGACTCTTTTTACCGTCTGAGCATTTCCGTCTAAAGCAACAGTTTCATTTTCATCAACAAGCAAGCTTGTTTCCTCAAAAGCCAACGGCCTAGACGCTTCCTCGTTTAAAAAAACCGTATCTTCTATTCCGGTTGTTTCCGCCCTATTTTCTGCAAGCAAGCCCGTATCCGGTCGTTTTTCCTCATTATCAGTCTTTTCTTTAATACCGGACATTGTTTCCGTAAGCTTCCCTCTTTGTAAATTTACCTTACCCTCCTTATACTTCTTAACTCCGCTCTTTTCATTTTCCGCTCGCATCTTAGCAATCGTTTTTCTCGCCGTTCTTCCTGTTAAATCACCAATAACTGTCGGTATATCAAAAAAGAACCAAAATACTATTGCAAGTGCCAATGCTATAACAGCTAAAACAAATGAGATAATTGATAATGTTGATAATGTCTCCGCCATCCTTAATTACCTCCATTCTGTCTTTTTTCGACTTCATTATACTTCGCATTAATGTTAGCAATAAAGGAATCGTAATCAGACTCTATCTCATCTTTCAAATCATTCACATAAGGTAACGTGGATGTTATTCCGTTTACATTCTGATATAACTCTTCCATTAAATCCAATGTTGCCTGTCTCTCAAACCCCACACCGGCCATATATTCTGTCTGATCATTAATAAGAAGCATTGTTACATAATACAACGATATTTTGTCATAATTTGCTTCATTGTCATTTGCCCTACTTACGATCTCCATTACAGTATCAATCTCTGTAAAAAGCGTCGTGTAATCATTTAAGGAATGCTCCGATGTTGTACTCTGATTTGTCATAAATCGACATATCTCATAATAACAATGTGCGATTTCCTTTTTATCAAAATCCGCTTCTGACTGCGATGAATCTTTGAAAAAACGCAAAGCATTTGCTGCACGAGTCTTAAAATTGCCATCATATTCAGCAAAATACAGCTTACCCATGTCGTAATACATATCTGCAATTAATGGATTTGTCAAATCTTGTTTATCCGCGTATTCTTCTATAACATTTCCAACCTTAACAATCTCCTCATTTGCCGCCTCATGATTTTTGTAATACTCAATCAATTTATCATAAGCATCCACTCTCTCCGGATAAATATCTACTGCTGTAAAATACTTTTCCGGATCAGAACTTGCAACGTTTAAATCATAATCCTGATTATCTAAATTCATTGAAGAAATATTCAATATTACTCCGGTTATTGCCGCTACTATTGAAAATCCTATGCAAGCCAAAAACGTAGCCAGCTTTCTCTTTTGCCTTTTCTTGTATCCCTTTACTATGTAATCGGGATGTTCCAAATCATATAACAAATCAGCACATGTCTGATATCTGTTTTCCGCTGCCGGTTCTACACATTTATCAATGATTATTTCGATACCTTCCGAAAGCTCCGGCATCCACTGTCTAACAGGTGCATATGGCTCTCCATTTCTCGGATCAACACCGGTTAATAAATGATGCATCGTCATACCCAAAGCAAAGATGTCTGAGCGTCCGTCTGTTTGTCCGCTATACTGCTCAGGCGGAGCATACCCTTTTGTCCCCAGCACCGTCGTATCCGAAAGATTTTGTTCTTTATATTCTCTTGCAATACCAAAGTCTATAATCTTAATATTTCCTTCAGGTTTGAGCATTATATTAGCCGGTTTCATATCTCGATAAATAATTGGAGGCTTTTGTGAGTGCAAATACCCCAATGCATCACACAATTGCTTAGCCCAGCCTATTACCAGTTCTTCCGGTTGAGAACCATATTCATCTAAAATCTTATCTAATGATTCACCTTCTATGTAGTCCATAATGACATATATAGTGACACCATTATCAATAATATCAACAATTCTCGGCAATGACGGATGATCAAGTTTTTTCATCATATTTGCTTCTGCAAGCAAACTGTTTACAACAATCTCATCATTCTTACCATTCCCTTTTTTTCGAATCTCTTTGACTGCCCACTGCTTATTTAAACGTTTGTCCATCGCAAGGTAAACAACAGACATACCGCCTCGACCAATCTCTTTCAGTATTTCATATTTTCCATCAATAACTGTTCCGACTTCCGTCATTTATGCCCACCTCACTCTGCCTTAACAAGAATCACAGATATGTTATCCTTTTCATCTCGAGATTTTACTTGTTCAATAAGATATCTTGCGTTACTATGCATTGTTTCCTTATTCATTAAGTTTATAGGATTTAATGATTCAAACATCTCAGCTTCTGTTATTTCATGTCTAAAGCCATCAGAGCACAAAAGGTATACGCCTTTGTTAGTCTTTCCAATTAGTACGTCCGGTTCAACAACTTTTGAAGCTCCAACACACTGTAATAATAGATTTCTCCTTTTATCTGTTTTAGCCTGTTCAATGGTCATAGTTCCTTTGCTGATTTCTCTGGCAATAAATGTATGATCCGATGTTAATTGTTCTAATCCTGATGCAATATGGTATATTCTGGAATCTCCAACGTGAACTATCACATAATCATTTCCCACAAACAATATTCCGGAAAAAGTTGTGCCCATTCCATCTTCACCAATTGACTTACTATATTCAAGTATGTTTACATTCAGTTCCTTCAACAGCAAAGACCACTTAGCACCAATAACATTCATATCTACATTTTCCAGTTCAAAAGGCAATTCATTATCAAACCACTGATTGAAAGCTCTGATAACTGTTGCGCTTGCCAATTCACCCTTAGACAAGCCTCCCATACCATCACACACAACCGCCATCAACACTTCTCCCAAATCGCATGTTGCATGTTTGATTAGGACGCTGTCCTGATTAGTCTTTTTAGAGATGCCAACATCTGAATCTACTGTTGCTATAAATTTCACGTAAAGCTCCTCCTGTCATTTAATACTTGAAAATGAATTCCTCGTTACCCAAGGTTAACCTATCACCATTCAAAATCTCCGTTTCTATCTGAACAGGGATTTCTCTGCCATTGATATAGGTATGATTCTTTGAATTTAAATCTTTTACATAAAACTTCCCGGCACGCATGACTATATCCGCATGATTTCTGCTTACAGCTGTATTATTTGTAACAAAATAGTCAACATAGCTTCGTTCTTTTCCAATTCTAAATACCGGTTTATTAATCTTTATTGTTTCATTCGTCAGCACTCTGTATAACGTTGCATAACAAATTTCCTGCTTCTCCACTTGTGCTGCCTGCATTCCGTAACCATTCAGCAAACCGGTCGCTTCTTCATCCGCCAATAAACCTGTTGCTTCTTCGCCAGTCAATAGACCTGTTGCTTCTTCATAATCAGGTAACAAATACGTCACTCCGGTTGCACCTTCCAAGACTGTTCGACCTTCGTTGCCCTCCAACATACCAGTTGCTTCATCGTCAAGCAGTCCCGTCTTTTCATCATCCTTATTATCATAATGTTCATAATAATGCTGTTGTTTATTTGTCATATAGCCGCTCTGTCCGGCATTTTGCTTTTTTATTGTATTAACAACGCTTCTATCTTCCTTCTGTATAAACGCTTCTAACTTATTGATATCAAATGGTTTAAGACCATGGAAATAATATACAAATCTCGAAACAACCTCACTTGCATTTTCATCTGCCGGCAACACAGAGTAAATAATAGAATCAATAAATGTTATTAAATCTCCTGTATTCCTCACTTTAACCATTGGCAAATATATAAACTGAACTTCCTTTGTCGTTTCATTAATATATACATACTGTATATTTTTTTCTAAATGAACCAACGACAAACTATTCGCCTGAAGCTTCTGAACCGCGACAACAATCTGCTCCATAATAAAAAGAAAATCTCTTTTTGTTATTGGCTTTTTCATTCTTTCATAGAGGCTAATCCCAACCGGTCCCGTATAATCTACTATTCCCTTTTTAATCTGTTTCGGTTTTAAAAAGCCACGAAGAAATACTCGGGAAAATCTATCAAGTTCCTTGCTGTCAATGTTTTCTCCAAACGAAGTTTTTGCCCGTATCACAATCTGGCAATCTTTTGCTTTTGCTTTAAACTTCATATCCGTTTTCCTCCTCAATCCAGCAGGGAATTACTTGTATTTTTAGCATTTAATTAAAATCAACCTTATATATTCCACATAGTTTTGACCATAAATCCCAATAAACGTAATTGCACACACTATGATTATACAATTATTGCATCATAATACTAATAGTATACAATTTTTTCCAATAAATATCAATAGTCTGTTTATAATTAAAAATAATATTTGTAGTATAAAAAACATCTACTATAGACATTAATCTGCATATTAAAATAGTTTCTACTGAGTAAATTGATTAGGAGATACAAAAGATGAGTGAAATCGCAACAATTGTGGGGCAGCGGCTTCGCCTGCGAAGGCAGGAGCTGGGATACAGTCAGGAGCTGACTTCCGAAAAAGCCGGGTTACACCCCACCTATATCGGTCAGGTGGAACGAGGTGAGAAGAATGCCACCATCGAAAGCATTGAAAAGATTTGTATTGCTTTGGATTTCCCTATGGAGAATTTGTTTAATAAGATTATTGCTACTACGCCCAAACAGCAAACCGCACAGAAATGCTATGACCTAATTATCAATCAACCTCAAGCTGACCAGGAAAATCTTTATATATTACTTGAAGACATTATAAAATACAGAAATAGCTAAAAGTAAAAACGCTGAGGTCATCATACAAACCTCAGCGTTTTCTCAATTTACAAATTATCCTACATCAAAATCTGGCCGTAAGCCACATCTCTTTCTACGCCGTCAATCACAACCTTGCCGACACGCTGGAAATCGATTTCGCCTCTCTCTACATACCAGTACTTCTCGTTTGCATACGCTGCACCGGTATAGTCGAAGGAGATTACACCGTTGATAACATACCACCACTTGTCGTTAAACTGGGTGTAAGCAAGTCCGTTATACTGGAAGTTCACCTTACCGGTCTCGATATACCACCAGATATCGTTGAAGTAGTATACATTGTTGTAGCTAAAGTCTATCTTTCCACCCTGGACATACCACTTTTGGTTATCGTAATCAAACAGGCCGCAATAACCAAAATCAATGCGTCCGTTCACTACGTACCACCAATCGTCATTGATGAAAGCAAGGCCTGTATATCCGAAATTTACACAGCCGTTCTGTACGAACCACCAGTTATCACTGAAATAAATTAATCCGGTGTAACTAAAGTCAATTCGTCCGCTACTTACATACCACCATGCGTCATTGACGAAGGCAAGTCCGTTGAAGCTAAAGTCTATGCGTCCGTTTACCACATACCACCAGTCGTCATTGACAAACACAAGGCCATTGTAGTCAAGCTCTACCCAGCCATCTCTTACAAACCACCAATCATCATCAAAGAACACGGGGCTTGTATAGGTAAAGTCTAAGCAATCGTTAATAACCATACACCACTTCTCTCCAAGCAGCGCCAAACCGGTATAGTTCGTTTCATACTCACCGTTTACCCGACACGCCCATTTGTAGGGACCCTCATCCGGAACAATAACCGCCTCAAAATCCGGGCTGGGCTGTACCACAGGTGCTTGCGTAGGCTCCACGGAAGGAGTCACGACAGGTGCTACCGTAGGTTCAGGCGTTGTGGTCGGTTTGGGTGTTTCCGTAGGTTCCGGCGTCGCCGTAGGCTTTGGTGTTTCTGTCGGCCTTGGTGTAGCTGTAGGCTTTGGCGTTGCTGTAGGCTTTGGAACTACAGTAACCTTACAAGTTGCCTTATAGCCGCCATCGTTGCTTTCTGCAGTAATAATGGCAGTTCCGGCACTCTTTGCCAATATCTTTCCGTCATCTGCATATACACTCGCCACATCTGTATTGGAGGAGGACCACTTTACTGTCCGGTCTGTTGCATCCGCGGGAGTTACGGTTGCCGTTAATGAAGAATCACTTTTCCCTTCCTGTATTGTCAACTCAGAATAATTTAGTGAAATACCTCTTGTCTTTAATACAGACTCAATATCCACACTGCAAGACACTCCATTTTCAGCAGTCGCACAAATTGAAGCACTTCCCGACTTATGATATGTAAGGGTACCATTTTGATCCACACTGATGATGTCAGGATTCGAAGAAGTCCATGTCAGTGTTTTATTACTTGCATCTTCCGGCAGTATTGCTACAGATTTCACAGCCTTGGTATCTCCCCATTTGGTAATCTGTGTATCATCATATTGTATTTCCACGGATGTAACAGGTACTGTTACAGTCACGGAGCATGTTGCTTTAAAGCCTCCTTCATCCGCATAAGCGTACACATATGAGGTTCCTCCCTCCAATGCTGTCACCAAACCTGTACCATCTATATTGATTACTCCATTAAATTGGAATCCCCATCTATAGTTTTTATTGGTTGCATCCTCCGGCAAAATGGTGACCTCCAGACGCTCTGCTTCTCCTTTATTGAGGTGCAATTCTGTTTTATTAAATTTGATACCTGTAACTGGTACTGCCACCACGGTCACGGTACAGCTTGCGGCAAATCCTCCGTTTATGGTTGTAGCGGTTATGGTTGCCGTTCCCACCGAGACACCTGTTACATTTCCCAAATGGTCTACTTTTGCCACGTCCGTATTGCTGCTGCTCCAATATACGCCTTTATTAGTAGCATTCGCCGGCAATACATTTGCGGTCAGCTTTTCCTGCTTCCCCACCTTCAGTTCCATTTCTGTGGCAGATAATGATACGGAAGTACAATCTACATCCTCACTGTCCAAATCCTGCGTGAATGCTTTGATTCGTACGTTGCCATCACCCCCGGCACCGTAATCAAGCCAACCGTAATAGTATAAATAGCTTTCACCCGCCTTGGAAGACGGCTCATTCAAGAATGCATCGTCTCTGGAATACTCTATTGATATGTGTACTTCCTGTTCAAATGTAAAAACTACTGAAAACTTATCTCCTTGGCTTAATATTACCTGCTCCTCCAAGGGAATAGTATAATATCCGGCAAAGGTTGTTTCTCCTTTCTGTGGCTCGGACAGTAAGGCCGTTCCACTGGTAGGGTCATCAGCATTTGTAATGTTATTATAAATCTGAATAGAGTATTTCACATTGGTCTCTTCATCCAGGAAAAGCGTCACTGCGTCCAAACGCTCCTGCTTATCCGGATTTCCCTTCACCTCAAACACTGATGCCGCCTGTGTACAAGTCGCTCCGGCACTTGCTATCGCAGAGCAGAAATCATACTGATAATTGTTATCATACTCCGTAGCCATCCCTGCCTCAAAGGCATAGATGTTATTCAGGGAAGCATCCTCATAAGAAATCCAAAAATAACCGTTCATTCCCCAACCGGAACCCCAGGAATTCTTTACCAGCCATGCTCCGTTAACACTAGGCTTTGTATTAAAATTCTCTTTAGAGTATGAATCATCCCAACCTACAATTGTGATGGCATGGTTACTTGTACTGCTATTCGGACAATAATATGCAGCGGTACTATAATTGTGATATGAAGTAGCATCATAATAACTTGCACCCACTGCGCCATATCTTCTGATTGCCTCTTTGATAGAATACATATCCTCATTGGAAATAAAATAGGCATTCTTTAAAATAGCGACATTCTGTTGATATGCCACTTCTGTGGTCGGTTCCAATCCTTCTTCAAGGTCATCATAGGGTGCATAGGATTCCGAAGCCGCGCCCTTCCAAGGCATAAGCGCTCCCATGGCTAACAGATAATTCCCTCCTGCTTGAAGGTAATTCTCTCCGACATAAGAAACACTGTCCAGATAATCATTACCCAACACATCCGGTGCAGAATGATGCGCAAAGTATATCAAATGACTTTCTGACAAATCCACAGAAGACGCAGCCAAACTTTGCTTAATCAAGGAATGCTCCATACATGCCATGGCTGCAAACGACCAACAGGTACCATACGGATTCTGATTTCTAACCGGTGAAACCCCGGTCTGACGCGGATCATAGCTTGAAGGAAGTTCTCCCCTAACCAAAGGATTTTTATTCAACTTTAACGCTTCATTATCCACCTCGGGCGCAACATAACCATTATTGCGCAAGGCTTCTTCCGTTATCTGCTGCTGGACCTGTATTTCTTCTTCCGTCATGGGGCGTCCCAAAACGTAATCCAATACCGGTTCATTATTTTCTTGTGCAAATGCATATTTTGTATTTGTATGTTGCCCTATTGCCAACGCACAAACCATCATTACGGCTAATACTCTACCTGTAAATCTCTTCATATTAGCACCTCCAAACATAGTTTTGCTGTTACATCAAAATCTCGCCCCAGGCTACATCCTTCTCTGCACCGTCAATGGTTACCTTACCATTGCGCTGGAAATCAATCTCGCCTCTTTCCACATACCAGTATTTCTCGTTTGCATATGCTGCACCGGTATAGTCGAAGGAGATTACACCGTTTATTACATACCACCATTTATCATTGAATTGCGTATATGCCAGTCCGTTATACCCAAAGTTTACCTTACCGATTTCAATGTACCACCAGATATCATTGAAGTAGTATACATTGTTGTAGCTAAAGTCTATCTTTCCACCCTGGACATACCATTTTTGGTTATCATAATCGAACAGACCACAGTATGCGAAATCAATCTTACCGTTTACTACATACCACCAGTCGTTGTTGATGAAAGCAAGACCTGTATATCCAAAGTTCACACAGCCATTCTGAATAAACCACCAATCATCATTAAAGAAGGTCAGGCCGGTATAACCAAAGTCGATTCGTCCGGTATTTACATACCACCACGCATCATTGACAAAGGCAAGGCCATTGAAGCCAAAATCAATCTTACCGTTTACCACGTACCACCATTCATTATTCACAAATGCAAGACCATTGTAGGACTTATCCACGGCGCCGTTATTCATGTAATACCACTCATCCATAAAACACAACAATCCGTTATAAGCAAAATCAATGGTTCCTTCTTTTACGTACCACATGGTTCCATTCAAGTCTACGAGACCGTCATACACAAAGTCTACGTATCCGTTCTTCACGTACCGCCAGCCGTCTGTGCCCTGCACAAGACCGTTCATATTTGTATTGATTCCACCGTTCTCATAATATGCCCATGCTCCGTCAACGCAACATATTCCCTCCAGGGGACTTCCGTCCGCTGCCACCAAAAGCTTCGATAAGCCTATTGCCTTTCCGCCATCCCACACAACACGGTATCTGTAGAATGTCGTGAAATCATTTCTTGCATAATATCCGTTGTCCCAGTTCCAATCATTTATATACCAGATAACTTCACCATTGTGATAAATCGGTTTACAGTCTGACAGGTAGGCATCAATTGTAATAATATCCCCACGAAGTGTTCCTTTTCCGTCCACCAGTGCCGCATTGACCTTTCCGTAACCGGTATACCAACCATATTGGTCCTTTTCTTTAATGCCCCACAAAAGCAGATAATTGTCTTTATCAAGCTCTATCAAATGAGGCGTTCCTACAGAATATGTGCTTCCCTCTGCATATTCCGTCAACCAGTTGACTGCGACCGCAGAATCATCCACATTGTCAAGCGGTACAGTTCCCAGATATATGTTATAGGTTTTGTTTTTTTCATAATTTTCATCAAAATGAACTGCAGAGCCTGCAACCAGATAATGAGTATCCGAAGCCTCAAAACCACCTACTGTAGTATAAGTATAATTATAATGTGTGTTTACAGTATTCGGTATTGCCAGAATATTAGCTCGTTTAAA
The DNA here is from genome assembly GCA_015056975.1 of Lachnospiraceae bacterium. Taxonomy (GTDB): domain Bacteria; phylum Bacillota; class Clostridia; order Lachnospirales; family Lachnospiraceae; genus Acetatifactor. The sequence continues at coordinate 76,001 of SVFG01000001.1, read as the reverse complement.
ACTATCTGCTTCATGCAAAACAATAGTGCGAGGATAAGCATCTCCATGGTCTACCGTGGCAATGCCGTTCTTTCCACTGATAATAAACTGATTAAAGGAATGTGATACATACCCATATCTATGATTCTCCACTTCATGGAAGCTCCGAATTATTTTCATATAAGCTTCATCAAATATAATCACCATATTCGTCTGGTGATTCAGTCCGTCCGGCGTCGTATATATTTCGTGGCATGTTTTGATGTACAGCATACCATCCTGCTCACACATTCTTAAGGTTCCGGCATCAAACGGATAAGTCGTATTGGCTCCATACAAGCTGTCACTGCCAATGCGCTCCCAATCCTTGCTGTATTTTACGATACGCAAAACTTCCTTGTTGTCATCTTCCTCCGCATTTGACTGTCCAAACACAAAATAGTAGGCATCCTCACCGGCATAAAAGCCGCCATAATAAGGCAATTCCTTGGGGATTCCGAGTCCCTTCACAAACTTAAGCTTTCGGTCATACTCTTCTACCATGACATATGATGCATAGCTGTTACTGTCCGTAGCTTCCACCTGTACATATCCGTTTGCCGTAGGTACTAATGTCAATTCTATCGGCCAGTACCATCTGGAATATCTGTATTCTTTGCCTGTAGGACCTACCAAGGGTTGTTTATGACTGATAATGCTGTAACTGTATCCGCATTTACTACATTTATACTCTGTATATTCATAGCCGACATTCAATACCTCTGCATTATACGAATGCTTGCATTTATCTGCTGAAGTATCAACAAACCCGTTACCGTTTTCTTTCGCATACGCTTCTGCAACCGTTCCCTTACCGGCGTAAATCACCGCATCACTTCCAAATGCACACTCTCCGATTTCTGTTACACTATCCGGTATTTCCACGATAGAATCAGCATTACAAAGAGCCCACATACCGATACTAGTAAGGCCCTTGGGTAACCGGATAATGCCGACATTACATCTTCTAAATGCACTATTACCAATCTTCTTTAGGTTCTTTGGCAAGTCACTGATTACCAAATCATAGCAATAGTGAAATGCACTTTCTCCGATTTCGGTAATGCTATCCGGAAATTCGATACCGGTCAGGTCGTAGCAATAGGTAAATGCTTCCGCTCCAATAACCGTCAGGTCTTTCGGAAACTCTATATATGTCAGGTCAGTGCAACGATAAAATGCATAATCTCCGATTTCAGTTATCTTCTTACCATCCACTTTATCAGGCATAATCAGTTTGGTCTCACTGCCCTTATATTCTGTTATTACTGCGTTTCCATCCTCGTTCACATAGTATTCATAAACTCCGTCCGAGGAGGTTACCGCACTGACAGATATCCATGGCATCAACGACACCATGAACGCCATCATCATTCCCCAAAAACATTTCTTCAGTGTGCTCATATGTTTCTTCTCCAGTCAATCGTAAATTATGAAATAACACAATCCGTCCGTGTCCGATGACACAGACAGATTGTGTTAATCTGCTACATCAAAATTTCGCCCCAGGCTACATCCTTCTCCACACCGTCAATCGTTACCTTACCAAAGCGGCTAAAGTAAATTTCGCCTCTCTCTACATACCAATACTTATCATTGGCATATGCAGAACCCGTATAGTCGAAGGAAATTACACCGTTTATTACATACCACCACTTATCGTTGAATTCGGTATATGCAAGACCGTTGTATCCGCGGTTTACCTTACCAGTCTCAATGTAATACCAGGTATCATTGAAGTAATATACATTGTTGTAGGTAAAGTCAATCATACCACCCTGTACGTACCACCAATCGTTATTAAAGAACATCAATCCGCAGTATGCGAAGTCAATCTTACCTGCTACTACATACCACCATGCATCATTGATGAATGCAAGGCCGGTGTAATCAGTTCTCACAAGACCACCCTTTACAAGGTACCAGTCAAGTCCGGTACATACCAGACCATCACTCACGAAATCCACCTCTCCGTTGATGACAATCCATGTCGCACCATTGTATTCACAGGGACCACAGTAATTGAAATCTATTTTTCCATTCTGTATATACCACCACTTGTCATTTGCAAAAGCAAGTCCCTTGTAATTATAATCGACACCGCCGTTTACAACCATCCACCAGCCTTCCTCATCCGGAACCAGACCGGTATAGGTGAAATCCAATACACCCTCCTGAATATACCATCTGCCGCTTTCATTCTCCACAAAACCGGTAAATTCAGTATCTACAAGACCGTACTTGTAATAGTACCAGCCACCGTCCTTTGACTCTGCCAAGCCATTTAAGCTCTTATCGATGTCAGGCAGAATTCCGTAATTGGGAATTATTGCAGCCCATGAGCTTACTCTGATGGTAGGTAAGCAGACATCCGCAATCCATTTTTCATCATCTGCATTGCCGTTTCCAATCTTGGTGTACACTTCTGCTGCCACACTGTTCAAGTTGAAATTCAGCTTATCACCATGGTCTCCCGTCACCAGCAGGAAGCAGTCTACCATGGGGTCATACAATGCTGCATAATAGGTATAAGCCAGACACGCCGTCTGTGCCGCATCTCCCTTATAATTCGTAAAGCCCTGCTCGGTAAGCATTACTCTGTGATGTTCGCCAAAGGTATCCCTAATATAATTTGTCATAACCCACAGATTACTGCCGTCTACAAATTGTGCTCCCGTATGGTAAGGAGATAAATCATATTTTACAAGTGTACTTCCGTTCCAGAGATCTGTCTCAAACAAAACAGCCGGATACAAATGCGCAGATACGCACCAATCAATATCACTGCCATAAGCTGACAAACGACTGTGGAACAAATTCAGGAAGGTCTTCGCCATGATACCGCGACCTTCGTCATTATGCTGCCAGCTGTGGTCTATAGAAATACTGCAACGAGGGATATCTGAATATTCCCTTACAGCAGAGTACATCACGTAAAACGCATCCGCATACTTGTTTGCAACCGTAGTAGGATCCAGAGAACCACTGTAATGCCAATGGTTGGGCATGTTAACCTCGTTACCGAGGATGAAATTATCAATATGTAAGTTGTTATTAATCAAATAATTCATGAGGTAATGCCAGTATGCGCGGATAGCCCTGCCACCATAGGTATCCATATTGGTGTTGGGTGCATAGTAGGTATGACCTGCTACGCGGGAATTCTCATCAATCAAAAAAGCATCTGCATCTGAATATCTCAGCAGGAAAACTACACTCACGGACATATTCTCACGGCTTGCAGCATGTATTGCTCCCGATGCCGAACCCAACGGATCATATGAAAAATAGAAGGTCTCTCCTTCGTATTCGTATGCTATACCGTATCCGGCATTCTGCTCGTAAATAACATCGTTGAGAACAAGGTTTCCCATGGTGTGCTTGATTCCACCATAAAGTGAGGCTGTGCCTGCTCCCTGCAGTCCTTTTTTATTGTTGGTGCTCTTAAACATATCCATGGTATGATAGGTGCCCGCCTTGTCCGCCGCCATGGAACGGATGGAAGGAACAACCACACACATCAAGCAGCAAATCAGAGCAATCTCCATAAATCGTTTCAAAATTCTCTTCATTGGTACCTCCTTGTATTAGGCCTTTGCCAATAATAAAATATTAGATATATTATAGCACAATTGTATAATAAATTCCAGCATATTTTCGATATTATTCTGCCTTTTTCACCACATACACCAACATCTTGGTGCTCTGCGTCAGCTTCTCGCAGGACAGTTCCCTGCCCAGCGTTTCCTCCAGAAACGCAATCATGTCATCAGCCAAGTCAGGCACTGCATAAAGTACAAACGCCTCCTTGTCCTTGAGCACTTGAACTGCTTGCGCATCCGCTTCACTCTTCTCCCCTGACACAAAACAAATCTGTTCCGGAATCAGCCAGTCAAAGTAGCAAGACGCATCCACAGCCGCACCGTCCACCAGCCAAGGAAGCTCTCTGTGTTCTTCCAGGAGTGTGACATCCTTGCCCTGCTGAAATAAATAGGCAATTCCGTTGCCGCCATCCACAATCAGCCACTGGTTCATTAGCATTGCCACAGTCAACACAGTTGCCGCTACGCGCAAGCCCATGCACCTTGGCTTGTCCGCTTTAACGCCTGAAAATACCGTCTTCAGTACAAGCGCCGCACCCCAAAGCATACATACCGTCAGAAAGGTAAACGGTCCCCAGAGGTAGCGTTCTTCTCCTCCTGCCGGCAACGTAAAGCACACAACCAGCTGATACAGTTGGGAAATTGCCACAGTGATTACCAGGCAGGTGAACCTGCCATAATCCTTTTTTTTGTAAAGCAGGATTCCACCTGCAATGCTAAATCCAAAAATGATTACGAGTCCCAATATGGCAGGAAAACCATCGCCGAAAATAACTGCCGACAGACGTTCATATCCCCAGAGGATGTCCTTTATTTTCTTTGCCGAAAAATCAAACACCGCACTGAGGGCCATTTCCCCTTTTCCCCGGTTTAAGTTCCATCTGCAGTAGGGAAACAGCAGTATTGTAGTCAAAAGAGAGGCTATGAAATTGCCCACCCATGCGATTACAGAGCGAATTTCCAATGTTTTTAGGAATTTCTTTTTCTCTTTCCTCCATGCGCAAAGTAGCATCCACATGCAAAATACAAAAGCAGTTGCCGCGTAAAATACCCAATAGTGGTAGTGCGTCAGCAAACCGAATACGCTAATCAAATACAAAAATACAAAAGCACCCGGGCGCATCTTTTTACGCTCCAAGTCCCGCAGTATCAAAAAGCCTGCCAACAGAAGTAGCCCTTCACCGAGCAGGAGCATCATGTACATTCTCAAGGTCATAATCTGTTCTAACATCAGCCGGTTCGCCACCGCAGACAAAAGAACTATCACACCGGAAACCGATGCACTGTCCGTCAGATGCAGAAGCACCTTGTACAGCACGCCGACAAACACAAGATAAAACACTAAATTGATGACAAAACCAATCCAAATACTGCCGCTGCCGTGAAAGAAAAAGAAGGACACCAGCCTGAATATCCAGAAATACAGGGGCACATGGTCGGAATACAAATTAGCTGATATTGTTTGAAAGGAAAGGTTGTCCGAATCCGCAGCCAGATACCGTTCCACATCCTCACCGCTCATCCACTGCGCTGTGTAGGTGGCAGGCCAGGGCTGTTCAAAGCCGTTGGAGGACTCATATGTGTATACTTCATCACAAAACCACACCTGCTTTTGCCTGCTCCAATACACAAAGGAGACGATTGCAATTACAAACATAATGATGCCTATCCAAATTGCCTGCTTATTTTTTCGCTTCATATCTTACATATCTCCTTTAATTTATTCCCCTGCACATATTGCCCGGATTCGCACCCTATATCCGTTATCAGGCATTCAAAAACGCTGTCATAAAAATAGCCGGTGAATTCCAGTAAATGGTAATCTCGTTTGTGGAATAGCTGTCCACATGATCCACATAGCACTTCATGGGCGGTGTGCCGGGCTTGATTAATGCCACTGCCGCTTCGTCACAGGGCACCTTGTTGGGACCGCCGCTGACCCAACCGGGCATGGGGTCATCAATACCGTCACAGGCTGTGGGTCTGTTGTGAGGATTTCTAAATGCATGCTCTCCGTGACCGGTCACATAGCTGTAATCCGTAGCATTTCTTCCAAGCAGATAGTGCAGCTGTGCCAGCACGCCCTCTTTGTAAGCTGTCGCTTTGTCTGTGTCTGCCTTGATTGCGCACAGTGCAAGAAGCATGCCTCTGTTGCACACCACCATATTACTTCCCCAGCAATAATCATTAGGCTCCATACCTGCTCCGTAGCCCATATCCGCCTGCACCGCAAGCAGCCTGTCTGCCTCCGCAAATACAGTCTCCTCAATATTTTTCAAAATATCCTCGGGACAAAGCTTCTCTCCGTCCGTCATCAGGCACAGGGAACCAAATGCAGATACATCCGTCCAGCCAAAATCCAGCTTCCCAACCTTGTCACCGTATTCCCTGATTGCTTTTATGTATTCTTCCCTGTTTTCGCTGTCTGAACACAGCATTTCACATGCTGCCCAGAAGCGTTCATCATAATCACTGAAATCACCATATTCTCCGGTACCGCTTCCCTCCGGATTTTTAAAACCAATGTAGGGGTTCTCACAAAGCCACTTCCAGGATTTCTTTGCCGCTTCCAGTGCTTTCTTTGCAAATTCCGGTCTAAAGCCCTTGTATACTCTGAATGCCAGTGCCATAACAGCTGCGAAATCCGCCACAGCCATGGAAGATACGGGATAAATCAAGAATTGGTCCAGGTCTTCCTCAGGCATCAAAAAGTCTGCATGGCGATACGCGGTTAGCTTGTGATACACACCGCCGTCCTCCGCCTGCATTTTCATAAGCCACTCCAGCTCGTACAGACACTCATTCAAAACATCCGGCATATCATTACCACTCTCAGGTATCTGCAAACTGCCTTGAAAGCTTTCCGGGAACAGCTCATAAGCATATAAAAGATGTCCCACTGCAACTGCTGCCGGAGTGGAATATCTTCCGAAATCTCCCGCATCATGCCAGCCTCCGGTCATGTCAAAAGTCTGAGGATTCTCAGTCTTTGCCTCAAAATCCGCATAATGGATAGCGGGAGCAGTATGGCATGCCGCATGGGTATAGGCACCTGCGTATTCTTCCTCCAGTGCACAACCGCATCTCTGATAGTAAAGTGCCTTTAACATATCCTTGTGAAGCTGCGCATAGGGCTTGTCCTCTATCACAAATTTATGTGACTGCTCTCCATCGTCAGTTTTAATATAATAAGCTCCCGGCTGTGTAAGTCCGGTAAAATCAACGGCAAAAGCATCTTCACCTGCTGCCGCATCATATTTTGCGCTCGCGCTCACACCCTCCAAGACAACTTTTCCGGTATCGGCAGAAAGTATCTGAAACTTACATTCTTTGGTTGAAACTGCCACCTTTTTGGCGGCGGAAGGATAACCCACCTGATTTGCATATAATCCCATAAAAAAACCTCCTATTTTTGCAATACATTGTTTTATTATTATAACATAAATAGTGGCACAAAAGCAAAAGATTGTGACAGGTTGTGCGCAGAAAGGTCTGCGGTTTTTTGGAAAATACCATGCTACCGCAGGCACGCTTTCGCTAAGGTTCGCAACGTAGCGGCACTAGGCTCGAAGGCGCTCGCGCCTTGACCTCGCCAAGGGCCGACGTGCTCGCATTGCACTGCGGATACCATGGCACTTCCCATAACCGCAAACCTTTCTGCGCACAACAAGCCCGCGGGAACCGCGGGCTTGTATCGAAACATATTTATTTTCTCACAACGGTATACATAAACTGGCAGATTGCGGCGGATTCCTTGCCGTCAATACCCTGAAGTGTAATGGTCAGGATGGTTCGCTCGCGGCTGTCGTAGAATTTCTTGCCTGCAAGCTTCATAGCGTCTTCAGAGATTGGAATCAGTACATCAAAATATCCTTCCTCTCCGGCATTCTCATCGGTCTTCTCCGGCACGCCCGCAAAGATAGTTACATCACCTACGGTAAGCTTAATACCCTTTGCCGCATCCGCATCCCTGAAGGTTACCAGCAAATCTGTTCCCTCGGGATTTACCTCCATGGTGTAAGAGAAGCTGCCGCCTTCCTTGGCATAACGGGAGGTTCCGCCCTGGGTGGTACCTACAGAACCTGCACCTTGCTCCGTCATATTGTGAAGCTCGTCGTTTTCATACTGGCCATAGCCGGGCTGTACCGTATCAATCTTCTCGTATTCCTTTTTTTCTTTCTCAAGAGCAAGCATATCTTCATCCACAAAGGTAAAGTAAATACCGTAACGCTCCTTGTGCTGTGAGAAATGAGGCACGTAGGTAAGTTTTGCATCCGTACCGTTTAACGCAAATGTCAATTCCTCGCCCTGACGCACAAGATGTTTTTCAATGTCAGCCATAAACTCTGCCACACTGCCCTCAGCAATCAGAATTCTCTCGCTGCCGGAAGGAACATATTTCTCCTCGATAATGCGGTTGCTGGGAATCGTAACGTTTACACCGGTCTTGCCGTCCACCATATCCGTCGTTCCAAGAAGAGCACTCAATACCACGGGACCATATTTAAAGGCGTATGTATTTTCACCATCGGGCAGGTTGTACGCAACCACCTTCATGGGAAGGGTAATCTCAACAGTGGTATCTGCCGCGAAGGGTCCCTCCACAATCGCATATCCCTTTCCGTTCTCCCCGCCGGTTACACTGTAAGCATAAGACTCACCGTTTACCTTAACAGTTGCGGGTGCTGCCAGCCAGTAGGGCAGACGAAGCAACAGATTGCCCTCAAGAGCAGACTTAATAGTAAAGGTCACAACATCTGACTTGGGTACATTTGCACACTGTACAACTTCCACACCGTTAAAATCAACCGTAGAGGAAATATACTGATTTACAATCAGGGCATTATCCTTCTCAAAGTAAAAGCTCTCCTGCAGCTTGGAGAAATTCTCCATACCGGTACCGGTACAGCACCAGAATTTATTAAAGGGCTCACCGTACACCTTATAATAACCGCTCGCCATAGGCTGGAAATACGTGGTCATACCATCTGCAGGATTCTGGGAGGACAAAATGGAATTAATGTAGGTATTCTCATACCAATCCGCATATTTAATGTCTCCCGTAATCATAAACAGGCTCTTTGTCATCTTCAGCATGTTATATACGTTACAGGTCTCGCAGTTGCAGTTGGTTCTCTCCTTATCCAAAATCAAATCCACACCAAAATGCTCCCACTCACTGTTACCGCCGGTAACATAGGTATGGTTCTCGGTAACCAGCTTCCAGAAATGTGCTGCATAGTCGAAATACTTTTCATCCCCTGTCACCACAAAACGCTTCAATGCACCCATAAATTTAGGGATGGTGGTGTTGGCATGATGATTGTTTAAAACATTGTCTCCCGCCTCGGACTGATAAACTCTTTCAAACAAGTCCACCTGGTCAAAGGCATGTGCTGCATCCAAATGCTCCTTCTTGCCGGTAATCAGGTATACATCATACAAGCAGTCATTCATACCGCCGTATTCAATACCAAGCACTGTTCTGTGAGTCTCCTCGCTCCAGCTGCTTGTACGTCCGTATACCCAGTCTGCCAGTTTGGAAGTAACCTCAATGGTAGTCGCCTTTATATCCTCAGCCAGTGCTCCTTCCACATCCATATTTGCCACGGATACAAAGCCCTCGAAAATCTTGTGCATGGTATACCAGGGCACCCACGCCTGTGTGATAATGTTGGTCTTATTCTCCTCCACATAATCAAACTGCAATTCCACATTTGATTTATCCGCAATGGTTGCGCCGAACAAGAATCCGGTCTTACCTGCTACCTGACACTCCTTCAGACCGTCAGCCAGACGCTTCAGTATCTGTAAAAGTGCCTCTCTGTCCTCTTCCTTGCAATTCACGGATTCACAGCATCTGACACACGCTGTCATGAAATGTCCCAGGGTATGACCGCCAATCAGCATATTTTCCCAGCCGGGATATCTCTCCACACCCTGCATATCCAGTCCTGCTGTCTCACGGAATCCTGCAAGCAGCTTATCCGTATCAAAAGAGGTCAGATACAGGACCTCCTTTTCAAATGCATTCAAAAGATATGCATCCTTAAGTGCCACCTTACGCAATGAAAATGCTTTGTTACCTCTCATACTCATCTTTCTTTCCCTTTCTGTTTGTTGTATTTAATGCCGTTCTAATCTGTATATCAACATTATGACAGCAATCTCCTCATCTGGAAATCTACAAAAGTTGCAAAAGGTGTAAAAAAGTTATATTATGGTTGTGGAGTTATAAAAATATTTGGTATGTTCTCATGTCAATTACGGGAAAGGAACGAAAATGATTCTGGATTTTGACTCTTCAAGGGAATTTATATATCATTGGTGTGGAAAATTCACATCTCCGGGCAACGACTGGATTCATATGACCAGAAGCAGGGATGATTATGAGCTTATGGTGGTTACAGAGGGTATTCTCTACATTGCGGACCATAAAAACGAATACGAGGTACATCCCGGTGAGTACCTGCTTATGGGTCCCACGCCCTTCCAACACGGAACACGTTCTTCCAACTGTAGCTTTTACTGGCTGCATTTCGGGTACAATAAAGAAAGCCAGAACCATGAGATTCTGACTGACGATTCCGGACACACTCCGGGGCATATCTGCATTCCGATGACAGGCGCACTGTCCTCCATGGAACGCATTTTGATTTTAATGAAGCAGTTGCAGGATTCTGACAGGCGCTACCATGACGCCACCTTAAACCGCTATCTGTGCAGTGCTATTCTCTCCGAGACTGCTGCACAGGGCCGACACAGCACCGCGGATAAACATCGCAAGGAACAGCTCTACAGCGACATTGTAGATTATATCTCCTGGCACATCCAGGACAATCTGCGAATTTCCGAGATTGCCACCCACTTTGGCTACAATGAAAAGTACCTGACAACCTTTTTTAAACAATATGCAGGAATTCCATTAAAACAGCATCTTTTACAGGCCAAAATGGATTCCGCCAAATATGCCCTGTCCGAAACCAATCAGCCCATCTCCCAGATAGCCTACAGTCTGGGTTTTTCGGATGCTCATAATTTTTCCAATGCATTCCGCAAGGTTACAGGACTTTCTCCCTCATTATATCGGGAGAGCTATAATAAGCATAATGTGTTCCAAGTGTAACTCAACTCACGTCCAAAAAGGCTTCTGATCCTTATGGGTAAAGCCCTTTAAATTATGCTGCAGGGCATAAATCTCTGCCTCATAGTGCGCCGCCTGCTTTTCATTCACCTTGCCCTTTTCCTGAAGTTCTTTATATAACTCTTCAAGCTCCTTCAAATTCATCTGGGCAGCATCCTTGTAATTGTTGGACATGTTCATATGGATTCTGTTCATAATGGTTTCTAAATCCTGTATTTTACGGAAATGGTTTTTGAAAAACATAAATAATTCGCCTCCTTTATAAAGCAAAAGACCGCATCATCGCAGTCTTTAAATACAAATCCTTCATTTTCCCTATATATATTATACTACATTTCGTGAATAAGAACAAGACTGGTATCCAATCATTCCATTCGCTATACTGTTACCATAAAACACAAACGGAGGTATGTGCAATGGTCTATAATGAACACGACGACATTTTATTTTGGGAAGATATCAAACCCTATCAGGAATTCATGCAGAAGCTTGATGAGAAGTATGGTCTCAATACTCCCAATCCTGTCGGTACTATCAGTGATGCAGAATACGAAAAGCTTTGCAGCGAGCGGGATGCCTTCTATCTGCAAACAATCCCTACAAAAGAGGAATTCATCCGGCGTTTTCAACATTATGCGCTTCACGGCAAGCCGATTTGGATTGACGGACCGCACAGGACAATAAACGAACTGACCGAAGAAGAATTGTTGAAATCTTACCGCCATGCTTTAGATGAAAATAGTGTACGTCGCGTGGAAATAACTGAAAATGCCCGCAACGGTTGGGCTGCAAAGCATTTGTCCCATTACGCAGACAAAATATGTACAAAATCCGCCACTCCCCACAAAATTATGGAAATGACGGTGGGTGCCGGTGTGGGTACAAACGCCATTGCACGTTCCCTTACAGAGGATATGTACTATATTGGCGTAGACATTGATTTTGTATGTGCCAAAAATGCCGATGTTATCGGACGCTATTACCGCAAAAATGCACTGGGATTATGTGCCAGCCTGTGGAATCTGCCCTTTTCGGACAATCTTTTTGATGTGGTGTGCTCGCACTTTGGCTTTGATGAATGCCGCGAAATTCCCACCATCCTAAAAGAAGCAGTCCGCGTTCTTAAGCCGGGCGGCAAGCTGATTACCGTCTCCCGACATAGTGCATGGCTGCGCCGCCACAAAATCTTTGAAACATATGATATTCCTGAAGCTCAGGCGCTTGAGCTGATGCGTCAAGTGCGCTTGTATGCGGATTTTGAACAGTTTGATGCCCTTGCCGCCGATGCCGGATTGACAAGAACTGATTATATTCCTTTTGAGAATTGGTATTTGGCAGAGTATACAAAGCCCCTGGCATAGCACGCAGTCAAATCAGCACCCCGTGGGTCTCCACAATTGTTTTAGCTCTCTCAGACCCACAAAAGGCCTCTCTAAGCCCTAAAAAACACAGTTTATGGGCACCAGGAGTGAAATAATAACTCCCCAGACCCTCATTTTGGAAAAAAGCGGGGTCTGGGGAGAGAAATCAACCTTGTGGTGCCCACGGGTCGCATTTATCGCCAGACAATCACCGAACAATCACTGAACAATCGCCAGTCAGGAACACCACATCACTTACAGCAACACGCAACCCTTCTGCAAAATCACGTTTGCGTACTGGCTGGTTTCAGAGGTTGCAATCACTGCATAAGCCTTCTTAGCTTCCTCATAGAAGGCAAAGCGCTCCAACTTATCAATAACGCTTACACCGCGCTCCTCCGCCTTTGTAATCATTTCCTCATAGGTCTTCCAAATAGATACATCTGCATTGTCTCCGGGTACTCTCTCCATGAGACTTACGGGCTTTTCCACATACTGGTCCAGAGGGAATACCTCCAAAATCGCCTCTAAAATCTCAGGCACGCCATGTCCGTCCATGCGGATGACAATGCCGTTCTTTCCCATGGTTTCTGCAGGGAAATTACCGTCTGCAATCACTATGGTATCACTGTGTCCCATCTCACAAAGCACCTTTAAAAGCATGGGTGAAAGTATGGGTGAAATTCCTTTTAACATAATTCTTCCTCCTGTCTGCAGTCGCGGTGCAACCGCATCTGATTTTCATATCAGGCATTCTGTGCTTAGCTGCGAACAGCCAAGACCAGCTCGCACTACAACATATTCAACGAATCCTCTATCGGCTTCATATGCTCAAATCCATAAAACCTCACGGCGTTCTCTCCAAGGAAAGCCTTTTTCTCCGCCTCAGTAAGCTTTACAGACTCTGCAATAAAGCGCACTGCCATAATATATGTGATGTCTGTCATGGTACGGGGGTAATCGCTGCCCCACATCAGCTTCTCCATGCCGCAGATATCCCGTGCCTCTAAAATAGCATCAATTGCGGAAGGATAAGGGTAAAACTCCTTGTGGAACAGCCATGTCAGACCACCGCTCTCAATATAAACATTTTTATTCTTGGCAAGGGCAATCTGCTTCTGCCAGCCGGGAGTTGTCACCATGCCGAAATGACCGATGGCTATCCGAAGGTCGGGGCATTCCTTTATCAGATACTCCATATCCTCCACCTGCTCATCACCGTCTGCCAAATCAATAGAGATAAACTTACCTGCCGCCTCTACCTTCTTGAAAACAGGAAGCAGCTTCTTTAAATCCTTATCTGCCAGTCTTCCCGCACAGATTTTTACACCGTCAAAACCCTCCAAGGAGAAATCCGGCTTCTCCTCATAAAGGGAGCAGATTTTGATGCGGTCGGGATATTTTGCCTTTGCCTTTAGCAGATAGGCATCCTGATTGCCGTCGATGTACTCCTGAGTCACCACGCAACCGCCCACACAGGCATAATTCATATTGGCAATCAAACGCTCCACGGTGTTCTTGTCATCCGTCATATAGGGGGGCATCATCTGACGGATTTCTCCGCCGAAATCGCTCCTGCCGTCCCCTACGCCAAACACCGGCTTGCCGTTTACTCTGCCCTCCTGCTTTTCCCAAAGGTGCAGGTGGGCATCAATGATAATATAATTACTCAAAGTGTTACACCATCCTTAAAAATTGCAATTTCCCTGTAACCGTTCTTCTCATTCCTGGTCGGCTCACCGTTTGCCACTGCCATCACATACTTAAGCAGCTCCTCCGAAAGCTCCCTGCCCTCCAGCATGGGGCCTGCATTAAAATCAATCCAATTGCTCTTTTGCTCTGCCAATTTGGAGTTCGTGGCAATCTTTACGGTGGGCACGGGACCACCCAAAGGTGTTCCTCTTCCTGTGGAAAACAGTACCATGTGGCAGCCCGCCGCCACCAGATTGGTTACTGCCACCATATCATTTCCGGGACCGTTTAACAAATTCAGACCGTTCTTCGTCACTCTGTCTCCATAACTAAGCACATCCACCACAGGAGCCATGCCGCCCTTCTGGGTACAGCCTAAGGACTTTTCTTCCAAAGTGGAAATACCGCCCGCCTTGTTGCCGGGGGAAGGATTTTCATAAATCACCTGATTGTGCTGGGTGAAATAATCCTTAAAGTCATTTATCAGATTCACAGTCTTATCAAACACTGCCTCGTCCACACAGCGGTTCATGAGAATGGTTTCTGCGCCGAACATTTCAGGAACCTCTGTGAGAACGGTGCTTCCTCCTGCTGCAATCAGCATATCCGAAAACTGTCCAATCAGAGGATTGGCGGTAATGCCGGAAAAGCCGTCAGAGCCGCCGCACTTAAGACCCACCTTAAGGCCTGCAATGGATACGCTCTTTCTCTCAAAGGTTGCTGCATATGCCTTCAGCTCCTCGATGATTTTCACGCCCTCTGCAAGCTCATCCTCGCAGTCCTGGGCATTCAAAAACTTCACACGGTTTTCATTCACCGGGCCCAGCATTTCACGGAAGGTTGTGATATTATTATTTTCACAGCCCAGTCCCAACACCAGCACCCCGCCTGCATTGGGATGCATAATAAGACCCTTTAAAATCTGCTGTGTCACCAGATGGTCATCCCCCAGCTGGGAGCAGCCGTAGGGGTGGGTAAAGCACAACGCTCCGGTAAGGGCACTGAGCTTTTCTGCAATTTTATTCACACAACCCACAGTATTGATAATCCAGATGTCGTTGCGGATACCGATTTCACCATTTTCACGGACATAGGCATTGATGGTGTAATCAGCCACCTCAGGAAGCTCATAGGACACCGGCTCATAGGTGTAAGTGAGCTTTTCACCCAGATTGGTTTTCAAATTGTCCGTATGTACACGTTCACCCTTTTTGATAGCCTTTGTGGCATGCCCGATGGGGAAGCCGTATTTTACCACATTTGCTCCCTCCGGAATATCCACAAGGGCTTCCTTATGTCCGGTCTCAATATCCACCGCTACATTGTCTAAGGGATGAATTTTTAACTGCTTCATCCAAGCACCTCCAAAAATGCCTTTTCCATACCCTGTGTATTCATCATCTCAAGATACTTCTCAACCTCGGACTGCATAAAACTCAAGTCTCTGCCCCAATACTGCTCCTTCTTCAGGATATCAGCAACGGAAGCATCCTTCATAAATGCCATGATGTCCTCACCGTCATTTGCCTCATCAGTGCGGTAGAAGGCAATCAATGCCGCCAAAGAGAAGGTCATGCACTTGGGAAGCTCACCCTTCGCCTCATAATATTCCAAAATGGTGGGAAGCACTCTCGCCTTAAACTTACTTACGGAATTTAATGCAATGCTTAATAACTGATGCTTTACAAAGGGATTGGCAAATCTCTCAAGCACTGCCTTACCAAACTGAATATCCTCCTCCGTATTGCCAAGGGTAGGGATAATCTCCTCAAACAACGTCTTGTTTAGGAAAGCGCCTACAATCTTATCATCCAGACATTCCTTAACAGTGGAAAGACCATACAGTCT
Source organism: Lachnospiraceae bacterium (assembly GCA_015056975.1). Lineage (GTDB taxonomy): Bacteria > Bacillota > Clostridia > Lachnospirales > Lachnospiraceae > Acetatifactor. The sequence continues at coordinate 60,336 of SVFG01000001.1, read as the reverse complement.
TGCCGCCAATACCATAGAGGTGTGTCCACCATTTAAGATACGCACCTTTCTCTTCTTGTAAGGCTTTACATCCTTGGTCCAAATTACATTGATGCCTGCTGCCTGTAAGGGGAATTCCTTCTCGAAATCACCCTCGATTACCCACAGGTGGAAAATCTCAGCGGTATTCATCAGCTTATCTTCCTCGCCAAGACGTTCGGTTAATTCTGCCACCTCATCCTTGGGATAGCCGGTACAGATACGGTCTACCAAGGTGTTGCAGAAGTGATTTTCCTTCTGAATCCACTCCACAAATTCATCGGACAACTCCCAAAGCTTCGCATACTTTAACACACAGTCCAGAAGCTCCTTGCCGTTGTTGTCAATGAGCTCGCAGGAAAGAATGATAAAACCGGGAAGTCCTGCCTTAAATCTCTCATACAAAAGCACGGTCAGCTTTGCAGGGAAGGACTTGGGCGGTGCGTCATTTATGGACTCTGTTCCAAGATACTCAATACCCGCCTCGGTGGTGTTGGAGATAATCACATGCATATCGGGATTGTGTGCCAGCTTCAGATACTCTTCAAAATCCGTGTAAGGGTCAACACCTCTGGAGATAGAAGTCACCTTAATGCAATCATTGATTACCTCACCATCCTCGATACCGCGCAGGAACTGATGATACACACCCTTCTGCTCATTGAGTACGGGAATCAGTCCCTTGGCAATGGGCTGTACCACAACTACCTTGCCGTCATACAGACCCTGCTCGTTCATTTTATGTACAAATACATCGGCAAAGCTTCTTAAGAATCCGCCCTCGCCAAACTGAATAATTCTTTCTTTCATGGTAAGTAACCTCCTTACATCTCAATCAATACCTTAGCCAGGCTACCGTCATTGTCCGCAAGTGCCTTGAATGCCTCGTCTGCTCTGTCCATGGGATACACTGCACTGACCATATTAAGCACATTCACATTACCCTCTGCAATCAAGTCAATAACTGCCTTGAAATCGCTTGCATAGGAATTACGGCTTCCAAATACATTCAGCTCCTTCTTAAGCAGAATAGAATGTAAGAAGGTGGTCTCCTTCTTGCCGTTTCCAATCAGTATGATGTTTGCCGCAAAGGCTGCACAATCGATGCAGGACAAGAAGGTTACAGAGAGACCACATGCCTCCACACACACATCAAAACCGTTACCGTTTGTAATCTTCATGGCCTCATCCACAATATTACACTTGCCGGAGTTGATAGTTCCTGCTGCGCCAAACTGCATTGCCTTCTCCAGTCTGCCGTCCAGCACATCTGCCACATACACCTCTGCGCCCTGTGCCTTTGCTGCAATCAGGGCAAAGAGACCGATGGGACCTGCACCCACTACCAATACCTTGTCACCTTTTTTCACAGGTGCTCTGTGAAGTGCGTGATAGCTGATGGTAAAGGGCTCTACCAGTGCAAGCTCCTTTGCGGACAGACCCTTGCCCTCATAGATACGCTCGATAGGCATTACAATATACTCACGGAAGCTTCCGTCTCTCTGCACACCCATGGTCTGGTTGTCGGTACAGCAGTTTACATAGCCTCTCTGGCAGGAGTAGCAGCTGCCGCAGTTAAAATAAGGGTTCGCGGTTACAATATCACCGGGCTTCAAATTTCTGTCATTCTCAGGGATAGAAACAATCTGTGCACTGAACTCATGTCCCGGGATGCGGGGATAGGTAGTAAAAGGCTGATTACCTGTATAGCTTGCCACATCTGCACCGCAGATACCGCAATATAATACCTTTAGCAGTGCCTCTCCCTCCTTGGGAACGGGCATCTCGGTGTCAGTTACTGCAATTTCAAAGGGCTTCTCAATCAATACTGTCTTCATAATTTATCTCCTCTTATTCTGTTTCCACATAATTCTTATTCCAGATAACCGCAGTCTTCATAGGTGCGTTCTTACTGTAAATTTTGTTCTTATAAGCGTCAATGGGGTCTTTTGTAAACTCGTCCCTGTCAATCAGCTCCACAATTTCATCATAATGGCTGGTAGCCAGAAGCTCTATAGCCTTTTCCATATGATCCTGTCTGAAGTTGATGGAGCCCAAAATCAAATGATTCTCAAAGCCGAAGGGCATGGTATCAAAGGTAATCTTAGGTCCTAAGGAGAAGCTGTTGTAAATACCGTTACAGCCGAGCACCTTGTGTTCAAAAGCAATTCTGTGCTCCACATTGGCACCGCTGACACCGATAAAGGTGGTTGCTCTGCCGCCCAGCTTCTCGATGATTGCCTTCGCGAGCTCCTCCTCGGAATCGAAGGTGTTCTGCAAATATTCTGCATTGGTCTGCTTAAGTGCAAACTGTACCTTGGGAGAATCCTCAGCGCTTCTTGCCACAAACAACACCTTGGCATCCTTGTGGTTACGCAGAATCAAATCACCGATAAACATACCTGTGGTACCCAGGCCAAAGATAACCGTGCGGTCAAACACCTCATCCATGGCAATTTTGCGCGCTTCCTCTTCACTGCACTTATACTTCTTCATAGCCACGCGGAAGTTATGAGCACTGCCCAAATCCTCCATTCTCTCTAACTGGAACAGCATGCAGGCAAAGGGATCGGGGAACACCATCTTCTTAGCAAAGGAAAGCTTAAGCTTCCCGTTCTCCACATAACCGTCAGGAATGGGTAACAGCATGTCTGGGTTGAAGTACTGCTTATCACAGAACAATCCGTCCGCCTGATCACAGCCATATTCAAAATAGGTCTCATCCTCAGTGTATCTGGTGGGGTCATAGCTGTCACCGCCGCGAATCAGTACGATGGCAAAGCGGTTCTCAGAGGGCACCCACACAATTCCCTCGTGTCCGTTGATAAGGCGGTTGGTTCCCTCGGGGAACTTTGCGCCAAGTCTTCCCTCGCTGCCCATGTGCATCAGCTCGTTATCCGTACCGCAGAATCCCACCATAACGGGCTCACACAATACGCCTTCCTTTTCTTCCTCGCCGCGCAGTCTCCTGCGCTTTACATTGGTAATCTCCACATCGCCGTAAACCAAGGGTTTCTCGGCGTCATTTTGAAAATAAGTTCCTTTTACCTGCATAATTGCCTCCTGTTAATAACTGTTAAGCTAAAACTGTATACTTTTTATTATTTAAATTACCTGCAAATCTACCTGTACCGTATTCAGTCCTTCCGCGGATACCGTAAGGTTAACTGCACCCTTCTCATAGCCGGAACGCAGTATTGCCATAGCGCGGCCTCTGTAGCTTACGGTCTCTTCATCCGTATAGTCCTCATCCGTTATGGGATTTCCTGAACCAAAGCCGGCAAGAACCGCACAGCCGGACACCTTCGCAGATAATTTGGCAGCCGCATCCGGTACTACAAGTCCGTCCTTATCCAGAACTTCGATTCCCACGTAAATCACATCATGACCATCTGCTTTCATCTCAAGCTTTTCGGGAGTGATTCGAATCTCTGCCGCCTCTCCTGTTGTCAGCAAGGTGTCTCTGCTAATCTCTTTACCTCCACGGTAACTGATTGCCTCCACCTTACCGGGCTGATAAACGGTCTCAAAACGCACGGAGTTTGGCATGGGAGGCTCCGTACCAACCGGTTTCCTTCCAAGGGACTGACCGTTTACGATTACTTCCACTTCCTCTGCCCTTGAATAAACAACAAGCTCCACAGGCTTTCCTTCAAAACCGCTGTAGTTCCAATTGGAAAGGACTACAGGGAAGCCCCACATGGTTATCATTTCCACCTTTCCAAAGGTTTCGGGATGCATGGAGAACAGATAGGTCTTGTCACTTCCGTACACAACATTTCTGTAAGCACCCTGAGGAAGCATATGACCTGTAATGTCAAAGTCTGCATCATTTGCAGTTCTCCAAGGGAAAGGAGAACCGGGCTGGGGCATCAATGACCAGGAGCCTTTCTCTACTAACGGATCATCTTTATCCACATAAACCGCCTTACCGATTCCTGCTTCTCCCAAGTAATCCCAAGCTGTCCAGGTAAAATCACCGATGACATAGGGAAGTCTTTCTACCATAGGCCATCTGTAACCAATCACCTGAGGGAAATTCTCAGAGCCTAAAATGACTCTCTCAGGGAACATCTCGTGATCATTCTCATACAGGTATTCCATATAATTATAGCCCACAATATCAAGTCCGTTGGTAAAGGGCTCCGTAACGTTTTCCCACTTAATTGCTTCACTGTCAGCAGCGTTCTGTGACTGATTCTGTCCCTTTGCCAGGGTGTCATCCAAGCCTGCCCAAAGGGTACAGATTCCGTTGCTTACCGGTCTGGTGCCGTCCACTTTGCGCATGGTCTCTGCAAGCTGTGTAGCCAGTGTATAACCATTGTCCAGACCACCGCGCTCCGGAATCTCATTTCCGGTAGACCAGATAATAACAGAGGGGTGATTACGGTCTCTCCTTACAAAAGCAGTAAGGTCCTTCTCCCAACAGTCTGCAAAGAACTGGCTGTAATCTCCGCCGCGCTTTGCCATTCCCCAAGCATCAAAGGCCTCATCAAAGACATACATACCCTCTCTGTCACACGCTTCAATCAATGCTGCGGACGGAGGATTATGTGCGGTACGAATGGCATTGAAGCCTACCTCTTTCAATTTTCTGACTTTTCTTGCTTCGCTTTCATATAAGGATACTGCACCCAATAATCCGTTGTCATGATGCACGCAACCGCCCTTCAGCTTTACTTCCTTGCCGTTGATGCGAAGTCCGCGCACAGAGTCTGCGGTAATGGTACGGATACCGAATAATGTAACAGCCTCATCCACTGTAGCAGTGTCATCCTTTACAAGACGGGTACGATATACACCCAAGTTTTTAGCCTGCACCTTCACCTGATACAGGTTAGGATTCTCTGCATCCCAGAGCATGGGATTTTTTACATTCAAAGCGATTCTGGCAATTTCCCTGTCACAGGAGTTCACCTGAATCACACGCTTGGTCTGAGTCTCAATCTCTTCACTTCCGTCTTTCACAAGAGATATGGATACCTCGACCATACGATTCTCCAAGGTAGTATTCTCGATTTCTACCTGTGCTTCCAAAAAGGCATAGCCATCTGCTACTTCCTTGGTGTATACAAACACTCCGTCCGGGACGATATGTACTCTGGGTGCATGGCAAAGCTTCACCTCTCTGAACAATCCGGAACCGGTATACCAGCGTGAGGTGGTCTCCATACTGGTATTGGTATGAATGGTAATACGATTCTCCTCGCCAAATGTCACATACTTGGTCAAATCCACATAAAAAGGTGCGTAACCATAATGCTGAAGAGCCACCTTACCACCATTAATGTCAACCGTGGCATTCATCATTACTCCGTCAAATTGTAGTCCCACACACTCATTTTCCCACTCCTTGGGAATCATCACATATTTCGTATAATTGGTGATATCACCCTTAAAGTATCCCATATCTGATTTTGCAGGTGCATCCGGTGTCACAGCCGTACCAATCATTCCGTCATGAGGAAGATTTACTTCCACTCCGGGAGCTCCCTCGAGCGCACCGATGGAATCCAGAAAACCTCTTCGAAATGTCCACTTTTCATCCAAATTAATACACTTCATCTTTAACCCTCCTAAGTTACATTTTTGTACATCCATCCCCAGAGTCATTACAACTCAGCTTCTACTTTCATTATACAATGGCGTCCCCCGTAAACAAGGCTGTCATGTGACGTATTCTTATAATTCATGTCGCATTTTCGCAGATTTGTGATTGACGGTGGGAATGGACTGTGGTAGGGTTGAAGTAAGATTTATGTAACAGCAAATGAATCCCCCGAGATTTGGAGCGTTTTTCGCCTGCGGAATGGAGATTATTATGAAGTATAGAAACTTTAAATTTACATTTTCCATAGAGAATACCAGCTTTACTATCCTGAGTATCTGTCTTGAAAAGCTTGTAAAGCCCATCCCCAAGCACAGTCACAGCAAGAACAGCTATGAACTGCATTATATTTCCTACGGCTACGGCACATTGATTGCCGACGGGAAGGAATACGACATTACTCCCGGTACCTTCTTTATGACGGGTCCGGGTGTGGCGCATGAGCAGGTTTCCCTGCCCTCCGACCCTATGACGGAATATTGTATTTATCTTCAGGTGAATTCTCAGGGACAGACCGTCCAAGGTTCTATGATGGATACTTTTTTAAAGTGTGACTTCTGGATAGGCATGGCTGAAAGTGGTATCCACGAGCTGATGAAGCAGATTTTCGCAGAGCTGGAGACGCAAAATCAAGGCTATGAGCTGATGCTGCAATCCTTATTGCAGCAGTTGATTTTGCAGACCACAAGACATTACAACCAAAAGGAAGGAAACGCCTCAAACCGCAGCTCCTCCCCCACTAATTTGAGCGACCTGACATATCTGATTATCGAGGAAGCCTTTCTCTACGACTATCGGGATTTGACCTTGGATACCCTTGCAAGACAGGTGAATCTGGGGAAACGCCAGACGGAACGTCTGCTTCAGAAGCATTACAACAAGACTTTTTTACAAAAAAGGACAGAGGCGCGCATGTCAGCGGCATGCCTGCTTTTGAACGAAAGTCAAAAAAGCATAGCTGCCATCGCCGACGAACTGGGCTACTCCTCTGCCGAACATTTTACCAATGCATTTAAACGCTATTACAATGTGACTCCCTCCGGTTTCCGTAAGGAGCGCGAGTAGAATGCCGGAGCATTTACATCACAGCATCACAATTATACTCTCCACCAAAAACACCATGGCACAGGCTGCTACTGCTACCACGGTCAGACTCTTTCCCTTTAAGGCCAGTCCCACTGCTACCACAAGACCCGCTGCCGCCGACAGTTTATAATCCGTTGCATAAAAAATAGCAGGAATGGTCATGGCTGTTAACACTGCATAAGGTATGTAATACAAAAAGGACTTGATAAATCTGTTCTCAATCTTCTTTCGCAATAGTGCAAAGGGAATGGAACGAATCAGATAAGTGGACCCTGACAAAATCAACAGGTAGATAAAAAACTCTCTCGTATTCATTATGCCTCATCCTCCTTTACCGGGAATAACAAAGCCCCTAATATTGCCGCTGCAATGGCGCAGATACTGATGGACAGGCCGCTGGAAATCTCATTGATAACCGGTACATAGGTAAACAGACAACTAAAGATAATGGCAAACACTACCACAATACTCACCGTCTTCTTGTGCTTCATCTCCGGCACCACAATCGCCACAAACATACCGTAAATAGCAAGACTGAGTGCACTCATAAGCCTCTGGGGCAGAATATTACCGAGAAGCGCACCCACCAGCGTACCAAAAGCCCATCCAAAATAAGGCAGGGTAGCCAGTCCTGCAAAAAAGGAGCGCTTTACGCTTTTCTCTGTACTTGCAACCGCAAATATCTCGTCCGTCATAAAAAATCCAAGTAGCCAGCGATACAGCCCCTTGAATTTACTGTCCACCTTCTGGGACAGGGATATTGACATAAAAGAATATCTCACATTGATTGTCAGCTGACTCACCAGCATTTCAATATATTGGCCGGGATGCATCATAATCCCAATGCCCGCGAACTGTCCTGCGGAGGTAACCGTCAGCATGGATATTACTACTGCCTGCCACCAATAAAGTCCATAGGACACAGCCATGATTCCAAAGGTAAAGGATACCGACAAGTAGCCTAAGCCAATGGGTATCCCGTACCGTAATCCTCTTAAATAATTATTCATTCTTTAGTACTTCCTTTGCCTTTTCCAGCTGATTATCCGGATGCTCCTCACTACCATAGTAAGCCTCTCCGTCAAATTCACAGATAATATCCGGTTCTATACCAGTGCCATGAATATTGCGGCCCTTGGGCGTGAAGTAGCTGCTTACGGTAAGCTTTACTGCAGAGCCATCCGAAAAAGGTATAATCTGCTGAACGATTCCTTTTCCAAAGGTAGTGGTGCCAACAAGCGTTCCCTTGCCGTAATCCTGAATTGCTCCTGCCAAAATCTCGGACGCGCTGGCAGAATTCATATCAATCAGCACCACCAATGGTATCTCTATTTCTCCGGCACCGTCACTGAAATATTCCTCGCGCTTACCGGACTTATCCTCAGTATACACAATCAGGCCCTCCGGCAAAAGCATACCTGCTATATCCACAACATCCGTAAGGCTTCCGCCCGGATTGCCGCGCAAATCGATAATCAGCTTCTCCATACCGGAATTTTTCAAGGATTCCATGGCTTCCGAAAACTGCCCGGGAGTCACTTCATCAAACTCCACTATCTGCAAATATCCGATACCATCCTCCAGCATTTCATACTCCACTGTGGGACTTTCCACTTTACGCCTTATGACCGGTATCTTTAGGTAATCATTCTCACCCTCACGGATGATGGTAAGTAATACCTCCGTGCCCTCTTCGCCACGGATATAGGAAACTGCTTCATCCAGAGACAAACCATACGTAGGCACGTCATCCACCTGATAAATCAAATCGTTTTCCCTAAGCCCTGCTTCCTCTGCAGGAGTATTGGAAATAATACCGCTAATCTTGGGGAGAGATGTCTCAGTATCCAAACTTACGTAGGAACCGATACCGTAATAAATGCCTGACATTTGTGTCATTAATTCTTCCAGTTCCTCCGGCGTATAATACACGGAGTAGGGATCTTCCAGTGCTGTCAACAATCCGTTGTAAATGCCGTTTTGGAGTTCCTCGGTTGTCTTCTCATCCAGATAGAAATAGTGATCGATTGTAGCCTCCAGTGTCTGGAGCTTGCGAATCATTTCCGGACTGACCGCTGCATCCTTTATAATTCCGATACTGTTCGATTTTTTCTCTTCTTCCGTTTTATGCTTCGGAGTCACCAGTGAAATGATGCCTACTATCAAAAGCGAAACCGCAAGTCCCGCTATAATACCCAGCAGAAAACTCCCGGCTCCGAATTTCTTCTTTTCAGTCACACTTTGCAGATTATCTGTTTCCATTTTAACGCCTCACTACTTGGATAAATAATTCCATGGTGACACATACTCACCATTTAAACGCACACTGAAGTGCAAATGACTGGCAGTAGAACGCCCCGTAGAGCCAACCGCCGCAATGGTCTCACCCCTGACTACGATTGTATCCTTCTTTACATACAATTTCGATGCATGCATATATATGGTGTACAATCCGTCCCCATGGTCAATCATTACATAATTACCCATGGTAGAGCTATAAGTGGCAGCCACCACCTTACCATCATACGCAGCATAAATAGCCGTTCCCTTAGGTGCAGCAAAATCCACACCATTGTGAAACTGAGGGACATTCAGGATAGGATGCATACGATCACCATATTCACTGGATACTCTGGTATAGGATGCAAGGGGGAACTTAAACTTACCGCCGTCGTACTTCAGCAGGCTTTCAGCCAACAGCTTCTTTTTCTCTTCCGCTATTGCCTGCTCCAGTGCCTTAATCTCTTCTTCCTGTGCCTTGATTTCTTCCTCATATTCCTTTATGATATTTTCCTTATTGGAAATATCATTCTCATATGCCAGCAAATCTTCATGCTTCTGCTCTATCAGCTTTTCAAGGTTCTCCTGCTCGATTTCAACATTAATCTTTGCCTGATCCAACAGCTGTTTCTCAAGCTCCAGCTGTTCCTTACATAATTCAACCAGATGACGGTTTTCCTGAAAATCATTCCACTGCTGCTTATCATAAGTTACAATGCGCTCCATATAGTCCGCTTTGTTTAGGAAATCCCCAAAATTCTCAGACTTCAAAAGCATATCCGTCATATAAGAATCCTTCTGCTCATACATCAATCTTATGCGGTGAATCATGGATTCTTTCTGATTTTCTTCTCTGTCAAGCGCAAGAGCAAGCTCAGCCTCCGACTGAGCTATCTCCTGTTCCTTGTTTTCTATTTTTGCTTTTAGCTCTGACACATTCTGCTCTATCTGTTCCAGATTCTTATCCAGTTGTTCTACATAACTCTTCAGATTCTTTTTCTGGGTCTCCAGCTCTTTCTTTATCTTTTGCAGATCGGAAAGACTGTTTTTCATATTTTCTTTTTCCTTCTGAGCCTTGGAAATCTGTTGTTCCTTTTCTTTTATGCTGTCAGAAGTAATGGAAGAATTTGTTGTGGCTGCTAAATCCATACCGTTAGCAGTAAGGGTTAGCATCACAACTATCAGACAAATAAGTATCCTTTTTTTCTTCATAAATTATCCTTTTACAAAACGACACGGTTTATACATGAAGGTGTTTACGTACTGTTGAAATACTTCCCAAAAATCCGATTCCTATGCCCACCAAAAGCGACACCGGTGTCAGGAATTTGAATATCTGATCCACACTCAAAAAGCTCAGGAAACCACCCAATACCGAAAATCTTTCCACGATATAATTCAAAGCATAATTATACAAGCTGTAAATCAGTATCAGCGGAAGACCTGCCCCCAGGGCACCGATAATCATTCCTTCCAGCACAAACGGCGCACGTACAAAAAAATCAGTGGCACCAATATATTTCATAATGTTAATCTCTTCCTTGCGCACAGAAATACCGATGGCTACAGTATTACTGATTAAGAAAATACTTACTGCCAACAGTATGACAATAATACCTATGGACACATACGCAATCAGCAGGTTTGCGCCGCTTAAGGTATTTGCCGTCAGCTCAGAATAATTTACCTTGTACACCTCCGGCAGGGATTTGAGCCAGGTAACCAGCGCATCCTGCAAAGACACATCACTTAAATAAACCTCATAGCTGTTCTCACCCTCCAAAGGATTCTCCGGAAAGCCTTCTGCGTAATCTTCACCAAAATAATCCGGTCCAAAGGTTGCCCATGCTTCATCGTCAGAAATAAACTTTACTTCTGATACCTCAATACGTTTTGCTATGTCCTGCCCGATTTCTTCCAACCGTAAATCTGTGGGAATCTGTCCCTCCTCATGACTTTCACATCTATCTCCTTCATTGTGAAAAAAAACAGTTACAGATACACCCTCTTCGGCTGTCTTTATAATATTTTGAAAATTTGCCACAACAGCATAAAATAAGCCGAACAAAAACAAGCATGCTGAAATGGTAGCTATAGATGCCAATGAATACCACTTATTACGGAATATATTGGCAAAGCCCTGCTTGATGGTATAAAAAAGCGTACTAATCTTCATCAATATAACCGCCCTTCTCTTCGTCGCTCACAATCACACCTTTTTTCATGGTGATTACTCTCTTTTCCATGGCATTGACAATTTCTCTGTTGTGAGTTACCACCACCACAGTTGTGCCCTTGGCATTGATTTCCTCCAAAAGCTTCATAATCTCCCATGAATTCTTAGGGTCCAGATTACCTGTCGGCTCATCGGCAAGCAGAATGGATGGTTTGTTTACCAACGCTCTCGCAAGAGCAACTCTCTGCTGCTCTCCTCCGGAAAGCTGTTTTGTCTTCGCTTTATACTTACCTGCAAGACCGACTGTTGCCAAAATCGCAGGAACATTCCTACGGATTTCACTTGCTGACTTTTCTACAATTCTTTGAGCAAATGCAACATTTTCATAAACATTTCTGTCATTCAATAATCTGAAATCCTGAAAAACCACTCCCAAATTACGACGATATTTGGGAATCTGTCTGTGCTTCAGCTTTGTCATGTTAAGTCCCATAACATGAACATCTCCACTGGTGGCAGTAAGCTCACGAAGCAACAGCTTAATCAGGGTGGACTTGCCGGAGCCACTGTCTCCCACAATAAAAACAAACTCACCCTTACCGATACTCAATGTCACGCCATTCAGGGCAGGAGTTCCCGTTGCGTAAGATTTACTCACATTTTCCAGGTATATAATGCCTTTCTCCTGTATCATCTTCTCACGCCTTTTTCTCAACGCTTCTTTGTTTGCCATGTAAAAACCACCTATCTCTAGTACTCAAAATTTTCCATGTAACGCATATATTTCACAACCATCAGCGCAATCTTAAAGGTAATTGCATCTTCAAAAACGCGCAGGTCAAGACCCGTGCTCTTCTGTAACTTATCCAAACGATATACCAATGTATTACGATGGATAAACAGCTGTCTGGAGGTCTCAGACACATTCAGACTGTTCTCAAAGAACTTGTAAATGGTCGTCAATGTCTCCTCGTCAAATTCATCCGGGCTCTTACCCCCGAAAATCTCCTTGATAAACATTTTGCACAGAGGAATGGGTAACTGATAAATCAATCGTCCGATACCAAGCTCGCTGTAAGCGACAATATTTCTGTCATCAAAGAATATCTTTCCCACATCAAGTGCCATCTTAGCTTCTTTGTAGGAACGGCTGACCTCCTTAATCTCTTTGACAACCGTACCGTAAGCTATGCGGACGCCCTTGATGCCCTCCTTCTGGAAAAAGCTCTCCAGACTCTTTGCCGCTTTCTCTATTTCCTTCGCGCTGTCAGATTCCGTCAAATCCTTCACCACTATGACATTGTTCTCATCAACGGCAGTAATGAAATCCTTACTACTGTTTGCGAAGTGAACACGCATCATCTCAAGCAAATTATTTTCCTTGGAATGACCATGCTCCACAATCATCACCACTCTGGAAACATCTGTCTGGATGTGAAGCTTTTTAGCTCTGCTGTAAATATCTACCAAAAGCAAATTATCCAACAAGAGGTTCTTAATGAAGTTATCTTTGTCAAAGCGCTCTTTATATGCTACTAAAAGACTCTGAATCTGAAAAGCTGCCATCTTACCGATAACATAAATATCTTCTCCGGCACCGCCCACCACCAGAATATACTCCAGCTGCTGCTCATCATAAATCTTAAAGTACTGATATCCCTGAATCTCCTGGGAATCCGCAAATGATGCCGCAAATTCCACTGCTGCCTTGGAAGAACTGCCCATGTCTGCGGTAGAAGCCACCACTTTGCCATCCACATCCATCACGCAAAGCTCCGCTCTTGCAATACTCTTTAAGCCCTCAATTGTATTCTGTAGTATTTGATTTGATATCATATGTTTACGCTCCTTTGGATTCTGTGTCCATAATACTCCATATAATACAAATGTACAAAAAATCCGGCAAAAAAGCAATACTTTTTTATGCACTTTTTGCAAAAAAGAGCTGTCTGACATCATCGCCAGACAGCCCCACTCATATCAATTATTAAATTCTGATGTCCAGATTACCACCCACATGAGGATTTACACTCTGCTCCATAGCTGCAGCGTCAATCATCTGTACCATTCTCGCTCCCAACTCTTCATTGGTATCCATTGCCTTGCTAAGTACTGCCGTTCCTACATCAGTCTGAACAGCATGAGTAGCCAGCGCCATTGATAATCCTGCAATATCCATAACTGCTCCTCCTTCCGTACATGATACTAAAGTACCTTGTGTCTCTATTATAACAATTATCTGCAAAAAAATCCAGTATTTTTTCTATATGTACTATATACGGATACCTTCATCCACCGTATCATCTCTCACAACACCGAAGGAAGACAATACCCAGTCATATACCCCTGTCAAAATTACGCTGTCGCAATAAGCACACACACCGAAGGATGTGCCCTTTAAGGGCGCTCCGCAGTTGGGACACATAATGCCCTCCGCCTTTTCCTCTGCACTGCGGGTAGCTGCACCGCGATTTCTCATAAAAGTCATTTTGTAGTACATGTTCCAACGGGTATCCTTGTTGCCGTAAAGCACCTCTCCTGTCGCTTCCCGCACCTGATAATCAATCATGCTTGCAGTCAGATAAACAGTCAGATACTCGTATTGATTATCCCTGACAAAGGATGTGAGATAAGCTGTATTTACACTGATTCTCTCAAGATGATTCACAATACCTGCTGCAATTTTCTCTTCTATCTGTTTCTGCGTCTGCTGGTACAAATTCTGATGCAGCACTGCTCTCACCGGCTCTAAATCCCTGTTCTCCCAGGCATTCTGAATGTCCATATATACCTGACGTGCAAAGCTCAAGAAATCCGTAGCCGTAAAATTGGGATCTTCCTTCTTAATCAGTGCATTTATCTCGTCCGTACGGTCCGGAAGAGTCTTTCGCCGCTTTACCACCGGCTGCACAACACGCCTCTGTGTATTTTCCCTCTGCTTAGTTCTTTTTTGGGTCTTTAAAATAATCACAACTCCGATAACCACTACATAGATAATAACGCCGGCAGAACCACCGCCCACCAGCCTGAAAGCTCTTCCGATATTGACTATATCAAAATCAAAGTCTCCTCCGGAATCCCAATCAGAACTCCAGTCAGAGCCCCAGTCCGTATCGAAATCGCCTATATCAAAATCGAAATCCCCCATATCGAAGTCAAAATCATCGACATAATCGTTAAAGTCACCGAAGCCTGCCTGTACGGACAACTCCTTGCCAAACACACATGCCACTGCAAGTACCAGCACCACTATACAAAGGACCAGCTTCTTCACTCTGCTTTTCATTCTTATCGTCCCTTCCTGCGAATCACCTTGTCGGTAATTTCAATCAGTCCATTCTTGAGTAAATTCCCTACGCCGCGTTTGAATTCATTTTTGCTCATTCCGGTCTCACGCTTGATAATCTCGGGAGACACCTTGTCGTTAAACGGAAGCACTCCGTCATAGCTGTCAATAATTTTTAAAATTACCTCAGCATCCTTTTCAATTTGCAAATATGCCTTGTCACGGATGCTTAAATCCAATCTGCCGTCTTCTTTTACCTGTGTAACTCTGGCAGTCACATCCTCTCCTACTGCAACTGCTCCATATAATTCCTTTTTGGGAATCAGTGCGGAATAAATATTATCTACAGCCACGAAAGCACCGAAATTGTCACTTATCTCGTAGACACGTCCCGTTACCTGGTCATCCTTTTTGTACGGACTGTCACAGCTTAAATTCTCATACACATTCATCGTTGCACACAGCCTGCCACTTTTATCAATATACAGTGATACCAGTACACTCTCACCGGGCTTTACACGCTTTTTCTGCTGCTTAAATGGGAGTAGCAAATCCTTCTCAAGCCCCCAGTCAAGAAAGGCCCCGAATTTACCAACCTGCGCCACGGTAAGCTCTGCCACCTCACCCATCCTTAGCTTCGGTATATTGGTGGTCGCAATCATCCTGTCCTTAGAGTCTCTGTAAATAAATACTTCCACTTTATCTCCCGGCATAGTGCCTTCAGGCACCTGCTTGACGGGAAGCAGCACCTTCTCCTCCGTATTGTCCTTGGACTCTGCCAGATACACACCAAATTCCACTTTCTTTACAACGGTAAGCATCTGTCTTTCACCCAGCTTAATCATATATCTACCCTCTATTCTTTCTCCAAAAATTCAACAACTGCATAGGGTGAACCCTCAGCATCTCCAAGCCTCACCACAAATCTGTTGCTTTCATAAGACACGCTCGGATATATCACATCACCCAAAAAAGCCTGTTTTTTATATTCTACGCGAAGCTGCTTAACAATAAATCCTTCCGGCAAAAAGTCCATCGCCATGTTTACATACTGCCCGTTGTTTACATGATTATTGGTATCCAGATGATGCTTTTTCACCATTATCGGCTCCTCATCTTCCATTTGCGTGGGCAAAGCAATTTTTCTGGGAGCATACTCCATGTCAAGCTTAGGACTCAATGCATAAGCATTTAACATGTCCTCCGAAGGAACTGTCGGTCTGCCGTTTTGCAAATCAAGCAATGTCCAAAGCGAATTGCCCTTTGCCAGATATCTTCCATCCTCAGCCTTCATAAAGAAATTACGGGAGCCGAAAAAGCCCTTGAAATCATAGGGCATTGTTCCGACTGTAACCTTGTCACAATATTCCGGCATTTCCTCCACCACAATCTGCCAGGCATTCAATACCCAGGCCTGCTGCAGCTCCTTCATAGATTTTACACCAAACCCCAGGCTCTCAGAGTGAAAGGTAGTAACATCCTGAAAATAATTGAGCAATGATGCCATGGTGAGTCTGCCGTTATTGTCCGCCTCACTGTAGCGTATTCTACTTTCAAATGTGTACATTATGGTAACCTCTATCTAAATAATTGTAAAACTATCACAACAATCCAAAACAAACAGAACAAGCCCATACCGGGATTTAAAAACACGGTCGCAAATTTCTTGCCCTTCGGTATCTCCACTTCACCGGGGGACACTTTAAATTTCTTACGAAATACAATAAACAACACAAAGCCTGCAATTACAGTACCAAAAATCAGGAAGATATAGCCCAAATAGAGCAGCCATCCCAGCATATGCTCCATAATAAATGTCATTAAAATCTCCTCATGTACTCCTCCATACATCAGCGCAGTATATTCTTCCAACCCTATCGCATCCGTCAGAAGTGTTACCACAATGCTGCCCAGGAAATTGATAATCATATGTATACCAATGGTAATCTTTAGCTTACCTGTTTTTACATAAAGGAATGCCATAAACATACCCATAGGAAAAGCATATACAAACTGATTCAAATTACCGTGGAACAATCCGAACATGAGTCCCGACACCAACACTGCCACACCCTGACCGTAACGCACCGTCCTGTCTACTATCAGCTTTCTGAAGAGATACTCCTCCATAATAGGCGCCCAGATAACCATACATATAAACATAACGCCCAGACTGGCATCTGCGGTAAGGTTCGCAATGTTATTCTGCACCACGCCTCCCTTTAAAAGTCCAATCAGGAATGTAATTACCAGCCCAATCACATTACATATAATGGACACGGAATAACACATCATAAAGGACAAAACAAAGCTTCCCGCTTTCATATGGCGTTTCTCAGGTAATGTCACCGGAAGGCGTTTTACCATAATCATCAATATGGGCATCCCCACCAGATAAATAGGTATCATACCAAGAATAATTGCCAAATCGGGATTTTGAAGCCATTCCGGTTTATAGGTAACAATCAGCTTACTCATTACATACTTTGCAAGATAAATACCTATGGTACCGAATAAATAGCATAATCCAAGTGCCGTAATGTCTTTTCTCGCTTGTTTCATTTGTGTCTGTTCCATTTTATGTATCCTTTCTGCTTGCGTTCTCATTCATTATACGCAAAAAAAACATTTTCCACAAGACGGACTTTGTGTTTGAGGGAGAGGTCACGAAGAAGTGGATGGCGTCAGACGCGCGAAGGGCATACCATGGCACAAGCAGCGCCTCGCCGTCCACTTCTTACGCCCGCTTCTGAAGCTGTGCCAAAATATACTGTACCCTGCGTATGGCGTCATCTACCTGCTTCTTAGCTTCCTTAATTCGCGATTGTACCATTAAGTCAGCAATGATACCATCAAAGAAGTAATCTGCAAAGGACAGAAAGTCTCCCATTTGTATCTGAAACTCCGGTATGTTATCCACATCCATAAGCTCCTTTTGGAACTTTCTGAGCGCAAGTCTTGCCTCCTGAATTTCTTCATTTGCCTTATTCATCTTGGAATGCTTTACGAAGGTAGCAATAAAATCTCCACCCAGAATGTCAAACAGTCCCCAATTCCCGGCACTGGACAAGCTCTCCTTTGCCCTACCCAGACAATTAAGTGCCTCTTTTCCCGCCTCTATGGCTTCTTCAATTTCATCTCTGTAATATGTGTTTTGCATAATACTCCTTTCTGTGCTTGCTATGATAGATATATTATATATAAACTTACTGAGAAAAATACAGTTGAAAAATACGCACATAAAACATGCATAACGTGCATTTTTACGTCCGGGGGCAGGAGGAGCGGGGCGGAGGGTACCATGGTACAAGCAGCGCATTCTGAGCACGCCGGTCCTTAGCGAGGTAATTGCGTCGCAAGATGCAATTAAGCGAGCTTAGTACCGCTGCGATGCGAAGCATAGCGAAAGCGTGCCTGCGGCTACCATGGCACCATCCGCCCCACTCCTCCTGCCCCCGGACGTAAAAATACCCGCAGAATTTCTCCGCGGGTATTCCCATAACATCTTTATTCTTTGAAGTAAGCAACAGATTCCTGCAATTCATGAGCCATACCGCTCATCTTTTCACAGCGGTCATTTACCTTATTGATTCCGCTTACAATGGATTCAAGCTTATTACTTACCTCTTCATTGCTTGCCGCATTCTCTTCACTGATTGCACTCAGCTCATGAACACTTCCCACAACAATTTCTTTTACCCTTTCAAGGTTCTCAGTCTTTTCCGCAATCGCCTTGATCTCATTTACGGACTCACCGATATCCTTACTGTGCTCATCATACTTTCTCTGAGTCTGCGCAACACTCGCCTGCTCCTGCATAATCAAGTCATTAACTCTGCCTACAAGCTCAACAGATTTCTCAGATTTCTCTGTAATGGTCTGTGCAAGATTCTTAATCATCTCCGCACCATTCGCACTCTGCTCGGACAAATTACGGATTTCCTGTGCAACGACAGCGAATCCTTTTCCCATTTCGCCTGCTCTTGCCGCCTCAATGGAAGCATTCAGGGAAAGCAGGTTGGTCTGTCTGGAAATAGAGAGAATCAGCTCTACCGCCTGGTCAATTTCTGCAATAGATGCATTGGTCTGCTTAATCTGGTCTGAAATATCACTTACAGCCTCCACAGACTTCTTGCTGTTCTCCATAATAATATCCATGTTTGCCTTGGACTCATTGTTGGTACGAAGAATATTTTCTGAGCTCTTGTACAAATGCTCTACATTCTGAGAGATATCATTTACACAGTTGTCAATCTCCTGCATCTGCATGTTGATATTCTGCACGTTTTCATCCATGGATGTGGATGCTGCAGACAGCTGATTCATGGAAACAGTAATCACATTAATTGCATCTGTACTTTCTTCGCTCAGCGCGGTTACTTCCGCAATGTCATCCGTAAGCTTTCCGGAAACATCCTTTACATTGCCGATTGTTGCCGCCAAATCCTGCTGCATGGAACCTGTATAATCAAACAGATTGTTTATCTCTTTTACAAAGCCGGTCTGTTTCTTCCGGGCGCTTAAATCGCCTCCTGCCAATGCCTTAATTCTGTCTCCCAAAATATCAAACAATTTCTTAAGTCTGGTACTGAACAACAGCACTACTATCGTAAATGCTACCGCCAAAACAGCCGCCACCACGATAAACATGGTGGTAACATTGGAGATATTACCCATAATGCTGTCCTTAAGCTTGCCGGCAAACGCCACCGCTATCATCTCATCACCGTTCATAATCGGCAGATAATAGCCAAAATACACTTTGCCGTCCACCTGTACATTCTTGTCGTAATAACCGTCCTTTAAATCTGCCATGTCCGTCTCCAGATTAAGACTTAACAAAATCTCACGCACACGATAGCCGTTTTCATTCTTTATGGACGTGGTACAAGGGGTACCCTCTGCAATAATAGCAAGTTCAATACCATGCACCTGTAAGCTGTCAATATACTCATAATAATCGGCAGCATTCATAGCCGTAATCTCATTATCATAGCAGTAGCTTGCAAGATCGTTTGCAGCAATCAACAGCAGATTTTCAGCATCCTTCTCCAAATTTTTCTTAATGATATAGGATGACATCGAACTGATGATAACGATTGAAATAATCAGCGGTATCATAGAGCATCCCACAAGCACAGCGTATAAATTTATACCCTTTGCCTTAGGACTTTTTACCTTATTTTTCTTCATTTTCGGTTCTTTCACTTTGGGTTCTTTTGTCTTTGGTTCCATATAAGTTCTCCTCCTACGAAATGCATTCTAAGAGGGGCATCGGAATCTTACACCTTAAGAAGCTCTCTTCTTACGTGCCATAACCACACTCTGTACTACAAGGAACAGACAGAGCATAGCAGCAATTGTGATTCCTGTCCACCAAGCCTGATCAAGTCCGGCTGAACGTACAATATTCTGGATAGTACTCAAGGAAAGTACTCCAAAGAAGGTACCGATAATGTTACCGACACCACCGGTCAACATTGTACCGCCGATAATGGAAGATGCAATTGCATTCATCTCCATTCCGCTTGCGTGTGAGGCAGAACCGGAACCTACATGCATGAAATACACAAAGCCCGCAATACCTGCCAACAGTCCGCAAATAAGATGTGAGTAGAACTTGGTTCTCTTCACGTTGATACCGAGCATCAAGGCACTTTGATTGTTTCCGCCGACTGCGTAAAAATTACGCCCCTGTTTCGTCCATTTTAACACACAAAACAGTATTATGACAACAAGAAGTGCAACAATTACACCGATTTCTATACGAGCTGGCACATAATTTCCCACTTTATTGGTGGAACCCATACCCGGAACAATAATTCTGGTATCCTTTAAAGCTACAAAAGCTTCATTTTCTACGTTGAACGGATTTGTATGTACAATTGTCGTCATACCTCTGGCAAAGAACATACCCGCCAGGGACACGATGAATGGCTGGATATCCAGATATGCAACCAAAAGTCCCTGTACCAGACCAAACGCAAGACCGATACCGATTGACAACAAAATAGCAGTAAAAATGCTGCCACCCTGATGGTCAAGGTGTACCGCACAGCTCATACTGACGAGTGCCACAACACCGCCAACGGAAATATCAATTCCACCGGTAATCATAACAAGGCTCAAACCACAAGATGTGATAATCAGTGCCGCATTGTCATTCAAAATGTTAAAGAAGGTCTGAGGCTTCAAAAATCCTTTTCCCTGAAACACAATTGCACCGATGTACATTACAAAAAATACTACAATTGTAATCGTTAACAACAGATTTGTATCTGATAAATTTTTAAACTTATCGCTAAGCTTACCGCCTGTTGCGGAAGATTTTTTAAGTGTTGCCATATCAACCAACCTCCTTTACAGGCTGTTTCTTTAATTTCTTACCTACACTTGCCAGCCACTGTCTTGTGGTTGGTGCGCTCATTACTACCAAAGCAATTACTACAATCGCCTTATAAGCAGCCAGCTCACTTGCGCCAACATTAAACTTGTACAATGTGGTTGTCAGATACTGAATGACATAAGCGCCCAAAATGGAAGCCGTCATACTGAACTTACCACCGCTAAGTGCATTACCGCCCAGCGCAACTGCAAGAATAGCGTCCATCTCAATGTCCTTTGCTATAACGGAGTAGTTAATGGATGACAAACGGCTTACCTTAATCAATCCGGCTACCGCAACACAAAGTCCTAAAATTACAAAGGTTAAAAACTTGATAAACGCAGGATTTAAGCCATTCAGTCTTGCAGACTTTTCATTGATACCAACCGCCTGTGTGTACAGACCGAGATTGGTAAACTTCAGCACCAATGCCATTACAATAACACACGCAAGCGCCATGAAAAATGGTGTGGGAATAGGGATACCCGGAATAAATCCTCCAAAATAGGTGAAGGCTTCATCACTTACAATAGGTAATTCATTATTGTTAATCCATGCTGCGATGGAACGTCCTGCCGTAAACAGAATCAATGTTGCAATCATTGGCTGAATCTTCAAATACGCCACCAGCACACCGTTAAATGCGCCAAAAATCATTGCAACCACACAGCTCACCAAAAATGCAACGATGATGGGCGCCTGCAGTGTTTCCGGTCTGGAATCAGTACCGCAAAGCACACGCAGCACAACGCTTCCGCTGATAGCAATGGCTGCACCCACACTGATATCCTGTCCGCCGGAAGCCGCTGTAACAAGCGTCATACCGATAGCAAGAATAGCAAGCTCTGAACCAAAGTCCAAAATGGTGATTGGATATCCCGACAACACAGGATTTCCCGCACTGTTGTAACCAAACTTAATGGCAAAGAAACCGGGGTCGGCAATCAGGTTGACCAACGTCAAAATCAGAATTGCCGCAAGGGGAATAAACAGCTGCATTCCCAAAATTTTCTTAATCATACTATCTTTTTTAACTGTCATTCTTTTTCACCTCCGGCAATGGTACTCATAATCTTACTCTGTGTAAGATCATTGCCTGAAAGCTCACCTACCACCTTGCGGTCTCTCATAACTACAAGTCTGGAGCAGGTACGAAGCATTTCATCTGTCTCTGAAGAAATAAAGGTTACGCTCATACCTTCGGAAGCAAGCTTAAGCACTAACTTCTGTATCTCAACCTTGGTACCTACGTCGATACCTCTGGTAGGCTCATCCAGAATCAGATATTCGGGATGGGTTAAAAGCCAGCGCGCCACAATTACCTTCTGCTGGTTTCCGCCGGACAAGGACTTGATAGGCGTATCCGCTGAAGCAGTCTTAATCTCCAAAAGCTTTATGTACTCATCCGCAAACTTAGCTGCTTCTGCCTTAGAAAAGGGTTTAAAAAAGCCTTTTAATACCTGCGCTGCCAATATAATATTCTCACGAACGGACAAATCTCCCACAATACCGTCAATCTTACGATCCTCAGGCAGATAAGCAATACCGTTTTTCATAGCATCGATGGGCTTTGTAATCTTAATTGTCTTACCGTTCTTCTTGACAGTACCGGCAACCACACGATCCGCACCGAAGATTGCTCTTACACACTCACTTCTTCCGGAACCGAGCAGACCGGTGAAACCGTTAACCTCACCCTTGTCAATATGGAAATCAAAGGGCGCGATTCCTGCATTACTCTGCAGACCCTCCACCTCAAATACCGGTGTGCCTGCATCCTCTTTATCATATACCAGACTCTCATCACGGATGTCTGACATATCATCAAACTCCTTACCCAGCATCTTGGATACAAGCTGAACACGGGGAAGGTCCTTAATTTCATATTCACCAACAAGCTTACCGTCACGGAGAACGGTAATTTTGTCACACACCTCATATACCTGATCGAGGAAGTGCGTAACAAAGATGATTCCTACGCCTCTTGCCTTTAAATCACGCATCAGTCCAAATAACTTTGCAACCTCCTGCTCATCAAGGGAAGATGTAGGCTCATCCAAAATCAAAACCTTACAGTCCATGTCAACCGCACGGGCAATGGCAACCATCTGCTGAATGGCTATGGAGCAGGTGGAAAGCTGCTGTGTTGCCTTTGCAGGAATATCAAGAGACTGTAAAATTTTATCAGCATCCTCATTCATTTTTTTCCAGTTCTGAATTGCACCCTTGGTACGTCCAATGTACATATTTTCAGCCACTGAAAGATTGGGACAAAGCGTAATCTCCTGGTACACGGTGCTGATACCCAGCTTCTGTGCATCCTGTGGAGAACGTATTGCCACAGCTTTATCAATTCCTTTTAAGAAAATCTGACCTTCATCCTTCTCATAAACTCCGGTCAAAACCTTTATCAAAGTGGACTTTCCGGCACCGTTTTCACCCATCAGCGCATGAATTTCACCCTGACACAGTGTGAAATCCACTCCCTGCAGAGCACGTACTCCGGGAAAGCTCTTGTGAATATTTCTCATTTCCAATACGGATTTTTCTTTCACCAGTGCATTCACTCCTTAAAATTTTTTCCAAAAAAGCGCGGGCAAGCGTACATATCTTCAGTTACGCTGCGCCGCGCTCATTTAATCA
This sequence comes from Lachnospiraceae bacterium, assembly GCA_015056975.1. Lineage (GTDB taxonomy): Bacteria > Bacillota > Clostridia > Lachnospirales > Lachnospiraceae > Acetatifactor. The sequence goes on along the minus strand of SVFG01000001.1, from coordinate 36,854 downwards.
ATTATTTACAAATACTATGTATAATTAGATACCGTACTTGTCAACGTCTTCCTGAGTAATGGTAGAAGCATCGAAGCCCTTCTCATCCATGATGATAACCTTCTCAGAGAGAGACTCACCCTTCTCTAACTTCTTGATGATGTCATTGATGTAAGAAGCCTGGAAAGGATTACACTGACCATCATAGTTCCAGTTGCCCTTAAGGAGCTCCTCAAGTGCCCACTTGTTGCAGTCAAAGCCCATAACGATTACGTCTTTGCCAACACCGTGAGAGATGTTTGCCTTGTCAAGAGCTGCCACAGCACCCTTAGCCATGTCGTCGTTCTCAGCGTAGATTACGTTGAATTCCTTGCCTGCATCGATAACGGACTGAACAATCTGCTGTGCCTTCTCAGCGTTCCACTCAGCGGTCTGCTGCTCTACGATAGACCAGTTAGCATCTGCTGCTACCTGTGCATCCAAAGCACCGGAACGGCCCTTCTGAGCTGCGGAACCCATAACACCCTGGATATGGATAACGTTTACCTTGGAGAGACCCTGTCCCTTTAACCAATCAACTGCGGTCTGGCCTTCCTTAGCCATATCGGATACGATGGAAGCCTCATAGAGACTAGCGTCAGCATCGATGGTACGGTCGAAAAGGATAACCTTGATACCTTCAGCCTGAGCATCCTTCAGTACGGAATCCCAACCTGCAGTATCAGCTGCGGAAAGAAGCAGATAATCAACACCGTCCTGGATGAACTTCTGAGCTGCAGAAATCTGCTCATCGTTCTTTAAGGAGTATGCGAATTCAGCATCATAGCCGTTTTCCTCAGTGAACATAGCCTTCATGTCCTTGTCGTTAGCTGTACGGTAACCGGACTCGTTAGGGTCGTTGTTGATAATACCAACCTTAATCAATCCGCCGTTGTCGTCTTTGCCACCACATCCTACAAGGCCTACAACCATCATAGATGCAAGTAACAATGCCATTAATTTCTTTTTCATCAATAATTTCCTCCTATACCTATATTGATATCACTTTGGGGATTTCTCCTCCCCATGTATCCAAGATATCACCGTACTTCTTAAGCGTCAATCAAACAAAACGCGTACTTTTGCGGTTTATCACTTGTTTACAATACAACTTTATCATGATATAATTCATTTTAAATACAACTTTTGTTTTTTCTTTTGTTTTCCTACTAAACAGTATTGTTTTTTTATTATTTTGTATGATTTTTGGAAATTCCATCCACTTTTCTGCCCATTATTTGTTGTGCAGTTTATTGTGATATGTAACTTTTTTGTAATTATTTTATGCCTGTTTTGGATTATTTTATTTTGTCTGATTCTGTCGGATAAACAAAGCATAAATTATTCCAAATAAAATATTACCAAAGTCTCTTTTGAACAGAGAGGAGTTTATCATGGCTATCAAATATAAATGGCTTACCGAAATTTTAAGAGAATGGATTCACAAAAATATATCCCTCGGCAATGTGCGTCTGCCCTCCGAAATGGAGCTTTGTACCAAATATAAAGTAAGCCGGCAAACTGTCCGCCTCAGTTTATCTATTTTGGAGCAAGAGGGCTTAATCGAAAAGAGACACGGTAGCGGTTCCTATATTACGGGACTGTCTTCCGACGCCTCTGCAAACACAATCGGTATTCTGATTTCCAATAAAGATGAGTATTTTTATCCCGGGCTTTTGGATGACATTACCGGCTCCCTGAAGACATACGGTTATTCCTGCAAGATATGGGAAACACACAACGAAATCGCTAGAGAGCGTGAAATTCTCTTGGAGCTTATCGGTAAACCCCTGCGTGCCATTCTGGTGGAAGGCTGTAAGTCAGCTCTTCCCAATCCCAATCCTACACTCTATAAAAAGCTTCAGGAAATGGGTACCACCGTCCTGTTTTTAAATAATTATTATCCCGAGCTTTCTGACATTCTCTACATTAAGGATGATAATCTTTCCGGCAGCGAACAGCTAATCCGCCACCTCGCCAACGCCGGGCACACATCCATTGCAGGTATCTTTAAGATTGATGATTTACAGGGAACGGAGCGTTACAGAGGCTTTCTGGAGACTCTTACGCAGCTTGGCCTGCCGATATCAGACGGACACGTAGGATGGTTTTCCACAAGGGAGCTTAACCAATTACAGGCGGCACAGGATACGCTCTTTTTAAAATCATTCATAAAAAACAGTCTCTCGGACTGCACTGCCGTTGTCTGTCACAATGATGAGATTGCATACTGGCTGATTCGGGAATTACAGCTTTCCGGCTATACCCTGCCCGGGGATATGGCGGTTGCTTCCTTTGACAATACTTATTTATGCACCTCCGGTCCGCTCTCCATTACCTCTCTGTCCCACAAGCTTCACGAGACCGGGCAGACGGCCGCTTCCATGATAATCGACAAATTAAAAGGACTTCCCGTTCTTTCACGGGAAATCCCCTGGTTTTTAGTGGAGCGCGAAAGCTCTGACACGTAACTATTTACCTGTGCGGTATTCTCTGGGGCTCTGCCCCTGGGTCTTTTTAAATACAAAGCTGAAATAATGGGGGTCCTTGTATCCGACTTCTGCAGCAATTTCTCCGGAGGATTTGTCCGTTGCTTTTAAAAGCTTCTTTGCCTTTTCCATGCGCTTTGCGGTAACATACTCAATAAAGGTTTTCTGCATACCCTGACTGAAAATGGCACTGAAATAATTGGAGCTTACATCAACCTCTTTTGCAACACTGTTAAGCGAAAGATTTTCCTTATCGTAGTTTGCGTCAATGTAATCCAATGCACGCCGCAAAATTTTACCGCTCTGATAATCGCTTTCTTTGTCACGGATAGCTATTGCTGCCTGGAGGGAATCTGTAAAATATGCAACCACTTCCTCCGGCTTCATATTCATATCCTGACTGCAGTTTGCCATTTTACTGATAAGCTCTTCCTGCGTGGCCCCAATGGATTCCACATATGCAATGGTTGTAAAACGGATATTTAACACCACATAATCGCGGAACATTCTGGATTCCAGAGCTTCCCGTATTCCTCTCATATAAGTATCCACAAAATCATCGATTTCATTTCTTGTTCCTCTGGAGAGGAAATCTCGAATGACCGCCGGATCCATTTTGGAGGACTCTATATGTTCAATGCTCTTTTCCTCCCTTACCGCCGGATGTTCCTCCAGCACTTTGTGGGACAGCACATGTATATCCGGCATAATAAAGCGGTATGCCAAATAATGATTTACCTTCTGATAGCACTCCGGCAACATACTCAATCGTTCCACCGGCTCACCGATTGCCACATACCATTCCAGCATTTCTTCTTCGGGAACGCAAATTCTCTTTAAGTTGCCGAGCGCTCTGTCGGTCAACTCCTCTATCTGAGTCAGTTCACCTTTTATCAACACACCATAACAACTTACATTCCAACGAAACAGGATGTATTGCGGATAGCGCAAAAAGGAATGCAGCACGCTGTCCTGTATACGCGAAAATTCCTCCTGCTCCTCTGCAGATGCCGCTTTTTTCTTTTCCATCAGGCAGAAAAACATAAGATTATATCCCGAGGCAGTAATCTCAATGGACTGCTTCGCCGCCTCCTCATAAATCTCCTTAACAGACAGCTCTCCCTCCAGTACCTTCTCAAAGAAGCGTCTTCTGGAAAACTGTTCATACACATGCATCTCATTCTGGAACATTACCTGATAATCGCTCTGTTCCATATCCTGCTCTATTTTTTCTTTCAGTTCAAGCAATGCCTTCTTTAGTGAAAGCTTGGTAATGGGCTTCAGCATGTATTGTTCCACTCCCACCTCAATTGCCTGTCTGGCATATTCAAAGTCATCATAACCGCTGATAATGATAATCTTCATCTTGGGAAATTCATCATGCACGATTTTGCTTAAGGACAACCCATCCATAAAGGGCATTTTAATATCCGTTATAAGTACATCCGGCGTCGTTTTGCGGATTAATGGAAGCGCCATCTCTCCATCAGCCGCTTCTCCCACAAACTGATAGCCATACTGCTCCCACGGTATATTATCCCTGAGTCCTTCTCTGATTACACTCTCATCATCCACCACAAAAACTTTTAGCATCTTCTCTCTCCTCAATAGGTTCTGTCATCTATAAATTCGCCTACGTTTTCAATCGTAAAAACCTTTTCCTCTATCGGATAAGTCTTATCAACCGCCTCTCCGTTCTCAAGCGCACTGATTACCTTTTCCACTTCTTCGCCCAACACAGGATTACATTCGATATCCACATTAATAATACCATCCTGCACCAGCTTAAGAGCCGCCTTTACCGCATCAAAGGAAATCATAATAATATCTCCCTCTATACCGGAGGTCAAACCTGCCTCCTCAATAGCTTCCAGCGCACCGAAAGTCATATCATCATTCTGAGATACCACTACATCAATGTCATCATACTGCATAAGCAGTCCTTCCATGACCTCATGCCCTTTTGCCGTTGTATAATCCGCACTTACCTGCTCCAATATATTCCAGTTTTCATATTGCTCCGCTATTGCATTAAATCCTTCCGTTCTTCCAATCATGGAAGTGGAGCCTTCCGTCCCCTGAAGCACCACTATGTTTACCGGCTCCTCCGCACGTTCCTGCTTTTTCAGATACTCCGCAAGCCATTCTCCGGCGCATCTGCCTTCCGCATCAAAATCAGAACCCACACGGGTTATGTACAAGGAATCATCCTTAACATTCACCATACGGTCCATGATAATCACCGGAATGTCTGCCTCCTTTGCCTCCTGCAAAACCGTATCCCAGCCATTCTCCATAATAGGTGAAAATACAATATAGTCCACTTTTTGGGAAATAAAACTTCGGAGTGCTTTTATCTGATTCTCCTGCTTCTGTCTGGCATTGTCAAAAAGTAAAAAGTACCCATTTTCTTTTGTAAACACGCTTTGGACAGACTCTGTATTGGCAGTTCTCCACATGGATTCGCTTCCCACCTGGGACACTCCCACCACAATCAGATTCTCATCCTTCGGTGTAAGTACCTGCTCTGTCTCTCCCGGTCCGAACTCTTTGCCACAACCGATTAAACATATCAGTATAATAACCGGCAGGAAATAAACCGGTACAGTTTTCCATAACCCATGTCCTTTTACTCTACCCATATTTTTCACCCAATCACTACGTTTCTTCTGCCCGGATTGCCGGGATTGTTATCTCCACAATAGTACCTTTTCTTTTCTTTGACCGGATTGTCATACCATATTCCTGCCCGAAATACATATGAATCCGCTCATTGACGTTTGCCATTCCAAAGCCCTTCTCCGTCTCCTTGCAGGGACGCTCAATCTCTTTGCGTAAAAGCTCCAGTTCCTCCTCATCCATACCAACACCGTTATCCCTAACCGTTAAGACTATCACATCTCCCGTCTTCTCACCATTAATATGGATATAACCCTTTGCTCTTTTGTACTTTAGTCCATGATACAGAGCATTTTCAACTAAGGGCTGCAAGGTCAGTTTGGGAATCTGATAGTCATACAGCACCTTGTCTATCTGGATGTCATACTCCATAATATCATGATACCGCATCTTTTGAATCGCCAGATAACTGGCAATATGCTGCTCCTCCTCACGGATGGTTATAAATTCTTTACCTTTACTGAGCACCAAACGGAAGAAATTGGACAATGTAACCACCATTTCCTCAGCCTTCTCGGTTTCATTGCCCTCTATCAGCCACACGATAGTATCCAGCGTGTTGTAAAGGAAATGAGGGTTTATCTGCTCCTGCAACAGTCGAAGATCCACCCTTCTGAGCTTCGCCTCGTCCTCTTTAATCTCGTCCACAAGTGCCTGCATATTCTCAGTCATATTGTTAAAGCCCTTGGCAAGCACCTCAATCTCGTCCTTGGAAGTCACATCCGCGCGGGCGCTGAAATCTCCCTCTGCCACCTTTTCAGTAGCAACATAAAGCTCCTGTATGGGGCGTCTGATTCCGGATGCAATCAGCCAAGTGGTAACCGACACCGCTATCACCAGCACTACAATAATGATACTGCACAGAAAAATAAAATCCTGCACCTGCTTATTGAGCGTATCTGTAATCTTATCCATACTCTTGGTCTGATAATATATGTAATACTGAATATCATCCTGAATCAGTTCCGTCAGAATATATATATTTTTATCCAGCACTTCAATGTTTTCATTGTACATGCCGCCCTTAAGCGCGCTTTCTTTTATATCATCCACCCGCTTTTCCAAGGTGTTAATATTTCGGAGAAGACTTTGCAACCACATCTTGCTCTCTATCTCTGTGGTAATGTCCATCAGCTTGGTAAACTCTCCCCGCAATTCACGGATCAACACATAGGGATCTTTCAGTGTATCATCCTTGGATATATTATCAAAAGTCACATAACCTACTACAAGCTTATAAAGACTCTCGTCCATCTCTTCCTTGAAATTCAGATTGTAGTTATTTGCAACCGTCAGATTGCTCACAATCTGGTCATAAGTGCGGCTGTAATTGGTCAGGGAAATCACCAGATACACTACCAGCAATAAAAAAGGCAATGCTGCCGCCGCCGAAAGCATCAGAATTTTCTTTCGGATGGAGAATCTGATATTATGTTTTGCATAACCGTCGTGTAGGGAGTCCTGTTTTCTCATATGTTATCCGTTTCTTAAGTATCTTTAACCTTTTCAGGCTGTTTTTATTATACTCATATTACAGGAATTTCTCAAGACATTACTTTTCCTCGAAAAAACAACCCTCGGTTGTGAAATCCGCCCGAAAATAAACCTTGCGGTTCTTGAAACAGCTATTATTCTTTTGCTACTATATAAACAGGATAAGCGCTTATCACTCTAAACAAAGGTGGTTTAAATTTATGGAAATTAACTTGAAGGAAAAACTGCGTGCATTGCGACAACACAAAAACATAACCCAGGAAGCTCTTGCAAAGCACCTTGGAATTACTCCGCAATCCGTAGGGAAATGGGAACGGGGAGAAGGCTTTCCGGATATTACGTTGTTGCCTAAAATAGCTTTTTATTTTAATGTAACTGTTGATGAATTACTCAGTGTAGATCAGATAAGAGTTGAAGAAACAATATGCGAATATCTAAGACAAAGTGAGATTTTTCAACAAAATGGAGAAAATCAAAAAAATCTGGAAATGTGGGAAAAGGCATATGCTGAATTTCCAAATGATTGCCGTGTAATCGAAGGACTTATGTTTGCAATCAACAGAGAGGCCGTATATCCATTTCCCCAAGATAAAGCAACGCTTATCATCACGCTCGGCGAAGAACTTTTGCAAAAATCAACTGAGCCCCGACAAAGAGAACGAGTCATACAACGCTTGAGTTACACTTATGCTAATATCGATAAAGAAAAAGCATTATACTATGCTGACATGAGTGGTACGTTTTTCATAACAAGAGAAAATCTTCGGAGTGCCATTCTTGATGGAGAAGAAGGTGTAGGCGCATGTCAAAGTTACATAATGAATTTAATCCATGAGGCCGCATTAACTGCGTGCAATATGACTTCAAAAGTTCCATTTACGCATGAGGAAATCATTGAAGCATATACTTTTGCAATTGATATCCTCCGGCGGCTGTTTTCAGATGACAATGTGGGCTTTTACGCTTTTGATCTTTCATTTTATTATAGTCGTATTGCACTCGAGTATGCCGATATGAAAGATACAGTGCATACACTAAAAGCACTGGAAGAAAGCTGCAGATATGCAATTATTGAAGCCAACTTAAAGGATATGGATTATACAGCCCCGATGGTTAATCTCATAAAGCATATAAACAAAGGAACCTCGAAAAACTATAAAGGTAATGCTTGTAATCTCAGATTGCAAACATCGGAAGACAAACGATTTGATTTTGTACGGAATGAGGAAGTATTTAAAAGACTTGTTGCCGAGCTCAAAGAGCACGTAGAATAGCGCAAGCACTATCCTCTCAAGACAAAGAACCACATGCATGCGCTTGTGGTTCTTTTGGACAGCGCTACAAGGATTCGAACCTTGAAATGACGGAGTCAGAGTCCGTTATACCAGAAACGATATTCCCTGAATTTATGCGGGTTTATGATTAATAATATTGAGGAATTTACCTATGAAATTACCTATCACCTTATTTCTCAGGCAATTGAGCTTTTTCATTCTATAAATTACCTTGCCCATAATTATGATTATTCTTCTCAAACTCTTTTCTACCATTTTAATAATATTCCCTTAAAAACAATAAATATCGTTCTGCGAATAATCTCATTTAATATCGGTATCATTGCGGAGTTTCAGAATAACCTGTATAAGTTCCAGAAAAGTCCATACCCTCACAATATGGAATATCTCCATCTTGTATAACACTAATAGAATTACCATCGGATGATACCGAAAGTTTCAAGTTAAATCCCTTATCCAAACAATTTGCATCCAATCTATTTTCTGCAATTCCAAAACGAAGATCTCTTAAATCCAAACCATCGCTATCTCTGATAGCCAAAAAGAACGATGACTTATCAATTGGATAAATCTCCAAATATGTATTATCCAGCCTAATGTACATTGTATGATTATTCCACAAATCCAAATATTCCACGCTTTGCCCAACGTTACTAGTCTTCTCTTCTTTAATAACGATAACTAAGTCTGCAATATCGGAAAATTCCACCTCTATCGTTCCAATTTGATTGTAATTAGGACATTCTGCGTAAAATCTCACAATACTCTTTCGACCTTTTGTTAATTCACAGCCATTAAACGACCTATCATCCCCCAATGCAGGTGTTAACTGATAACCATCCCCATAAAATCGCGCATTCAACCCATATGTACAATATTCTTCTTCACCTTGGTTTTCAATTTCAATCTCAACGTAGACACATGTACCCGTGAAATTTTCTTCTATGCCTGTACTCAAAACCTTATAAACTACACCACCAGATAAATTAATAGTATCTCCAATATAGAAGTAACGACCACTTAATTTCTTTACCTCTTTTGAATTAGGGTCTAATATCTCCGCTTCATGCGCTGTTACATAAAAGTGAACCATTCCATCATCATTTATAACCATCTTATCATAGTCACATATTATTTTTACATACTTTTCATCTTTATGAGATGCACTATCCAACTCCGATAACTTTTTGTTTGTCGTTTTATCCGTCGCAAAAATATTAACATTCACAATATTCCCTTTTCCATCAGCCTCTTTGTATATAAATATATATGACCCATCGCCACGCTTAGCCCAATACTTACCTATAAACTCAACTTTATCAGCGTTCTTTAATTCCCCCCATTCACGAATTGTTAAATTTTTGCCTAATACTTGTACTGTATCATTTTCTTCCTCTATGGAGTCTTTAATTACGCCTTGCTCTTGACCGATATCGCTATTAACCGTATCATCAGAAGCGAACATCGCTATTATTCCAACTACTACAGCAATAACAATTCCCAAAACAGATGAAACTAAAGCAATCAACGCAATTCCTTTTTTCTTTGTCCCTTTTACTAATGTAATTATTGACAAAACAGCTCCAGCCATTGCAGGCAACATTCCTATACAAGCGCAACTTAAAACCAACCCGCATATTCCTAGTATCATAGCTATAATCGTCATTGATGAATAATTCTTAATTTGGCTGCCATTATCTTTATTTTCCTCATTAATAATTCCCATTATCATCCCTCCCATTCAACGCTACTTGACAATAGTAATACTTCACTTACATTATAACACAAGCAAACTCAAAGGTTAACATATAAACCCAAATAATGAATATAAAATAGAAAGGCCATATCTGCACGACATAACAATTCTATATCAATGCAATCTCTTGCCTTTAAAATTTCTTGCAGAATGAAGCTACCCCCTGATTATACGGAGCATTTCACCGATTTCAAATTGACCTATGAATTGACCTATCCACTCTCATTTTCCCGCAATTACCCGTAAAACGCCGTAGACTCTTCCTGACAGCGTTTTTCTATGCTCCTGCGAACAGCTTTCCCCTACTAATACAAAAAAATTCAAAAACAATCCATTTCAACCTATTTCCGAACATCAAAAAAACTCAGTAGATTTCTCTACTGAGTTTTTTCAGCAGCGCTACAAGGATTCGAACCTTGAGATGACGGAGTCAGAGTCCGTTGCCTTACCGTTTGGCGATAGCGCTATTTCGTATTACTTGATGTATTATACATGAAGTATGTCCACTTTGCAATACCTAAATTCAAAATTTTTTAAAAATTTTTAAATTGATGATACTATATGCGCAATACCCAAAACAACTCCCAACTTTTTCATTTCGTGCAACGTAAGGCTGCGGATATTGTGTGTTCCTTTTGCTGGTATAGATAGGAGGGGAGCGGGGGGATACCATAGTTTTTGTTCTTGGTGGAGGATGGCTGCATTTTCAAGCATTGTGCTATTGCATATAGGGAAAATCGCTCAAGGATGAGCGATTTAGGTGCGCCCATGCATGGAGGCATGTGCGCACCGACCCGAAAGTCACAAAACATAATCCACAATGCTTAGAAAATACCCATCCGTAACCCAGAATCATAAAACCATGGTATCCCACCTACTCCCTCCCTACTGTGCATGAAAAAGGCTACGGAACATATCCGCAGCCTTACTCTTTCATCTTTATACCTCAAACAACAAATCCGCATATGTAGGGAAGGGCCAATACTCTTTGTCCACCAGCTTCTCCAGTTCATCTGCAGGTTTTCTCAGATTATTCATGGCAGTCATCACCACATCATGATAGAAGAACGCCTGCTCTTTGCCACGTTCCATTTCAGACGCCTGCTTTTCTGCCTCAAGAAGTGCTCCTACGGCCTTCTTTGTCTCCGTAAGCTTTGCGGTTACAGTCTTTAACAGCTCGGTGGATGTAAAATCATCACCACCTGCCTGCTTCACTGCCAGCGTAGTGTCTGCCAGGGACTTGGCAAAACGCATTACTGCAGGAATAATCTGCTGGTTTGCCATGTCAATCATGGTCAGCGCTTCAATGTTGATGGTCTTTGCATAGGTCTCATATAAAATCTCTGCACGGGAGCGAAGCTCTGCCTCTGTAAAGATACCAAACTTTTCAAACAATCTGATGGATTTATCCGTGGTAAGGGTATCCACCGCTTCCACCATGGAAGGAATATTTGGCAGTCCTCTTCTTGCCGCTTCCTCCTCCCATTCCTTTGCATAGCCGTTTCCGTTGAAGATGATTCTCTGGTGTGCTGTCATATACTCCTTAATTAAGTCATGTACAGCCATCTCAAAGTCTTCAGCGCCCTCCAGTCTGTCAGCCGCCTCGCAAAATGCCTCTGCTACAATAGCATTCAAGGTGGTGTTGGGGCTTCCGATAGAGTCCTCACTACCCACCATACGGAACTCAAATTTATTACCGGTAAAAGCAAACGGTGAAGTACGGTTTCTATCCGTTGCATCCTTTACAAAATCAGGCAGGGTGGACACACCTGTGCAGAGCATTCCGCCTTCCTTTAAAGAATCTGCCTTACCCGTCTCTACAAGCTGATATACTACATCCTCAAGCTGTTCTCCCAGGAAAATGGAGATAATTGCAGGAGGTGCCTCATAACCGCCCAAACGGTGGTCGTTTCCGACATTGGATGCACTCTGACGAAGCAAATCCGCATGAGTATCTACTGCCTTCATAATACATGCCAACACCAGCAAAAACTGAATGTTCTCATTGGGTGTCTGACCAGGCTCTAAGAGGTTCACGCCGGTATCCGTGGTAATGGACCAGTTATTGTGCTTGCCGGAACCATTCACACCCGCAAAAGGCTTTTCGTGAAGCATACAGCGCAGTCCATGCTTGCCTGCCACACGCTTTAAGGTTTCCATTACAAGCTGATTGTGGTCAACTGCCACATTGGCAGACTCGTATATAGGCGCCACTTCATGCTGTGCAGGGGCAGCCTCGTTGTGCTGGGTCTTGGAAGTCACTCCCAGCTTCCAAAGCTCTATATTTACATCGTGCATAAATGCACCGATACGCTCTCTGATAACACCGAAGTAGTGGTCATCCATCTCCTGCCCCTTGGGTGCCGGCGCACCAAACAAGGTTCTTCCGGAGAAAATAATATCCTCTCTCTTCAATGCCTTCTTGGCATCCACCAAAAAGTATTCCTGCTCCGCACCTACGGAAGGAATCACCTTTGTAGCCTCCACATTGCCGAACATTCTCACGATACGCATTGCCTGCTTGCCCAAAGCTTCCATGGAACGCAAAAGCGGCGTTTTCTTATCCAACGCCTCACCTGTATAGGAGCAGAATGCCGTAGGAATGCACAGGGTGGGACCGGTAGCTGTCTCCTTGATAAACGCAGGCGATGTAATATCCCATGTAGTATAGCCTCTCGCCTCAAAGGTTGCACGCAGTCCACCTGAAGGGAAAGAAGATGCATCGGGTTCACCCTTAATCAGCTCCTTACCGGAAAACTCTAAAATCATCCGTCCGTCTGCATCGGGATGGGTCACGAAGGAATCATGCTTTTCCGCAGTAATGCCGGTGAGTGGTTGAAACCAATGGGTATAATGGGTCGCGCCATTCTCCACTGCCCAATCCTTCATCGCTTTTGCAACCACATCCGCCGTGGCAGGTGATAGTTCTCCACCATTGTCAATGATGGTCACCACTTCCTTATATACACTTTTAGGTAATCTCTCCTTCATCTTGCCAAGGGTAAACACCTTGCTGGCAAAAAGCTCTTCTACCTTTAACTCTTCACTCATCCTAACGTTCCTCTCTATTTGCAATAAACGTTTGCAATCAATTTACGCTTCATTTTACAATACGCGCTATGATTGGTCAACCAAAATCTCTGCCTTTTTGCGCAAAATATCGTAACATTCCGGAGTTTTAGACAATTGCACCCATATCACCTGCTTGGAATGGGGGCAGCTCTCCACGGAAGTAAACTCTGCATCATACATAGAAAGCACCTCTGCCTCGATATTTCTTCCATCCGGCTTCATAATTTCAATCTGCTCTCCCACGGAGAATTTGTTGCGCTGTTCAAACCGTGCCAAGACGCGTCCCTGTCCCGTCATTTCTGACCGCTCTCCTGTTGCAGTACTCTCTTCGCTTTCCACGGTATCCACAATCCCCAAATAAATATACTCATTCACATAAGTATTATTGTCATATATCTGGGTATTTTCATCAGGCTTACCAAAATAAAAACCGGTAGTAAACTGTCTGTAGGTACACTTGGAAATCTCTGCACGGTACCAGTCCATATTGGCACGGTACTTTTCTTCAGACTCAAAATAATCATCTATCGCTTTCCTATAGGTACGCGCAACCGTAGCCACATAAAGCGCCGTCTTCATACGTCCTTCTATTTTTAAGCTGTCAATTCCCGCCGCCACAATTTCGGGAATGTACTCTATCATACACAAATCTTTAGAATTGAAAATGTAGGTCCCCCGCTCGTTCTCATACACAGGCAGATATTCTCCCGGACGCTTCTCCTCCACAACCGCATACTTCCAGCGGCATGGGTGGGTACAGGCACCCTGATTGGCATCTCTGCCGGTAAAATACGCACTGAGCAGGCACCTTCCCGAGTAGGAAATACACATTGCTCCGTGAATAAAGCTCTCTATCTCCATCTCCTCCGGGATATGGTCGCGGATCGTACGGATTTCCGCAAGGGAAAGCTCTCTTGCCGACACCACGCGCTTCGCTCCCATCTTCCACCAGAACAAATAGGTCTGATAGTTGGTATTGTTTGCCTGGGTGGAAATGTGGATTTCAATCTCCGGCCAGACTTCTTTCGCCACGGTAAACATACCCGGATCTGAAATAATCAGGGCATCCGGGGCTTCGGGCTGCATGTCCCGAAGCTCTGCAAAATATGTTGCAGCGCCCTCTAAGTCTTCATTATGTGCCAGAATATTGGCAGTCACATACACTTTTACTCCATGGGCATGGGCAAACGCTATTCCTTCCGCCATCTCTTCCATGGAAAAGTTCTTGGCTTTCGCACGAAGCCCAAAAGCCTCTCCACCGATATATACTGCATCCGCTCCAAAAATAACTGCGGTCTTTAACACTTCAAGACTGCTCGCCGGAATCAATAGCTCCGGCTTTCTTCTCTGTGTCATATTTCCTTCCTCCGATTCAAAACTTTAGCACCTCTGCCCGCTCCCTTCACAGTTTCGTGCTCAGGGTAACACCGTCGCCCACCGGCAAAATAACCGTCTCCAGTCCCGGGTTGTGCTTTAGTTCATATAAATATTCCCGCATTCTGGCATGTATAGTGCGGTTACGCCTTGTGACTGCAAAACGGGACTCAATAATATCACCGTCCTGAAGTACATTATCCGAGATGAGCAGACCACCCTGCGGCAACAATCTCATAATATCAGGCAGGAAGTTGATATACTGTCCCTTGGCTGCATCCATAAATATGATGTCAAAGGTACCTTCCAAGGATTTCAACACCTCCGTCGCATCTCCCTCTATCAGGGTAATGTCCTGCTCCTTCCCGGCACGTCTGAAATTTTCTCTTGCAACCGGTATGCGCTTTTCATACTTTTCTATAGTGGTGATATGACAGCCCTTCGGCGCATACTCGCTCATAAGCAAAGCAGAAAAGCCGATAGCAGTCCCGACCTCCAGGATTTTCTTCGGCTTTACATATGCCAGGAGAAACTTTAACAGGCTCTGCATGGATTTGCGTATTATCGGCACCTGTGTCTCCAAGGCAAACTTTTCAATTTCATCCAAAAAAGGGGTGTTGCCCTTATCGAGAGAATCGATAAAGGCAGCCATTCTTTCATCTACTATCATTTGCACTCCATCTTCTGTTATTCTTCCTCGTCCTTCGTGGGACCGGAAGCCATAACCTCCATCATTTCTTCTACCGTCATTGCCGTAGTAAGCTCATATGTTCCGGGTTTTACATCCTTCTTAAACTCGGACAAATGATACTGCAATACAAATAATTTGTCGTCGCGGATTAAGCCCTTGGACAAAAACAAGGTGCCGATTTCCTTAGGCGACATCTTCTCAGTCACTGTCACAGTCACTGTCCTTCCTTCTCCCGTAGACATGGGAGCCTCCTCAAATATACGGTAACCATATTCATAACAGGTCATAGCTCCGCGGTAAATTACCAAAACAACTGCCACCGCCACAACCACCTTTAATATGGTACTGACCACCGTCAGTATCAGCTTACTAGTCTTCATTGGCTTCACTTCCCTTATTTACTCAAAATGTAATGCTCCTGTAATTCTGGCTTCCACATCCTGCATCATCCTGCAGAACGAAAGCTCTGCAGCCAGAAACGCTTCCACCTGCGGATTCTCCCTAAACTCCTGGAATTCTCTCTCAAACTCCTCCAGCTTGTCAAAAGCGTAGCCTTCACTGTGTTGTAAAATGAAATTCCGCTTTCTGTACTCATCAAGCTGTGCCTTAAGCTCCTGCATTTGCTTCACCTTCGAAAGCTCATCCCTATAAGTCAGGTACTCCTCTGAGTTTAGAATCGCATCTATTAATTGCTCTACTGCATGTTCCATATTGCTCATATTGTATCTTTTCTCCACAAATAATTCAAGAGGTTGTTTATACTTCCATAATAATGGGAAGTATCATGGGACGACGCTTAGTCTTTTTCCACACATAGTCACTGAGTACATCCTTGGTGGTGGACTTTAATTTGCCCCAATCACTTACGCCCCTGTCGAGGCAGTTCTGAATAGCTTCATCCACAGTACTGCGCGCCTCTTCTATCAATTCATCAGATTCCTTCACATATACAAAGCCTCTGGACACAATATCCGGTCCCGCCACCAGCTGGTTACTGTAGCGGTCAAGGCTCATTACCACAATCATAATACCGTCCTCAGCCAGATGCTGTCTGTCACGAAGAACCACATTTCCCACATCACCCACGCCAAGGCCGTCTACCAGGATGGCACCGGTAGGCACCTTACCTGTTACTGCTGCCTGCTCCATATCAAGCTCCAGCACATCTCCTGAGGAAAGGATAAAAATATCCTCCTTGTCAATACCAAGACTTTCCGCAATCTTAGCCTGCGCCTTCAGATGCTTGTACTCGCCGTGCACGGGAATTGCATACTTGGGCTGTACCAGAGTATAAATCAATTTAATCTCTTCCTGACATGCATGTCCTGACACATGAGCATCCTGGAAGATAACATCCGCACCTTTGCGAAGCAGCTCATTAATAATCTTAGTTACGGACTTTTCATTGCCCGGTATGGGGCTTGAAGAGAAAATAACCGTATCTCTGGGGCCTATTGTAATCTTGCGGTGCATGTTGTTTGCCATACGGCTAAGCGCCGCCATACTTTCACCCTGACTGCCGGTAGTGATGATTACCTGCTGTTCATCGGGATAGTTCTTCATCTGCTCCAAATCTATCAAGGTGTTCTCCGGAATACTGATACACTCCAAATTACTTGCGGTCTCAATGATATTGACCATGCTGCGACCTTCCACCGCTACTTTTCTGCCAAACTTATAGGCAGTATTGATAATCTGCTGTACGCGGTCCACATTGGAAGCAAAGGTTGCCACAAATATTCTGGTATTCTTATGCTCCTCAAACAGGGTGTCAAAGGTCTTACCCACAGTTCTCTCGGAAGGTGTAAAACCGGGACGCTCTGCGTTGGTGGAATCGCACATCAGTGCAAGAACACCCTTTTTACCGAGTTCTGCAAATCTTTGCAAATCAATGGCGTCGCCAAATACAGGAGTGTAATCCACCTTAAAGTCTCCGGTATGCACTACCACGCCTGCAGGCGAATAAATGGCAAGTGCCGCCGCATCCACAATACTGTGGTTGGTCTTGATATACTCAACTCGGAAATCTCCCAGATTGATGGACTGACCGAATTTCACCACCTTGCGCTTGGTGCCCTTCATCAGATTATGCTCTTTTAGCTTATTTTCAATGATACCCATTGTCAGCCTTGTGGCATACACAGGTACATTAATATCCTTCAGTACATAAGGCAGGGCACCGATATGGTCCTCGTGACCGTGTGTAATCATAAAACCCTTCACTCTGTCAATATTATCCTTCAGATAAGTAACATCGGGGATTACCAAATCGATTCCCAGCATATCATCTGCCGGAAAGGACAGTCCGCAATCCACCACAATAATACTGTCTTCATACTCGAAGGCAGTAATGTTCATACCGATTTGCTCCAAGCCCCCCAAAGGGATAATCTTTAACTTGGATGCATTCATATTCTCTTTTTTCTTCAAAAATCATTCCTCCATTATTCCACATGGCTGACAGCCTGTTCTCATCAACAAATGTAATTGCACAATCCGGACGGGCCTCTTTGTTCTGTCGTAACCCTTACGCCTGTCTCTGTGTATCACACGGAATTTCTGCATCCACGGCTCTTTATATGTAATAAAAGTATACCCTGCATTTTGTTACATAAACCGTTTCGCGCACAAATCCGGTTAATAAGCAACGATACCCATCGCCATATTATTCAAAAGTGATATCCTCCAGCATATCGGCAAACACACCCGATACTGCCGCAAGCTCATCATCATCCGAAACAATGGTAAAGATGCTCTCCTCTTCACCATCCTTGGACAAATCCTTTAATATCAAAGCTTCTCCGTCGCCTTCCTCAAAATCGGTCACCAAAATATAATTGTAGCCGCCGATTCTGGTCTGCTCCAACACAAAAAATTCTACCGGTTCTTCTCCCTCCGGATTAAACGTAATCTTCTCTAATTTACTCATAGCTTCTCCAATAATCTATTTTGCCTGCATGCTCCTTCGATCCAGATATCCCTGCAAAATCAAAGTTGCCGCAATCATGTCCACGTAATCCTTGCGGTTTTCCCTGCGTATCCCCGCTTCCATCATGGCCTTGTCCGCAGCCACGGTGGTAAGACGTTCATCCCACATCGTCACGGGAAGTCCCGTACGTCTCTCCAGCTTCTCTTTAAACTCATTGGTCAATTCTACACGTACACCCTCTGTGGCATTCATGTTCTTGGGCAATCCCAAAACAATTTCTTCCACCTCGTACTCTACTATCAGCTCTTCAATTCTTGCCAGCGTCTGGCGGAGCTTATTCTCCTCCTTGCGTCTGATAATCTCCAAACCCTGTGCCGTAATCAGTAACGGGTCGCTCACTGCCACCCCCACCGTCTTCGAGCCAAAATCCAAGCCCATTATACGCATGGGATTCCTCCTATTTCCAGTTGTTGTTACGTATGTACTCCGTCAACAATTCCTCTACCAGTTCATCACGTTCTACCTTCATAATCAGGCTTCTGGCATTCTTATGGCTGGTGATATAAGTCGGGTCACCACTCATAACATATCCCACAATCTGATTCACCGGATTGTACCCCTTCTCCGTCAGTGCTTCATACACAGTTGACAGCACAACCTTCACCCCTGTCTCAGGCTCAGACTGCACCTTGAAATATTGTGTATTTTCTAAGTTTTGCATATAAATCCTCCATACCGCCAATACATTATCTGCTTCTTATTATCTTACCTCATTTACCCACAAAATTCAATGCCTAATTACAAAACACCAAGCCACTTTAAGGCATTGAAAATACCATCCTTATCCACATCTGTGGTGATATAATCCGCAAGTTCCAGTACAGCCTTCGACGAATTTCCCATGGCAATAGCTGTATGTGCTGCTTCAAGCATCGCAATATCATTGTTGCTGTCACCGATAGCCACCGTATCCTCCATGGACCTTCCGAGATATTCCGCCAGATACCTCATGCCGCTTGCCTTGGAAAAGCCCTTGGGCACAATTTCATAAAAACCTCTCTCCCTGTCAATGTAGTCCAAGATATCCACAAATTCTGCAAAGAACCCTCTTCTGTATTCGTCCTCTCCTACATAGCAGTAGAACTTGTCAAACTTACCCGGCGCCTGTTCAAAGCTTCCGTAACCCAAATTCGTAAACTGCGCCATATACTTCCTGAATTTCTCCGTATGCATGTCAGCGAGTGTTTTCTGGAAATTGTTTTCTCCACCCTCCAGCACTGCATCTATTCCGTACTTTTCCAGCCCTGCTATGATGCGCATAGCCTCCTGCACCGAAAAGGTCCGGTGTAAAAGCTCCTTTCCCCTATATATCACCATGGTTCCGCAGCCGCAAAGGCAACCGTCAAATTCAACCCAGTCCGCCAGATAATCCCCCACCATCTTATAGGTTCTTCCGGTATTTATCATACAGATATGATCGTTTTGTCTGGCACGTGCAATCGCTTCCCTGGTACTTTCGCTCATCCGAAAACTCTTGTCAATCAAAGTACCGTCTATATCAAAAAATATGATTTTCATCACTCTTCCACCAATTCTCCTGTCATGATTTCATCCGTCAGGAAGGCATCTGTTTTCACCTTCACCAAAAGATTGGAGCCAAGACCCTCTCGTTCTTTTACTGCTACACGTACATACGCAGGGGTGTGTCCCAGCCAATAACGCTCTCCCGCAATCTCCTTTAGCTCCTCCAAAAGCACCTCCACGTTCTGTCCCAGGTAGAAGCTGCGGAATGCTTTGGACTGCTCTTTTTCAAGCGCGAGAAGCTCGTTACTTCGCACACCCTTCACCGCCTCTGTCAGTTGTCCCGGCATCACTGCCGCACGGGTACCGGAGCGCTTGGAGTACTTAAAGATGTGCATCTCGTAAAAGTCCGTCTTTTCCAAAAATGCCTTTGTGCAGGCAAACTCTTCCTCCGTTTCCCCCGGGAATCCCACAATGACATCCGTGGTAATCGCCGGATGTTCAAAGGCCTCCCTAAGATACGTCACGCTTTCATAGTACTCCCCTGTGGTATAATGACGGTTCATCCTCTTTAGCACCTCGTCACAGCCGCTCTGTAAGGACAGATGGAAGTGAGGACAGATTTTGGGCAGTGCCGCCAGTCTCTGCGCCACCTCCCTTGTCACGATTCTGGGCTCTAAAGACCCCAGACGAATGCGCTCAAGTCCAGCTATATCGTGGATTCTTTCCACCAGGTCGATAAGCTTACTCTCCCCGGAATAATCACGCCTTTCCGCGCTTCTGTGCACCTCCACGCTCTTCCCCTGCTGCCATGCTTCCTCATCAAAATCTATGCCATAGGAGCTGATATGAATTCCGGTCAGCACAATTTCACGATAGCCCGTCTTAACCATGCCCTCTATCTCACGGATAATATCCTCTGCCTTGCGGCTTCGCACCCTGCCTCTGGCAAGGGGAATGGCACAATAACTGCAAAACTGATTACAGCCATCCTGGACTTTAATATAGGCGCGGGTATGCTCCGCTGTCTTTTGCAGAGTCATTTCTTCATACTCGTAAGTATTGTCTATATCGAGGATGGTGGTGTCACCCAGGGTCTTGTCCTGTTTGTCCGGAATATGACACTGTACCTCCATCTCCTGCACCTGACTCCTTTCGGCTACGGTCTCTCGTTCAGCCAGAAACGCCTCAAGAATCTGCACCAAATCCTTCTTTCGGTTATTGCCGATGGCAAGGTCAATACTGTCATCCAACTTCACATTCTCTTTGCCGGTTTGCACATAACATCCCACTGCAACCACAACTGCATCCGGGTTCTTAAGCTTTGCACGATGGAGCATCTGTCTGCTCTTTCTGTCGGCTATATTTGTTACGGTACAGGTATTTACGATATAAATATCCGCAATCTCATCAAAAGGCACAATGTTATAGCCCTTTTCCACAAGCATCTGTTGCATAATATCCAATTCGTAGGAATTTACCTTACATCCCAAATTGTGCAATGCTGCATTTTTCATAGAAAACTTTCCTTTTTACGATATTTTTTGACTGTTTTTTCCCTTGACTTTTATGTGTTCACACATTAATATGAATTCAGAAGGTATGACACACATTAAGGAGGTAGTTATATGAAAACAGTACAGATTTCTTTAAACTCTATCGACAAAGTAAAAAACTTTGTTAATGACATCACCAAGTTTGATTATGATTTCGATCTCGTATCCGGAAGATACGTAATCGACGCAAAATCTATCATGGGTATCTTCAGTCTTGATTTGTCCAAGCCTATCGACTTGAACATCCACGCAGAAGATGGTGCTGATGAAGTACTGAATGTTTTAAAGCCTTACACTGTATAATCAGTGAAGCTTTAAGCACACAAGCGACAAATAGGATGCCTCAGGCAATGACCTGAGACATCCTTTTTATTTACTCTACTATAATGACTTCATCCGTCTCAAGGGCTGTTGCCACAAGCTCTTCAATCTTTTCATCCAAATTGTGCTCATGTCTGCGGATAACGTTGACATTGGGCTTAGTAACAGGATGCTTTGCCACGAATATGGTACAGCAATCCTCAAAGGGCTGGATGGAAGTCTCATAGGTACCGATTTTCTCGGATACCTCTACAATCTCCTGTTTATCAAAACCAATCAACGGACGGTATACGGGAAGCTCACACACCTCATTGGTCGCAACCAGGGAAGCCATAGTCTGGGATGCCACCTGACCGATACTCTCACCGGTAATCAGACCCAGGCACTCTGTCTCCTTTGCAATATGCTCCGCAATACGCATCATGTAACGACGCATGATAATGGTCAGCTCCTCATGGGGACATTTCTCGTGAATGTAGAGCTGAATATCCGTGAAGTTAATCACATGCAGATAAATAGGGCCGGTGTATCTGGAAACGATACGTGCCAAATCCACTACCTTCTGCTTTGCCCGCTCACTGGTGTACGGAGGCGCGTGGAAATAAACCGCGTCAATCTTAACACCGCGCTTGGCTATCATGTAACCGGCAACCGGAGAGTCAATACCGCCGGATAGAAGCAGCATCGCCTTTCCGCCTGTTCCCACAGGCATTCCTCCGGGTCCCGGAATAATTTCAGAATAAATATATATCTTTTCTCTTACCTCAATATTGAGGACAATATCCGGATTGTGTACATCCACCTTCATCTCCGGAAACGCCTTTAAAATCGCCTCTCCCATATCCATGTTGATGGTCATGGAATCCTTGGGATAGTTCTTGCGGGCGCGTCTCGCCTGTACCTTGAAGGTCTTGTTACGGTCAGGGTACACATCTGCAATATAGCCTGTGATGGTCTCTACCAGCTTATCAAAGCCCTCATCCTCCACATACACTACGGGACAGATGCCGGAAATACCAAATACCGTCTGCAGGCGCTCCACCACCTCATCAAAATCAAATTCAGACTGGGCGTCCACGTAGATACGTCCCTGAGTCTTATGAATCAAAAACTGTCCGTCGC
This sequence comes from Lachnospiraceae bacterium, assembly GCA_015056975.1. GTDB lineage: Bacteria > Bacillota > Clostridia > Lachnospirales > Lachnospiraceae > Acetatifactor. The sequence continues at coordinate 14,537 of SVFG01000001.1, read as the reverse complement.
ATTTCTTTAAAGCATACTTAATCTGATGCACCAGCGCATCCTCAAACAAATATCTGTTACGTCCCTTTATACCGATTTCGGCATATTTAATCAAAAAAGCTGTAAACATGGTGTACCTCTTTCTCTAAATACTTACTTCCTGCGGGTATACATCCGCAACATTGGAATTTTATCATACATTACCTTTAATGCATAGTCAATCTCTTCTATGGTGGTAAATACGGAAAAGCTGAAGCGAATAGTGGATTCCAACAGATTTTTGTCAACTCCGATTGCCCTTAAGGTCGCCGAAGGCTGGGGTTTTCTTGCGGAGCATGCACTTCCTGCGGAAACATAAATACCGCTGTCCTCCAACGCGTGCAAAAGCACCTCACTTCTGACTCCCGCAAAGGAAACGCTCACCACATGAGGCGCTGTCCTCTGTCCGTAGGGGTCCTCAGGCAAAAGACCGTTTATCTGCACCTGTTCCAATCTGTTAATACCCTCAATGAAATGTTTTTTACAGTGGTAAAGATGATTGATATCCTCATCATAATTCTGATATAAAAGCTCTGCTGCCTTTGCCATGCCCACGATACCGGGCACATTTTCCGTACCGGGGCGGAGTCCCATCTGCTGACCGCCGCCATGGGAGAGCGGCGCAATTTTTACCTTGTCTGCCACATACAAAATTCCCACGCCCTTAGGACCGTGAATCTTGTGACCGCTTGCCGAAAGCATGTCGATATGCATACGCTTGGGGAAAATTTTTGCCTTTCCAAAGCCCTGCACTGCATCCACATGAAACAGAGTGCCGGGATTCATCCGCTTTATCAGTGCTCCCGCTTCCTCGATGGGCTGCAGAGAACCGATTTCATTGTTTGTATGCATAATGGACACCAAAATCGTTTGTGGCATCATGGCGCGCTGCAAATCAGCAAGACTGATACAGCCATATTTATCTACCGGCAGATACGTCACTCTAAATCCCTGTTCTTCCAGATAATGCATGGTCTGGAGGATGGCGGGATGCTCTATCTGTGTGGTAATCAGATGATTGCCACGTCTTCTGTTCGCCATGGCTGCACCAATCAGGGCGAGGTTGTCGGATTCCGTTCCGCCGGAGGTAAAATAAAGCTCCTTCTCCGCAACCTTCAAAAGCTTTGCCAGAGTTTCCTTGGCATACCGCAGATACTGCTCTGCCCGCACGCCTTTCATGTGAAGGCTGGAAGGATTACCATAATCCTCACACATGATTCTTGTCATCAATTCCGCCACCTCAGGGAATACCCGGGTAGTGGCGGAATTGTCCAAATATACTTCCATCTATGAATAATCTCCTTTTATTGCTATCTTGCTTTACTATATGCAAAAGCCACTCGTTCTGCTATCTTCTATGACAGTCCTTCTAACTGATACATCATCCAGGAAAGCACCGTAAGACCTGCCGTCTCAGTGCGCAGGATACGCTTTCCCAGGGTAATGGGTTCCACGCCCACGGAAAGAGCCTTGGCAATCTCTGCCTCCTCAAAGCCACCCTCCGGTCCGATAAACACAGCGATGCTCTGTCCGGGCTTCAAATCGCCAATAATAGTGCGCGTCTTTTCCATGTTCTCCGCAAGCTCATAGGGAATCAGCTTCACGTCAAGCACGGATGCCATCCTGAGTGCCTCCCCGAAGCTTACCGGCTCTGCCACCTGCGGTATGATGGCACGCTTGCTCTGCTTTGCGGCCGCCTCTGCGATACCCTGCCAACGCTGTACCTTACTCTTTGCCTTCTTGTCATCCAGCTTCACTACACAACGCTTTGTGGCAACCGGTATCACCTGATACACACCAAGCTCCACCGCCTTCTGAATAATAAACTCCATCTTGTCCGCTTTGGGAAGTCCCTGAAACAGATAGATTTTGCCGGGAAGCTCCACGCCGTCTTCCTTGATAAAGCGAAGCTCGCACTCCACAGCATCCGGGGTAAAGTCGATGATGGCGCAACGATACTCCTTACCGTCCTGTCCATTGCTGACGGATAATTCCTCGCCTGGCTTCATGCGTAATACATTTTTGATGTGATTTACATCGCCGCCCACTATTGTGACACATTTGTCATTTATATTAATCTGATGGGGTTCCACAAAAAACTGATACATGCTTACTCCTTCTTGGCTGTAACGCTGACCCATTCGCCCTGATAAGTAACCTCAAGCACCGTAAGACCTGCCGCCTTCACCGCATCCACTACGGTCTGCTCCTTATCGTCGATGATACCGGAGGTAATATAAATACCGCCTTTTTTCAGCTGATTTACAATAACGGGAGTCAGGGGCACCAACACATCAGCCAGAATGTTTGCCACTACGATATCATAGCATTCATAGCCCACCTTATCCTGCACTTCCTTGTCGGTAATAATGTTACCAATCATCATCTCAAACTGCTCGGGAGCAATACCGTTTGCCTCACAGTTTTGCGCCACTGCCTCAATGGCACAGATATCCAAATCCGTTCCTACCGCATGCTTTGCGCCGAACATCAGAGACAAAATTGCCAGAATTCCGCTGCCTGTTCCCACGTCCAAAAGCTCTGTCTCAGGTGTGATATACTTGCGCAGCTGACGGATACAAAGCTGCGTAGTCTCATGCATACCTGTACCAAAAGCAGTACCCGGGTCAATATGAAGCACCATTCTGTCCGTATCCTCTGCCTTGATATTTTCCCAAGAGGGAATCACCAAAATATCATCTATATAAAACTGATGGAAATACTGCTTCCAGTTATTAATCCAGTCAATATCCTCTGTCTCATCCACGGTGACACTGCCCTCTCCGATATCCATGAAATCACGCAATTCCTCAAGCTCTGCCTGAACTCTTGCAAGGATGGTTTCTGCGTCCTCGGACTCACCCTGTACCTCCAAGGTCCCATCCTCCTTTTTCTCCACAAAGAAGCTGAGATACGCGATACCGTCATCCTCCGGTCCCTCCGGCAGAATGTCCACAAACATCTGCTCCTTTTCAAGGGCTGTCAAAGGTATCTTATCCTCAATCTGTGCGCCCTCCAAACCAATATCATAAAGAGTACTGATAATGATATCCTCAGCCTCTGTAATTGTCTTTACCCGAAATTTCACCCATTTCATGATCTTTTCCGCCTTTCTGATACATCATCAAGTGTGCCATCCTGCCCGCAACCGGTCATTCTGTCCCGCTGCCGAAGCAAGGTTAAAAAGCCCTCCACCTCTCTGGTGAAGGGCTTTTCTGCAATAATTTTAACAATTAGCGAGTAAGAAGTCAACGCTTATTTCCAATACCTCTCCAGATACGCCTCCACAGGCTCCGTCAGAGTAAACTTCTCCTGTAGCTTACGCAGGGTATCTTCTTTTGAAATACCAATTTCCTGACATAACTCAATAAAAGCCTTGATACCTTCCTGTCTTCCCTCTTGTCTGCCCTCTTGTCTGCCCTCTTCAATCATTTCCTTAATCGCCTGACACATATCGCCTTTTCCCTCCGTTTCATACTTATCTCTAATTTCCGACAGTTCATCAGAGTGCGTCATTACGCTTATCATATCGTAGGCATCGTCACTCAGATTCCTAAAGACATCTTCATGCCTGTTCACATACAACTTCAATGCTTCCTTGTTACTCTCCAGCTGTAAGAAACCGAATACCTGCCGCAAATCCGTGCGGAATTCTTGTATTTCCTAATTCCATTTGTGTTCTTTTATCGTTTTAGTTCCTTCTGGGGGGGCCACTTGGACAAGTAATTACCATAGAGACTATTTACAATTTCAGACTTAGACACAAAAATAATTACGTAATTGCAAAATGTCTTCTCTTTCTCCGTATATGCTTGTCATATAATTATATACATTCTCATCATATGGCCACATTTTTATGATTGATATCAGTGCATTAATCCTTTCTTCTTCCGGAAAATAAGGATTTGATATATTAGCAAAAACATTTCGCGCTCTCTCCACTTCCGTAGGATACCAAATCTTTCTGCCATTCTGCTTCATTATCAATGATAACGTCAAATACACATTCATATAATCCGAATACACATGACTTATCAACACCGGCACATTTAACTGATTATACAAGCTTATTTTTTCATATGGTTTTAAGACGGTATACTTCATTAACTGTTTGCTTGCAGTATATGCTACTACATTCAACGCTGTGGCTGTTAGTATGGCAGAAAATCCTATTCCCCCAAAACTAGGAATAAACGACAACTTTTCAGCTTTTGAATCTGCTCTTTTCTGTAACAACACATCAGCATTATATATCAATATATCATATCCGTCTGTTCCCCAATGATAATTATTCACATGTGTACTTCTTAGTTCGTCAAGTGTAATTGACCAAATACCCTCTCTAACTAGCAAATCCATTGTTTTTTTCAAAATAGGCTCCAAATAGAAATAATACATATTAGAGAATTCACCTACAAATGAATCAAACTCATGAATACATTGAGTATAACTCATCTGAAACAGCCGTATTCCCTCATCTGCAATTATTTTGTACTGCTGACGGCATGTATTAAACAAATCCATTTCTTCATCTATTTCCAGTTCTTGCCCCAACAACACAAATTGCCTCTTTATCGGTTTCGTTAATATTACTGTACTTTCCCCTGCAACAGGCATTACTTCCGCAGAATTTATTCTATTCAGTTCACTTCCACAGCCATTACAAAAGCTGGCATTTTCATTATCAATTTGCTTTCCACAGTTTTTGCAATACATAATATACCTCCCGAAGTAACAGTTCTTATCTGAGTACTCCTTCACTAACCCATGAACTTCCCTCGTAATTTGGTTCTCTTACTTTCCAAACTTCATCATATTCAGGATCATGAATGTTCCCCGAACCGTCAGCAAAATCACCGGTATTTCCATCAAAGTTTTTACCTGCAAATTCCGGTAAGATATATACCTTCCCCTGTGGAATGGAGGATGATTCCACATCAATATATCCAAGATCTGTAATAGTAATATCTTCCTCTTCTATTACTTCTACTTGCCCTTCTTCCTGCTCAAATTCTTCTATATCTTGTGTCGTAGTATTAGTGTAATTATTACTACGTAATTTAGCATTCCAATCATGGTACTCACTAGCTGGTCTTCCGTTAAAATCCGGTAGCGTTCCATATGCAATATACTTTTCGCAACTAAACCAAGCCCAAATATCACTATTACACTCTTTACAGTACCCTAATAAACCTCTTGCCTTAGCCGGATTTCTAGTAAGTATCCAATCTTCTCCTGTATACGGACAAAAATCCCAATCGCCCTCATCATGAGACCAATCTGCAACAAAACCCAGTAGTATACAATTATCTCCCAAACCGTGCAACCCAGAACACACTCGTTCTGTATAATGATTAAATGCATGATCACTATAATAACAGTCATCTCCCATTATTTCCTGCATATTAGAATACTGAATAACTTGATACGGACTACCATCTTCATACCAGCACTTTGCAACGTTGGGATATCCTTCATAATTTTTGTATCGTTTCTGTGTGTTTTCAATTACATCACCCTGTCCCAAAGCATCATAATCAATTTCATCTGCTTGTTCATTATTATCAGTCGTGTTATCTGCAACTATCTGTTTTTCTTCCTCTTGTTTTACTTCTTCCTCAATTACTTCAAATAAATCGAGTTTATCACCATTTATTGTAACACTCATTGCAAGCAATAATTCATTAGTTACCGAACAAACTGCTTCTGAGATATATTGCACAAGTTCATCTTCTGCTTCAACTTCCTCCCCCAAAGCAGTATATACTGAAACCGCGATCTCCTTATCAGAAGTCAATATGTTTTCTTTTGTCAAAACATTTACAGCTTCTTCAATTACATCCTCAATCGATTTATCAGAAAAAACTATTCCTTCAAACAATTCTTCAGCATCGGCATTATCACAAGTCCAAGATGTAACATAGTATTCTTCTGCCTCGTTTTTATCGACATGAAGGGTAATTTGAGGATTTATACTTATTGTCACTGCATATAAATACTCTTCATGAGTATCCGTATCACTCTCCACTTCACTTTCCAAACTGACAACTTCACTTGTTTCTTCAACAATCTCTTCAGAAGCTTCCAATGTTTCTTCTGTTACTGCAACGCTTTCTTCCACTATAATACTTTCTTCTGCGCTGACTTCAATCACACTATTCTCGCTTGCATCAGAAGTACTCTTTCCACATGAAGCAAAGATTAGTAAACTAATACTTGCCGCTATTAATATCCAATATATCTTACACATTTTTCTCCTCCTGTTCTAAGTACTATGAGAATCATTGCTGATAAATATGAGATGGTAACTTATTCTACAACATTGTCTTCATAGAAGAATTTTTCCATATTGGAAATAAGCCAACCCTTCTTTAATTCTTCTAACTGTGAATAACCATCAAAATAAGCTTCTTTTTCTACATAATAACCCAAACCGGTCTTCCTATTAATCTTATAACTAACACTAAATGTACTCTTCGTATCATAATATTTATACACATCTACATTCACTGTTCCGTCAACATTCTTTGTAATATTAGGGAATCCTACAACATAATAGTATGTCACATATACTGGGGTATCATATGAATCCAGATGAGCATTGATTCGATATACTAAATCTAGTTCATTATTATGTTTTGCTTCCAAATTATATTGCTTGAGCAAAATAAAGTAATTCCCTATATATTCTATAGAATCTAAATGTGATATAGACATCCAAGATGCAGTTTTGCTATTAATGATATCTTCTGCTTGCTTTTTCATCATACTTAATGTATCACCATCAATTTCTGTAGTTCCTTCCACATAAGTAGGAATACCTGAAACAGTAAACTGCTTTTCACCTGTTTCAGGCAAATTATCATATTTCTCAATAAACTCCTCTTTCTCTATCAAAAGAGATGCATTAGCAACTACAATATCATTATTGGACAGGCCACTGGTTTTGTCTAATGTAACCAAAAAGTATTTCATCTCCGGATATGTATTATCAATCTTCACAGTAGCCTCAGCAATAGGCTCCACTCCGGTATATTCAATCGAGACATGCTCCAAAGGGTTAAACTTTTTCATCTCAGTTAACCCCTTCACTTCATACTCAATATCGCTGTAAATTAATTCGCTGTTGAAATACTCTTTTGCTTTGTCGTCACTACATTTCCACTTGTAAGTTATCTTGTCGCCATTATCTAACTTATCGCTTTTACTTAATTTGCCGCTAATACATGAAGCAAACAGTATTTCACAATCAGACAAATCTTCCATTTTTTTTGGAATATTGAATGACTTGTCTATTGTTACTTTATCTGCGTAGTCCTTTTCAAAAGCATCCATATCAAATGAATATGTTGCAACACCCATTGAATTATAACCATTAACTTCAATGCTAATGTACTTATTCAAATCAATTTGTGTTGTTCCACAACCTGCTAACATCATAACAGCAATAATAGCTAAAATCATAATTATTCTTCTTTTCATGCTTTGTACCTCACATAAGTTTAAGTTACCTATTAGTATTATGTATCTTATATAAAATTACTTTATTTATATCTATACAAAATACAGTTACATTTATTATATATCCTAGCACATAGTTTTAGCAATTTCAACATTGTGCGTTATATTTTTAGCAATTTTTATTGTTGACTTTGCTTTTTATCTTATTATATATCTAGGCATTTTAATTTTAATGAAATGCTTTATAATTGATGAATTTTCTACTTTATGTCATTTGAACAGATGCATAGACATATATTTATAATATGCCTTAGGAGTTATCATATGAGAACCATTGGAGAGAGAATTGTATACTTGAGGGAACAACAAGGAATCAGTCAAAAAGAGCTGGCTAAGCAGTTGGGAATCACTGCCGCCAGCTTATCTCGCTATGAAAATAATATTTATGATCCTAAGAGTGCCATTATAATTGGCTTAAGCAAAACGCTTAATACCAGTTCAGATTATTTGCTCGGTATGACTCAGGACTATCGCCCAGCTGCCAAACCATGCACAATAACAGAACAAGACATACATGTTTGGGAATTGTATCGCACATTGCCATCGGAAGATAAGATACGCATAGAAGAACGTATTCTTACCCTACAGGAAATGAATGGCTCAGAATGACCACATCGCGGTTTATTCCGCTTCGGATAAATAATATTGGTAGAAAACAATTCACTACACCTCACATCTACATCTTCCCCTATCTACCCATACATAATTTACTTGCGGTTTTCCTATGAAAAAGCTATAGTATAGATAGAGCTTATTACACACGGAGGATTGCCTATGAAAAGACTGACACTTTTAACAGCCTGCCTGTTACTTCTCTCCTTAACTGCCTGCGGCAAAGAGGGGAAGCTTCACGAGGGCGACTGCATCTTAAACGTAAGCTTTATCAATATTCCCAAGGAATACAATATGCAGGAGGCAAATTTACAGGAGCGTTCCGAGCTTCAGGTCACCCTGCAAAATACCGTTACCGAAAAGATTTACAGCTTTTCCTTAAACAGCGACAACGATTATTATCAAAAGCTCACCTTAAATCCCGGCACTTATGAGGTGTTGGAGGTGGTTAACACCATGGAAGCGTTTAACGGTATTGAAATTGATACCAATACAAAGAAGCTGGAGCTTACCGCAAAGGCACCCTCAGAGCTGCTTCTTTCCATAGAGGATGCAGCGGAGTTTACCTCCCGTTGGATGGATACCCAGCCCATGCCTGAAATTTTGCTGGCGGACAAGTTCTCCCGTATGATTCAGATTAACCGTCAGGTGATTCCCATCAAGGAGATTGCAGCACAGTTATCTCTGAACCACCATGAAAAACTGAAGCCCTCCGAAAAGCTCACTTTAAGTGATGAGGATTTCGGCATCACAATCACCGTAGAAAACACAAGCGATGAGCTTCGCTCTTACAGAGATTGCAGAGTACTCAGCTTAGAATTTATCAAGAATACAGTGGTTTTCCCCGAGGGTGTGACTCTGGGCATGTCTCCCGTTACCGTATTCCACAGCAAGGACGGTCTCTACGGCGAACCAACCACTCTTAGTGGCTCAATTTTTTACGGTACCGGAATGCAGGACACCAAGACAATCTATAAAGACCCTGCAAGCGGTGACACCATCACAATAAAAGCAGACGCCGATGGCAAATATATCACAGGCATTTCTTATGAATTTGCCTACGCAGAGTAAGGAGGTACATCATGGGTAAAGTTATTAAAATCATAAAAATGAATCTCCTGTCCCTGTTGGCATTGCCCCTATTGCTGATTGCAACAGCCTGCAAATTTATTTCAAAGGCATTCGAAAAGCTTCTGCCAATCGGCGGCATGAGCCTTTTGACCTTCGGACTGTATCTGGTGCTTAAGTTTGTCAAGACACCCGATGCCACCTGGCTGATTGTTCTTCTTGCCATCGGCATTCTGGCTGTAATGGCACTGCTTATTTTCCTGGCAATCCTGCTGGTGCGCGTAGCATCAGAACCCGTAAAGATTGTAGTCGATGGTTTGGTATCCTTCTTTAATCTGCTTTACAGCTTTACTTATATCAGATACTTAAAGCTCTATGAAATATGCGAAGCAGATTATCGATTCATAAGCCTTGGTGGCAATAAATATGTAAACGGATTATGCTGTCTGTTCTTCTCCATTGTAAGAGGACTTACCTATGCCATCGTATTTATCGCGGACATTTCCCTGTATCTGTCCATCGGTGGCAGTGCATTTTTGGTGATTTTCACTTTATGGAGAGCAAACAGCCGCATACAGACCGTATTCGGCCTTGGCATATTTGCTTATTTACAAAAGTTTGACATGCTGACACTTGTTTGCGGTATTTTGTACTTCCTCTCCTTGATGACCACACTGGTAATTATCCTTCTGTCTCTGGGTATCGAATGGCACGAGTGGGCAAGCGAACTGAAAATGTCAAAGGACCGCTACACCAAGTTTGTTGACCGCCTGCAAAAGAAAACCTTAAGCATCGAGTCAAAGGACGGAGGCGATGCTTCCGGCGGATATATTCAGGTATTAAACTCCCACATCCAAAATCTGGACCCCTTGGAAGCAGAAATCAACACCCTGCTTTCCACCAGAGAAAACCAGATACTGCGTGCACTCTGGGGCGAATACCTGCGTGAGCTCAAATCTCTTACCGACTACTGCTCTTCCCGCAAGAAGGACATGTCTCAAGCGGAGTTACAGAGACTCATTCCCCGCATTCAGGATTTGGACAAGCAGCGAAACCGCATCAACGAGATGATTGGTGAATTAAAAGAGGTTTACAGCAATCCCGTAAAGAATTCCTTCTACTTCGCCGGCTGCAACACCTTGGAAAAGCTGGACAAGAGATATAAATCTCTCTGCAAGACCTACCATCCCGACGCTGACAGCGGCGATGAGGAAAGCTTCAAGCAGATGCAGACTGAGTATGAGAAGCTGAAGCAGACGTTAGCTGCTACGAAATAATTCATTTATCCGTAAGCACTGAAATAAATACCACCTATATTTAAACTATGCTCAAAATGAACGTAAGAAATGTATATGATTTACGTTTGAATTATTACAATAGTGATTTATAAACGTAATTGCGTGGTGCAAACGTAAAATATCCGTGAGCCCCATGCAACACATCGCAAATAAAGTTTGTATAGTAACTAAGCAAATGCTCATTTATAGAGGTCATGCATTTGAAGTGGAGGAACAGAGATGAATAATGTCAAAAAAGTTGCGGATATGGGAATATGTGTTGGGTGTGCAGATTGTGGTGGATGTGAGCATATTACATTCAAGAATAATGAGCTGGGATTTCCTGCCCCCATAGTTGATGAAAATTGCAAAAATTGTGGCGAATGCTTGAAGAAATGCATATATTGGAATTCTAACGATAATTAGTTTTTTATTATAAAATAATACTTTGATGAAGCGCCTGCGGATTCCCGCAGGCACTTTTAGTTTGGGCGGGCAGTATGGTAGGCAAGGGTAGGTGTTTGTTATAAGCAGTGCACTGTGAGCACGCCGGCCCTTAGCGAGGTAAAGGCGATAAATCGCCTTGCGATTTTCGTCTTCGAGCTTAGTGCCGCTGCGCTGCGAACCGTAGCGAAAGCGTGCCTGCGATAACAAATACCTGCCCTAAGCCGCCCATGCTGCCCGCCCAAACTAAAACTGCCGTACTAATCCCTAGCACGGCAGCTTACTTTATTTCCAAAACTTCTTTTTCTTCCCATCCTTGGAATCCTTCGGTTCCTTGGGTTCTTCGTCGTTCTCGTCCTTTTTCTTGGTAGTATTTAAGGAATCGCCTGTGAGGGCATCAAACTGCTTGAGCAGCTCCTTCGCCTCATGGCTCAGCTTATCAGGCACCTGTACCACTAAGGTTACATAGTGGTCACCGCGCACATCCTTATTTCTCCAGGAAGGAACACCCTTACCTTTCAGACGTACCTTGGTGTCGGTCTGTGTTCCGGGCTTCACATCATAGATAACCTTGCCATCCACGGTATCAATAAAGATTTCTCCACCCAATGCCGCCACAGCATAGGATACCGGTACGGTAGAGAATATGTTAAACTCCTGACGCTGGAAAATGGGATGACGTCCTACAATTACCTCTACCAGCACATCACCTCTGGGACCACCGTTTGTGCCGGGCTCTCCGAGACCGGGCATTCTGGTAGACTGACCGTTGTCAATACCTGCAGGAATATCCACAGAATAACGCTTTCTCATGGGGATGTAACCGGTACCGTGACAATCCGTACACTTCTCTTTTATCACCTTACCGCTTCCCTGACAATCGGGACAGGTCTGCACATTGCGGACTGTTCCGAAGAAGGACTGCTGGGTATATACTACCTGCCCCTTACCTCCACATTTGGTACAGGTTTCGGGGGAGGTACCGGGCTTTGCACCGGAACCGTTACAGGTCTTACAGTTTTCCTTTACGGTAAGCTCAATTTCCTTCTTACAGCCAAACACTGCCTCCTCGAAGGTAATGCGGACACTTGTACGAAGGTTGGCACCCTTCATGGGACCATTGTTTCTGGCACTGCTTCTGCGACCACCGCCGAAGAAATCACCGAAAATGTCTCCAAATATATCTCCAAAATCAGCACCGCTGAAATCAAAGCCTCCTGCACCGCCTGCTCCGCCTTCAAAAGCAGCATGACCGAACTGATCATACTGACGCTTTTTCTCAGGGTCACTTAACACTGCATAAGCCTCTGAAGCTTCCTTAAACTTTTTCTCTGCCTCAGCATTACCGGGATTGGCATCCGGGTGATACTTCTTAGCCAGCACACGATATGCTTTTTTAATTGCAGCTTCGTCTGCATTTTTGTCTACGCCAAGGACCTCGTAGTAGTCTCGCTTTTCAGCCATACTTGCCTCCTACATAACACAGTACTTCCGGGAGGCTCATGCCGCCCAGAAGTACATAATTTCAGATAAACTCTTCTTGATTATACCTCGCGGAAGTCTCCGTCGATTACGTCATCCTCAGGTGCTGCACCTGCGTCTGCGCCGCCCATGTTGCTCATGTCAGGACCTGCGCCGCCCTGTGCCTGCTGCATGCTCTCATACATCTTGGTGAAGAGGGACTGTGCACTGTTTGTCAGCTTTTCCTTTGCAGCCTTAAGCTCGTCGATGTCGCTGTCGCTCATCTCCTGGTCCTTGGTTCTCTCAAGGATTGCCTTAACTGCTTCCAAATCAGCCTGAACCTGAGTCTTGTCGGAGTCAGCAATCTTATCGCCAACCTCGTTCAGTGCCTTCTCGGTCTGGAATACGAAGGAGTCTGCCTCATTTCTTGCTTCAACAGCTTCCTTTCTCTTCTTATCCTGTGCCTCAAACTCCTGAGCTTCCTTGATTGCCTTCTCAATATCGGAATCAGACATGTTGGAGCCTGCAGTAATGGTGATGTGCTGCTCCTTGCCGGTACCAAGATCCTTAGCGGATACGTTTACGATACCGTTAGCATCGATATCAAAGGTAACCTCAATCTGAGGGATTCCTCTGGGAGCGGGAGGAATACCATCCAATCTGAACTGTCCGAGGGACTTATTATCTCTTGCAAACTGTCTCTCACCCTGTACCACGTTAATGTCTACTGCGGTCTGATTGTCAGCAGCGGTAGAGAAGATCTGACTCTTCTTGGTAGGAATTGTGGTATTTCTCTCAATCAATCTGGTTGCAACGCCACCCATGGTCTCGATGGAGAGGGAAAGGGGAGTTACATCCAAAAGAAGGATATCGCCGGCACCTGCATCGCCTGCAAGCTTACCACCCTGTACGGAAGCACCGATTGCTACACACTCATCAGGGTTAAGGGACTTGGAAGGCTCCTTGCCGGTGAGCTGTCTAACCTTATCCTGTACTGCAGGAATACGGGTAGAACCACCAACCAAAAGTACCTGACCCAAATCAGCGTTGGTAAGACCTGCGTCCTTCATAGCGTTCTGAACAGGGATAGCTGTTCTTTCTACCAAATCACGTGTCAATTCATCGAACTGAGCACGGCTTAAATTCATATCAAAGTGCTTGGGGCCCTCTGCTGTTGCGGTGATGAAAGGAAGGTTAATGTTGGTTGTCATAGCGCTGGAGAGCTCCTTCTTTGCCTTCTCAGCAGCTTCCTTCAATCTCTGCATAGCCATCTTATCACCGGATAAGTCTACACCTTCTGCCTTCTTAAACTCAGAAATCATCCACTGGATAATCTTGTTGTCGAAGTCGTCACCACCAAGACGGGTATCACCATTTGTGGAAAGAACCTCGATAACACCGTCACCGATTTCGATAATGGAAACGTCGAAGGTACCACCACCCAAGTCGTAAACCATAATCTTCTGCTCTTTTTCATTGTCAAGACCGTAAGCCAAAGCTGCTGCAGTAGGCTCGTTGATAATACGCTTTACATCGAGGCCTGCAATCTTACCTGCATCCTTGGTAGCCTGACGCTGAGCATCGTTGAAGTATGCAGGAACAGTGATAACTGCCTCTGTAACCTTCTCGCCTAAGTAGCTCTCAGCATCTGCCTTAAGCTTCTGAAGAATCATTGCGGAAATCTGCTGGGGAGAATACTTCTTGTCGTCAATGTTACGTCCGTTGTCGGTACCCATATCTCTCTTGATGGAAGCGATGGTCTTTTCTGCGTTAGTAACTGCCTGACGCTTTGCAGGCTCACCTACAAGTCTCTCTCCTGTCTTTGTAAATGCAACAACGGAAGGAGTTGTTCTTGCACCTTCTGCGTTAGCGATAACGGTGGGCTTACCACCTTCCATAACAGCTACACAGCTGTTGGTTGTTCCTAAGTCAATACCAATAATCTTACCCATGTTATTTTCCTCCTTTTATTTATGAGATGATTTAGTATAGTTACTGTACTACTGCTACCATGGAATGTCTTACCACATTCTCCCGATAGGTATAACCCTTCATCAGTTCCTGCGCAACCACGCCGGATTCATACTCCTCGCTCTCCACCTGCATCACTGCGTTGTGAAGATTGGGGTCAAACTC